>JBNKTW010000082.1:0-8716 GCA_050298295.1 Rhodomicrobiaceae bacterium
GATGTGCTGGTGTGCCTCAAGGACTTCGGCTTGGCCGGCCGCCATAAGGAAATCGAGCGGATTTCGAAAATCACCGCGGATATCGTGCGGGATACCAGCGAATTGATTTCGGCGCTGCCCTATCCCGCCAGTTCCCGCACCTCCCGGGCGTCTCTCATGCACGAGATGCGGCGCGACGGGGCTGGCTTGTGAAAGACGCTACCCGTTTCGCCGATGGCATCGCGGGTGGTTGCCAAGCGGCTGCGCGTGAAGGCTTCCTCCCGTCGCAGCAGGCCGCTAGCCGACGTTCGGAATCTGCGAACCATAGGAAGCTACTGGAGGGAAACCGGCCTAAGAAATGTCGATTTTCGGGAGCACATAAAACCCTTGGTAGCGCTATCCCGGCTCAGCACCAAATATTACTTCATCTATATAGCTCGCTGTTAGCCGAATTTGAGAATACAAAGCGTGATCAGGTTTTTCATCATGTACAGCTAGCAGTACTCTCAATATTCTAAATATATCAATGTTGTGAACCTCCTCCGCCGTTAAAGCGCGCGCAGCTCGTGCTACTCTAATAGCGTTTTCAGGTGTCACGCGAATCGGCTCAGAACTTAGCATTTTGTCAATCATGTCGGCGAGGTATCTTCGACTTTCTATATTAACGCGGCGTTCGCCCGAAGCGCGTTGAATTACTTTCTCGCGCGTATGCGTACTTACGTCCCGTTCAGCCATAATCATAGAAATGACTTCTTCACTACCTATTTGCGCTTTCCAAGCAAAGAAAAATATAGGCAATATCTTGTATTGAAGGTGAAGCTGTATACGAATATACTCTCTCGGTTCGAACTGTATGACTTGCTGTACGAAATCGCGCACGATGTCGTGCTCGGAAATGGCGCGACCGGAGACAATTATCGGCTTAATTCTGGCTCTTTCCACGGGCTCAACATCGCCTATAAGTCTAAGTGTGGGCGCTCCTTTTTTGAGCGCGAAATCACCCTCTCTAATAAAGTTTAGCTTTGGAAGAATATTTTCATCAATCACAAAAGCACCGCGTGGGCCTTCGACGGTGCCGGAGTCGATATCCAGCAAGCCGACGTTCTGCGCACCAATACTAGACACACGAGTCACAAGTTTTGCAAGCTCATCAGCTGCCCGTCGATCACGCGCTGACAATATCTCTTCCAACTCAGCTGATCGTGCCTCTCTGGTTTCGCCGATATACCGAAAGTATACTGCACCATCTCGCAACCCATCAGCCTCGTATCGTGACACTATAGGTTTGCGCAGGGAGCTATAAATATACAACACGCCCAAGCGCTTTCCGCTAATATCACACGTCGTGCGATCCCAATGAATAGAAGGAGCAAGGTATTTATCGAACCGTTGCGCAAGCTCTGCCTTGTCAGTCTTGAGGAAACGCTGGTCAGCTAGCCCGACAAGTTCTAATGAGTCATTCTTTACCCCAAAAACTATATAGCCTCCGCCAGAATTGGCAAATCCGGCTGCAGTCTTTGCATATTTTGCGAATTGCCCGCCACTCGGGTGAAAAGTTTCCTTCGCTTCAAAAAGATCATTTTCGTCTTTGAGGAGACAATTTAGTCGTTTTCGGTTCACCCTAAGAATTAATGAAAGCGCGGCTTGCGAAAGAGGGTCGTTCTCTGCCGAGACTTCCGGGTATTGTGGAACCCCAAAACTACTGAGAAATGTTACCAGCTCCTGGTCGTCAGCCGGCTCAACATCACTTCCGATTTTTCCGCTTCCAACATCGTGGATGCGACCATAGTTAACGGTGCGATCAGGTCGGCTGAAATAGGCTTGAATTCGATCCTTAGGGAAATCCCCTCGCGCTAACATAGCCTTTACGAGGGCTATTTCGTGCCTCGCCAGTCTCGGCTCACTGGCCATCACTTAATTACTCCAAAGTTGCAACCTTTAGAGCGGCACAGCCGCTGGCTGAAGTGTGTACAAATCAAAGAAACGTGCGGCAATCCGATGTATCGAGGTTGTCTTACCTATCCCCAGAAAAACTCCCCTTTGAGGAAAGCGAAATTCGGCTTGAAAGCCCTGATGTGCGTTGACAGCACGTCTTTTTTCACAAATATCGCTGTGAAAGGGGAAGCAGACTTGGTCCCTGATCCCGGCGGTGACCGAATTCGACCCGTCACGGCAAAGGCAAGCTCGCCTCGGCGAACTTGCCTGAAACAGGACAGATAAGACGCGACTGCGCGTCACCCTCAAACCCCGTCGAGCGCCTGCTCCAAATCCCCGACAATATCCGCAACTTCCTCCAGCCCCACCGAAAGCCGCACCACATCGCCGCCCGCCCCCGCGGCCTCGCGCTGCTCCGCCGTGAGCTGGGCGTGCGTGGTCGAGGCCGGATGGATAATCAAACTCCGCGTATCCCCGATATTCGCCAGATGCGAGAACAGCTTGACGCCCGCCACCAGCTTGCGCCCCGCCTCGTAGCCGCCCTTGAGCCCGAAGGTGAAGACCGCGCCGGCCCCCTTGGGCAGCAGCCGCTCAGCCAGCGCGTTGTAGCGGTTGCCGGGCAGGCCCGCGTAGTTCACCCAGCCCACCTTCGGGTGCTGCTCCAGCCAGCCCGCCACCGCCAGCGCGTTCTCGCAATGGCGCGCGATACGCAAGGGCAGTGTCTCCAGCCCGTTGATGATGAGGAAGGCGTTGAGCGGCGCGATTGCCGGGCCGAGGTCGCGCAGCGACAGCACGCGCGCGGCGATGGCGAAGGCGGAATTGCCGAAGGTTTCCGCCAGCACCATGCCGTTGTAGCACGGGTTCGGCTGCGACAGCGTCGGATAGCGGCCGGACTTGATCCAGTCGAACGTGCCGCAATCGACGAGGATGCCGCCAAGCGAATTGCCCTGCCCGCCCATGAACTTGGTCAGCGAGTACAGCACGATGTCCGCGCCGTGCTCCTTGGGGCGGAAGAGGTAGGGCGTGGCGAGGGTGTTGTCCACGAGCAGCGGCACGCCGGCCTTCTTGGCCACCGCCGCGATTGCGCCCACGTCGATGACGATGCCGCCAGGGTTCGCGATGGACTCGATGAAGATGAGCTTGGTTTTGGGTGTGACCGCCGCCTCGAAGCTCGCGGGATCGTTGCCGTCCGCCCAGACCACGTTCCAGCCGAACTTCTTGAAGGCGTGGTTGAACTGGTTGATCGAGCCGCCATAGAGCTGGCGCGAAGCAATGAACTCGTCGCCGGGTTCGAGCAGGACGTGGAAGGCGAGAAGCTGCGCCGCGTGGCCCGAGGCCGCCGCCAGCGCCGCCGTGCCGCCTTCGAGCGCTGCCACGCGCGCCTCAAGCACGCCCTGCGTCGGGTTCATGATGCGCGTGTAGATGTTGCCGGCCGTTTCGAGCGCGAACAGCGAGGCCGCGTGCTCCGCGCTGTCGAAGACATAGGACGCGGTCTGATAGATTGGCGTGACGCGCGCGCCCGTGGCGGGATCGGGCTGGGCACCGGCATGGATCGCGAGCGTGTTGAAGCCTGGCGTGCGTTCGGTCATAGGCGTTCTCCCCAAAATTCTGGCCCCCAGGGAAAGCTATTCGTTGCGGAAAATCAATCGCCACTTTCGCAAAGGTTGTGAGGAAGTCCATCCTTCACTGCGCGGAGCGTGGCGGGCTGCGAGGGCAAAACGCCGCCCCAAATTAACCATTTACTTTGCGCACAATAGCGCACCGCGCCGTGGCTACCGCGGCCAAAGCCTCCAGGCCGCTACCGGCGGGAGCGCGAACCGGAAAGACGCAAGGACAGGGCAAGCACAACGGTTCATCTAGGGAAGCGCCCGCAGCGCTATTTTTTAGGGGGTTCGGATACCGGCATATGACACCCGCTCACACGCGCCATTTCCGCTACTGGTCTCCCTGGCTTCTACTGTTCGTTATACTTTGGGTCATATGCCTCTTCGCATTCGCCCCGGACCCTGGCGGCCTGATCGCGAAGAACTGGATCTTCATTCCCATCGGAGTGGCCGGCGCCATCCTTGGAAACATTTCCGCCGTTGGCGGCGGCATTGTCTTCATCCCGATCATCGTCTTTATTTATCATCTTTCCCCGGTCGCGGCGCTGAAGGTTTCGCTGGGGACGCAATCCATCGGCATGACGAGCGGCGCGATTGGCTGGCTGCAGAAAAAAGCCGTTCCCCTGCACGCGCTCAAAATCGCAGTGCCGGGACTGCTCATCGGCAGCACCCTCAGCTCCCTCGTGTTCACCCCAAACGCTCTGCTCATCAAGGCGCTTTTCGGCCCGGTATCCATCATGCTGGGCGTTCTGACCCTTGTGCTTTCAAGAAAGGCCAAGACCGCCAAAGGCCGGACGGATATCCCGGCCGAGGCGCGCTGGCCGCTCTTTCTTGGCGCCATTCTGGGCGGTCTCCTCACAGGATGGGTCGCCGTCGGCGAAGGCGAAATCGTCGCGGCGCTGCTGATGCTGGTTTACGGCGTGGAAGTGACCGCCTGCATCGGGCTGGGCGTGGTGCTGCTGTCCATAAACTCGATCTATCTTGCCCTCATACATCAATTCTGCCTGGGCGGAATTCCTTGGGAGTATGCCGCGTTCACGAGCCTGGGCGCAGTGTTCGGAGCGCGGCTCGCCCCCTGGCTCTCCCGCAATATCGAGATGAACACGCTCAAGGCCGTCTTCGCCGCCCTTGCTATAGGAGACGGCATCATCTTTATCGTGCAATATCTCGCGATGAGTTGAGCCAGCCCCAAGAGCCTGGATGAGCCAAGACCAAGCCCTGCAACATGAATTTTCGGGTCAGGCTCCAGGACTGCGACGGTTAGCGAGTTCGGATATCTCCGGGAGGCAGGCAGGATTAGTCAGGATTTGAGTATTGACATGGCCGGACAGCCTAGTCCCGAGGGGTCGTCTACGCGCCAAACTGAGATCCACCTCAAACAATGTTCATTTATCAGTAATTTTCCTTTGCTATCGATACGCCCCACGGTATTCCTATCATCATTTAGCGCTACAGTACATTTCTGAAGGCGCCCATCTGCTCTAACAATAAAATTATTTGGCAAAGACGCGTAGCATATATACTCATCCATCCCTCGAAGAACGTCAACGAAGCGAATTTTGCTCCCCTTATATTCTTTCATCAAAGCCGCCACAGCAATACGAAATTCAGCATCGCTCATAGGTAATATGTCTTCCTGCAATTCCCGCCCAAGATATTTTATTCTCTCTAGAGCAACAGTAATTCTGCCATCTGAGGTAATTGCCTCGATTTCTTGAAATAGTTCCCCCAAGCTGTTAATATTTGCGTGGTCGATGTGCACCCTCAAAGTCGCTGCAAAGTCGATGTCTGTGCCACACATTGATCGTATATTACCAACAATTCTATCAAATGTCCCCTTGCCAGCACGTGTCCTACGACGCTGATCGTGAAATTGGCGCTGACCATCTATGGTGATTTGGAAGCATGAAATTTTAAGAGTTGTCAATTTTTTAAATATAGATTCTGTAAGTAAGTGACCATTAGTTGTTATGTTTGAGTACAGATTCACATTATAGCTTATGCATTTTGGAATAAGTTCCATCATTATTCTTTGGATAATATCCACTGCCAGCAGAGGCTCTCCGCCAAACCAGGAAATGCCAAGGGTATCAATTTCTCTAAGCCGCGAACTAATGAATTCAATTAGGTTACTGGACACAGTTTCCGACATGCGTCCAAGAACAAAATCTTCATAACAATAAGAACATGCATAATTACACTTCTCCGTGGGTAATATTGTTAACCACAGAGAAGTGTTTGAAAAAGCTGTTGCGACACGTCCTCGCATGTCAAGTCGGTTGCTACTTCGCCGCGCACTTATAAATATTTATATCCATAAAATCCGGATCTACGGATTTTTGGGATGGCGGTGATGATGAGAAAGATAGCAGTGCCTTCTTGGCATTATCATCTTCGATAACGATCCGTCCAGATGCATCAATTGAAACAGACTTTGGATCGAGCGACTGGATAACCTTCTTTACTTCGGCTTCAGTGGCCATGGCGATTGTCCCTTTGCAACTTGTGAGCGTGGTATACGCTAACACAATCACAGACAGTGTTGTCAACCGCTGACAGTGTTTTGATGCGGGATAATCCGTTAAGCTCAAACGGCTGACTGAGCTAAAACCAAGTCCTGCAACATAAACTTTCGTGTTAAGCTCTAAGGCATTTCCTTGTGGATGGAGAGCTGCTGATAGCCGTCGCCGACGATGACGGGCTTCTTGCTCGAAATCATGCCGCTATTGACGCCGGCTCAGCCTGCTTCGCCGATAAGCCGCCCGTATTCGATCTTCGGGCAGCGGTCCATCACCACCCTGAGCCCGGCCTCTTCCGCGAGCCTCGCAGCCTCATCGTTGCGCACGCCAAGCTGCATCCAGATCGCCTCGACGCCAAGCCGGTCTTTATGCTCCAGCGCCTCCTTGACGATGCCGGCCGCCGCCCCGGAGTTGCGGAAGATATCCACCACATCCACCGGCTCCTCAAGCGCGGCGACGCTGGCGAACACCTTCTGGCCCAAGATTCCGCCGCCCGCTAGCCCCGGATTGATGGGGAACACCCGGTAGTCCTGGGCGAGCAGGTATTGCAGGACGGTATAGGAGGGCCGCGCCGTGTTCGCGCTGGCGCCAACGATCGCGAAGCTCCGCGCCTTCCGCAAAATATCCGCAATGTAGCTGTCTGGGTAATTGCCGTGATCCATGGCGCCCCGCATACCAAGCTCCCCGGCATATAGTGCAATTTGGCGGAGTTCGAAAGCGCAGCTTGCGGCGCGGGGGATGCAAGACTTGGCGGCGGCGGACACGATAGCGCTTCGTGTATGCCACGCCATCACAGCCGCCGCTCCAATTGCTAATTCACGCTTCCCTAATCGGCGGGTACAAAGATGCGGAAGGCGATTCGAGGAGCGAGAGAATGGCGATTTTGCTGGCGCTGCACACACTGGCCGTTGTCATCTGGGTTGGCGGCATGTTCTTCGCGCATATGGTACTGAGGCCAAGCGCCGGCGCGCTCGGCCCCGCGACGCGCCTGCCGCTCTGGCATCGCGTCTTCCAGCGCTTCTTCCCCTGGGTCTGGTTTAGCGTGGTAACGATCCTGGCGAGCGGCTTCGCCTTGGTGGTCCTGGGTTTTGGAGGGTTCGCCGCGGCGCCCGGCTACATCCATGCGATGACGGCGGCGGGCCTCGTCATGGCCTCCGTCTTCTTCTATATCTATTCCGGTCCGTGGCAGCGCTTCCGCCTGGCGGTGCCGGAGGAAGACTGGAGCGCGGCGGACCAGGCCATCGCCCAAATCAGGCCGCTGGTCTATTTCAATCTGGTGCTCGGCTCGGTCACAACCCTTGTCGGGGCGGGCGGACGTTTTCTCGCATAGGCCCGGCGCCCGTCAAAGGTCCGTTCTGCTAACCGCCGTTGGGTGGAGGCGTTCCGGCCGGCTTTCCAGGCTCCGTGGCGGCCTTGCCGCCATCTGACCCGCCATCCTTTCGTTCCTCCGGCTTCGCGGCCGGGGCAGGCACGGGCTTGGCCTCTTCAGCGGCCTTTTTCGGCTCCGCAGCTGGGGCGGCTTGCGGCCGTTCCCCGGCTTTCTCCGGCTTCTCCGTTTTCACCGGCGCCGGAGCGGCGTGTCCAGCATCGTCCGGAGCCTTCTTCGGCTCTTCAACCTTCGCGGGCTGCGCGGGAGCCTGTCCGCCTTCACCTGGAGCTTCCTTCGGCTCCTCAACCTTCGCCGGTTGCGTGGGAGCCTGCCCGCCTTCACCTGGAGCCTTCTTCAGCGCTTCAGTTTTCGCTGGCTGTGTGGCGGTCCATCCGCTGTCCTTTTCAGCTTTTTTCGCCCCTTCCATTACTGAAGGCTGTATGGCGGCCTTGAAGCGCTCCTCCTCGGCCTGCTTGGCCTCGGGCTGCGGGACGGCCTGCGCGCCCTCTTGTAGGGTTCCCGCCGGTTTTGCCGCTTTCGCAGGCTTCGCTGCGGGCTGGCCGCCCTTGTCCTGAGCCGGCTTCGCTCCTTCCGGCTTCACAGGCTTCGGCGCGGGCTGGCCGCCCTTGTCTTGAGCCTGCTTCGCTCCTTCCGGCTTCACAGGCTTCGGCGCGGGCTGGCCGCCCTTGTCCTGAGCCTGCTTCGCTCGCTCCGGCTTCGCAGGCTTCGCTACGGGCCGTCCGCCTTTGTCTTGAACCTGCTTAGCTCGCTCCGGCTTCGCAGGCTTCGCTTCGGGCCGTCCGCCTTTGTCTTGAACCTGCTTAGCTCGCTCCGGCTTCGCAGGCTTCGCTGCGGGCCGTCCGCCCTTGTCCTGAGCCTGCTTCGCTCCTTCCGGCTTCACAGGCTTCGCTGCGGGCTGGCCGCCCTTGTCCTGAGCCTGCTTAGCTCGCTCCGGCTTCGCAGGCTTCGCTACGGACTTTCCGCTCCAGCCGTCAGCCTTCTCCGGCTGGTCTGGCTTGGCTGGCTCCGGCGCGGCATGGGTGGCGTCTTCCCCAGCCTTTTTGGGCGCCTCGATCAGCGATTCGCGCTTGGCCTTCGCGATGGGCTCCATCGAGGCCTCGGAAACACGGAAAAGGAAGTCATTGGCGGAGCTTGTGAACAGATATGCACCACCGGCCGCCTCCTTCTTGTACTTCAGTACGATCGGATCGCCGGACGTGCGCTTGACGGTGACTTCGATATCCGGTTCCTTCACCTTGGCGAGCGCCTTGGCCCCTTTGCCCACGACCGTATCGAACACGGGATATACA
>JBNKTW010000083.1:0-4205 GCA_050298295.1 Rhodomicrobiaceae bacterium
GCGAACTGTCCAGCCGCGTGCTCGCGCAACTGCCGGACATCATCGAGCGCGAACGCCTCATGCACGGCCAGACCTTCTCAAACCCCGAGGTCAAGGAAAGGATCAGCCGGTACTTCCGCAACGGAGATGCCGCGGAAACACGGGAGGGGACGGGAACGCAAAACAGTAACAGCGTGGCGGAGGCGGCGCGAGGCACCGCCAGACCGGACGGGGGAGCGCGCAAGAAGCTCACCCTGCGGCCAGACAAGGTTGATGCAACCCACTCCGCTTCCGCAGAGAACACTGTCCGCCTCACGCTGCGAAACGGAGCTTCCGCGGCCAGGACGTCAATGGAGGAAGATGCTGCGCCCAGGCGGATAACACCGGGACGCGGCGCGGGGGCCGATACCGCCATCGAAAAGCGCGTCGAGGCAGCAGTGGGCAGGATCCTCCAGGCTGAACCGGGATCACTTGACCGGCTGGTGTCCTTTCACGAGCTTGGCGTGGATTCCGTGACTGCCGTGGAGATCATACGCGACATCAACCAGTCGTGCGGCGTGCGATTGGAGGTCGCCGCACTTTACGATCATCCCACGCTCGATGCCCTGACCCGGCATGTCCTGGAGCAGGGGGCACCCGCCGGAACGCCATCAGCAACGCCGGGCCGGGGAGAAGGCGCCAAGCCTAAGCCTGTTGCTCTCCAAACGGCAGCCGCAGCCGTTCCTGACGGACTGGCGAGGGATGCGGCGCATGCCTCCGCTGCCGGGCAGATAGAAGCCATCGTGCGGAGAGTTCTGCAAGCCGGCAGCGAGCCCTTCGACCATGACCGGAGCTTCGCGGAGCTTGGGGTCGATTCGATCACCAGCGTGGAAATCGTCCGGGATATCAACCGCACTCTCCAGCTCAATCTGGAGGCGGTTGCGCTCTACGACCATCCCTCCATCGCCGCTCTGGCAGCATATTTGAGACCGCTTCTTCACACGGAAACCGGACGCCGTGAGGAAAGCACAGCCGCCGCACCGGAAATACCGCCGGGCTCAGTGGACGACGGGCTCGTTGAACTTCTGCGCAGTCTGCAAGCTGGCGAGATTGGTCTGGATGACGCTGACAAGCTGATCGAGGTTTCCGATGCACACGCTTAGCCGGGATAAGAAAGCGATCCTCGAACGGATCAGGTGCCGCGACTTGTCGCCGGAGGAAGGGAGCGCCTTGTTGCGCTCGCTCGGGTCGCGGCCCTCGGCCTCCCCGGCCGCTGCTGGAACGGATATCGCCGTGATTGGCATGGCTGGACGGTTCCCTAAAGCGCGCGATCTGCGGGAATACTGGGACAATCTGCTGGAGGGCCGGGACTGCGTTTCCGAGCCTCCCGCCGATCGCTGGGACGCCGGAGCGATCTACGATCCCGACCCCGCGGCTGCGGGCAAGACCTATTGCCGGTGGAACGGTTTCATTCCGGATTCTGATTGCTTCGATCCGCTCTTTTTCAACATCTCGCCGAAAGAGGCTGAGTTGATGGACCCGCAGCAGCGGCTATTCCTGGAAGAGTCCTGGCACGCCATCGAGAACGCCGGATACACACCCGAGGATCTGGCGGCGTGCAGGACTGGCGTCTATGCGGGTGTCATGCAAAGCGACTACGCCCGGAGCGGGGCGGCGCTGGACACCCAGCTCATTACCGGAACGGGCAACTGTTTCCTTCCGGCGCGGGTCTCTTATTTCCTGAATCTCACCGGACCATGCCTGGCAATCGACACCGCCTGTTCATCCTCGCTGGTGGCGATTCATCAGGCGTGCCAGGCGCTGACCAATGGCGAGATCGACGTGGCCCTGGCTGGAGGAGTGAGCGTCATCGCCACGCCCAGCCACAACATTGCCAACGCCCGCAGCGAGATGCTGGCACGCGATGGCCGCTGCAAATCGTTCGATAATGCGGCCGACGGCTTCGTGCCAAGCGAGGGGGCTGGTGTCCTGGTGCTTAAGCCACTGAAGCGCGCCTTGGAGGACCGGGACTATGTCTATGGTGTCATCCGCAGTTCCCGGGTCAACCACGACGGCCGCACCAACGGCATCACCGCGCCCAGCGCCGAATCTCAGGCAAAATTAATCGCGGAAACCTACCGGGCTTGCGGCATCGATCCGGCGGGCATCGGTTATGTGGAAGCCCACGGTACTGGAACCAAGCTGGGCGATCCCATCGAGTTTTCCGCTCTGACAAGGGCATTCCGTCAATTTACGGACAAGCGGGAATACTGTGCTCTCGGGTCTGTCAAAAGCAACATCGGCCACGCACTGGCAGCCGCGGGCGTCGCCGGACTGATCAAGGCGCTACTATGTTTGCGCTATGACCGGCTAGTGCCGACCATCCATTTTTCTCATCCCAACGAGCATATTGATCTAGGCAACAGCCCCTTCGTGATTCAGCGCCACGCGGCGGATTGGCCGCGCGGCGAGAACCCGCGCCTGGCCGCTATCAGTTCTTTTGGGCTCAGCGGCACCAACTGCCACATGGTTGTCTCCGAGCCGCCCCTTGCGGGGGCGCGATCCGCCCCGCCAGATACCGCCTTGGTGGTGCTTTCGGCATGTGATGAGCGGGCGCTGGCTGCGCGGATAGAAGACCTTCTTCTTTGGCTGAAGGAAGAAGGCGCCCGGGCATCGATACAGGATATCGCCTTCACCCTGGCGGCGGGCCGGCGTCACTTCCCCTGGCGGGTGGCCATCGTGGCGCGGAGCCAAGCCGATTTGCAAAGTACCCTGGCCGCGCTCGCCAAAGGGGAAACCCCGCCCAATAGCTGGACGAAACGGTTGCGGAAGAATGGGGCAGCCATTGCCAGAGGAGCCGGAGCGGAGGATGAATTTGCTCGTCTCGCCCGGCGCTATGTGGAAGGAGAGACGCTTCCGTGGGCGGATATTCCCGGCGGAACAAGCGCCTCCCGCGTGCCGCTGCCGGGCTATCCCTTCGCCCGCGAACGCTACTGGCTGGCCCCGCCATCGAACACAGGTTCAGCCGCAGGAGAGCCGGGCGGGCGCGTCCTGCATCCGCTGGTGCATCGCAACGTCTCGGCCTTCGGCCGGCAGGAGTTCGTGACCCGTTTTACCGGCAGCGAACCGGAAATCGCGCAACATGTGGTGTCGGGCCTGCGGATCATGCCGGCCGCCTGCTATTTGGAAATGGCTCGTGCCGGCGCCGCCTTCTCAGGCGATCGCCCAATCCGTGCTCTCCGGGATGTGGTGTGGCCGAGCCCATTTATCGCCGGCGAGCCTCGTGCGGTGGTGTTGTCTCTTTTCCAGCAAGGAGACAGCATCGGCTTTGAGGTGGCGGAAAAAGCAGAAACGTCCTGGGTCGTCCATGCTCGTGGTTATGCCGAACCTGGGGAAGAGGGAGCCATGCCCCCCGGCCTGGATTTGGCGGAGATCGCCGGGCGGTGTCCTGATTCCCGGGACGGAGAAAGCCTCTATAAGGCGTTCGCCGAAGCTGGGATCGTCTACGGTGCTTCCTACCGGGCGATTTCCCGAATCCTGCGCGGAACCGGGGAATGCCTGGCCCTGCTCGCCCCCCCAACCGGTAGCATGGCGGCACGTGACAATGCCGCGGCCTATTCCTCCGGGCTGTCACCTTTCATTCTTGATGCTGTTTTGCAGTCAGTGGCCGGCGTGCCCGGTCAAACCCAGCTTTATCTGCCAACGGCTCTGAACCGTTTGGAATGGCGGGATGATGCTTTGCCCGCGGACGCCTGTGTTCACGCGAGTCTGACCGGACGCCAAAGCGATGGCTCCCTTTCCTTCGACATCGTGATGTCTGACAGCCTGGGCCGTCCCGCATTGTGCTGCCGCGGCTTCACCGTCCGTCCAGTGAAAACGGACCAAATTTCTCCAACCGGCCGCATTCCTGCGCCCTCCGCCGAAAGGAGCGAACGATGAAACGCGATTCAGCCACGCTGAAGGGTATTTTCGAGAAAATCCGCCGTGGCGAGGTGCTCGCCGAAGAAGGCTTCCGGGCACTCCAGAGCAATGGCGCGGCTTCATCAATCCCCCTGGAACATAGCTTGTTCTTCGCCGAACCGGTTTGGGAAGAACAGACGCTTTCAGGCTCCCCGGCCTTTAGCTCTGGTGACATCGCGGTATTCGACGCCTCGGGCGATGTTTTTGCAGCCCTGCAGGCATCTGCTCCGGAGGGCCGGCGTGTGGTGCGGGTGAGCCCTGGGGCTGAGGTCACGGAGACCGGGCCG
>JBNKTW010000084.1:0-4043 GCA_050298295.1 Rhodomicrobiaceae bacterium
TGCGAGGTGCCATGACGGGCGATCTCGAAACCTTGGGCACGCGCCCGCGCGGCCGCCCAAGCCTGTACGACGCCGCCTATTGCGGGCGCGTGCTGGAGCTGGCGGCGGAAGGCTGCAGCAAGGCGGAAATCGCGGCGGCGCTTTGCGTGGCGCGCAAGACGCTCGATGCCTGGGCCGCCGCGCACCCCGAATTCCGCGAGGCCATGCGCCGCGCGAAAGACCTGGAACTGGCCTGGTGGCTCAAGGCCGGCCGCCAGGGTCAGTTTGAAAAGAATTGGAACGCGGCAAGCTGGGCGATGCAAATGCGCACCCGCTTTGGAAAGCGGTTCGATGTCCGCGTTCCTCCCTCTCAACCCGCCGCCACACCGAAGGACAGCACGAATGCCGGACGCATCCGCGAAGACATGGAGCGCAAGCTTTCTCGCATCGCTGACGCCGGCGCGGCGGCGGACCTTCCTTGCGAGCCTGACGGCGCGGGAACTTGAGAGCCTCGCCTACGACTGGCGGTTCTGGGCGAGGCCGGAGCAGCTCCCGCCGCCGGGTGATTGGAATACATGGGTGATTTTGGCCGGCCGGGGCGCCGGCAAGACGAGGTGCGGTGCGGAGTGGGTGCGCGGATGCGTTTGCGGACCCACTCCGCTGGGCCGGGGCATTTACAGCCGCGTGGCGCTGGTGGCGGAGACGGCGGCGGATGCGCGCGACGTGATCGTCGAGGGGCCGGCGGGCCTGCTCACGATCCATCCGCCGGACTTCCGCCCGCAATACGAGCGCTCCAAGCGGCGGCTGACCTGGCCCAACGGCGCGGTGGCGATGCTCTATAACGCGACCGAGCCGGATCAGTTGCGCGGGCCGCAGCACGATGCGGCCTGGTGCGACGAGCTGGCGAAGTGGCGCTACGCCCAGGAGACCTGGGACATGCTGCAATTTGGGCTCCGGCTTGGCGGGCGGCCGCGGCAGGTAGTCACCACCACGCCGCGCCCCGTGCCGCTGATCCGCGAGTTCGTGGCGCGGGAAGGGCATGGCGTCGCCGTCACGCGCGGCAGCACCTACGATAACCGCGCCAACCTCGCGCCCGGCTTCTTCACGAGCATCGTGACGCGCTACGAGGGCACGCGCCTCGGCCGGCAGGAGCTTAACGCCGAAATTCTGGACGATATACCGGGCGCGCTGTGGACGCGGGCGATGCTCGACGCCGCGCGCGTGGCGCCCCCGGCGCTTCCGCAAATGCAGCGCATCGTGATCGGCGTCGATCCGGCCGCGAAGCCCTCCGCCGCCACGGACCGGACTTCCGAGACCGGCATCGTGGTGGCGGGGCTTGGCGAGGACGGGCGCGGCTATGTGCTCGGCGACCTGTCCTGCCGGCTCTCCCCCGGCGGCTGGGCACGCAAGGTGGCCGCCGCCTTTGACAAGTTCGGCGCGGACGCCATCGTGGTGGAGATCAACCAGGGCGGCGCGATGGTGGAGACGGTGCTGCGCGCGGAGCGGCCCGGCTTGCCGCTGCGTCCGGTGCGCGCGAGCCGGGGCAAGACCGCCCGCGCCGAGCCCATCGCCGCGCTTTACGAGCAGGGCCGCGTGGCGCACGCCGGGGCTTTCCCGGCGCTGGAGGACCAGATGGTGCGGTTCACGCCGTTCGGCATCGAGGGCGATGGCGCTGCCGACCGCGCGGACGCGCTGGTGTGGGCGCTGACGGACCTGTTCCCGCGCATGGTCAAGCCGCGGGCGAGGGCGGAGTGGGACAATGAAAGCGGCGGCTGGGCAAGCTGGCTACTATGAGGTGTTATTATGCACAACTTTAAAAAAAGGTGAAAGGGTTGCGCAATTCAACCGTCCTATTGATTGTCAGGTTAATAACTCGGTGCTACCGTTCTTTGGGGAGCTTTGAGATGAAACCGAACAGAAAGCCTAGACCCTTGGCTAAGCAATATGAGCAGCTGTTTGTCCCCATATTGCTTGTTCCGACGAACATGAGTAGCGATCTTCGGCAGCCTGATCCGAGGCCCATGATTAGTGGCGTCGTATCGGGAGGGGCGGCAGAGGCGCCTGTCGAAACGTGGAGCGATAATAATGCCAAATTGGCAAGAGATATTAAGTGAAATTCATCAAACGCAAAGCAATTTAATTAATCAAGCAAATGCTATTGCATCCGGTTTAACGGTGCAGGCGAGTGCAGCTATCGATACGGTGCGGCGTAAATATCTGGGCTTATTATTCAACAAGACAAATAGAAACATTATTTCATATTATTCTGGTTTCTTGTCGAAGCCGGAAAACTTGGCGCTGGACATAAATGATGAAGATAAGAATGGCTTTATGTCCGCTATTCATCAATTGGATCGACGTCTGGGACTTGACTTAATATTGCATACGCCCGGTGGCCGAATCGCAGCAACGCAATCAATCGTGAATTATCTTCAAAAAATGTTTGATGGGAATATACGAGCAATAATTCCTCAAATAGCCATGTCGGGGGGCACGATGATGGCTTGCTCCTGCAACGTTATTTTGATGGGGAAACAGTCGAATTTGGGCCCTATCGATCCACAATTGCGAGGATTGCCCGCTTATGGGGTGCTTGAAGAGTTTAGACGTGCTGTCCGTGAGATAAAAAGGGATCAGGCTAGGCTGGCGGTGTGGCAGCCGATTATAGCAAAGTATCATCCGACTTTTTTGAGTGAGTGTGAGAACGCCATAAGGTGGTCAAATGAGTTTGTCCTGGACCAATTGCAGAAAAATATGTTTAAAGAGGTCCAGGATGCAAAAGCAAAGGCTACGAAAATAGTAAAGGCACTAACGGCATACCGTGGCAATAAGGGTCACGCTCGTCACTTGCATTTCGAGGACTGTGAGGCGATCGGATTGAAGGTGGAAAGAATAGAAGATGACCAGGAATTTCAAGATCTTCTTCTTACCGTTCATCATTGCTATATGCATGCTCTAATGAACACGCCGTCCTATAAAATGATTGAAAATCATCGCGGTATCGCTTTCGTTAAACAGGACTTTCAGGGGACGATCGAGCTTATGCCGCGGCGCGCGGTGTGACCCTCGTGTGGGAGCACTTCAAAGTCGCATTATGTCAATAGCCAATTCTCGCACTTCAGCCCCTCGACGCGGGCGAACTCGCGCATATTCGCCGTTACCAGAGTAACCCCAAGCGTCAGGGCATGAGCGGAGATGAATAGATCGTTGCCGCCTATGGAGGTGCCATTCTTCTCCAGGCTCGCCCTGATGATTGCGTATGCGGAATCTGCCGGGCTCTCGAAAGGCACGGCTTCGATTGCCTGAAGCGCTTCTTCAACCCGTCTTTCGAGGCGGGGCGACGGGTTCTTCGTAAGGCCAAAACGCAATTCCGCAGCGACGATTATGCTTGTGAACACGGCCGATGGTCCAACCTGCCGGATGCGCTTCGCTACGCGCCCCTTGGGATCGCGGATGAAATCTGAAATGATGCAGGTGTCGAGCAGATACCTCATTAAAGTTCGACCGGTTCAGGCGGAAGATCTTCGATCTCTGGAATTTCTTCGTCGATAGGTTCCCACTCATCCAGGAGTTCTATCAGGGACTTTTTCTTGGGCACCGGCTCGATGATAAGCTTGTCGCCCTCCTTGCGCATAATTGCTTCCTCGCCCGGAAGCTCGAACTCGCGCGGGATGCGCACGGCCTGGTTCCGGCCGTTCTTGAACAGCTTGACATGCCTTAGCATTTCCATGCGCACCTCCTTCTTGGCGCTACCGCGCTTTGCGCTGCTTGAGCGTCTTCAGGCATATGCTTAAGCATAGGCCAAATCGGCTGGCCCGTCCATAGTCACAACACCCGATGCGCCTCGCAGCGCCAAAGAGGTTCCCTTGCCCAAAATCGACATCATTAAAGAGGCGCAAGAGCGCCTCGAAGCCGCGTGGGTTCAGGATCGCGAGAACCGCGAGGACGCGTTCATGGACCTCAAATTCCTCGCGGGCGACCAATGGCCCAGCGAGATCCGCCAGCAGCGCGAGGCGCAGAGCCGCCCATGCCTGACCATCAACCGCCTGCCGCAATTCGTGCAC
>JBNKTW010000085.1:0-54697 GCA_050298295.1 Rhodomicrobiaceae bacterium
GCGATTTTCGTGCAAACCTCCCGGCCCAGAAAAGCACGGAAGTCCTCTTTGGAATGCTGGGTTTGGAAGTCGCGCTCGTAGTCCGCGGCCGGCATGGGCAGCACGGCGATCAGGTCCGCGCCGAGTTCCTCCATCGCGATCTGGGACGGCCAGCCCGCGCGCGGCACTGGCGGCACCGCGCAGCAAGTCGAGTGGTTTGCCAAAGGTTCCTCGCCAGAGCAATACGCCTTGCACAAAAACACGCTCTCGCCGCTTACTACGCCGGAGCCGGGCCTGCTCATCCGCATCGACCCAAGCAACGCGCAGATCGTTACCTGCGTGGCCGGCAAACCCGCTGACAAAAACGAAATCCAATCTATCTTGAAGCGGACCAATACTTATAACCGCGACGTGGCGCGTAATCCAGACATAATCGCCAAGCCGTTTCCACTGATTTCGCCCCCGGATGAACCGGTCAAAGCGCTCGGTCTGGCCGGTGTTGTGTACAACGCTGCGGACGGTCTATCCGTCTACTTCGCCAACAAGGTACGCAACTCGGAAACCTACATCTACTATCTGGCGTTTGGCTCGATCCTGTCGCTGAATTTCATCAATTTCTGGTCTTTCGCACCTTGGTTCTTCTTCATCGTCACAATCGTTATGATGGCGCTTGCCGGCCGCATCCACAGGCTGTCCGTCAACAACCGCTACATCGAATACCGGGGGCTCGCGGAAGGAATGCGGACGCTTTACTTCTGGCGCGCCGCGGGCGTGAACCGCTGGGCCTGGGTGTCCTGCCTGCCCCGCCAGACCGGCGCCGTGCATTGGATCGCCCAGGCGGTTCGCTCCATCGAATTCTGCCAGGAGTGCAGTCTGCCCCTATCCTATGAAAACGGCATCAAGCTTGCCAAGAAACATTGGGTGGACGGTCAAAAAAAATGTCTCTTTGGCAAAGAGCTTTATCATTTCAACCGGTTTCAGCGCGGGGATTTAATCTCCCGTTGGTCCATTTTTGGCTCTTTTGTTACGGCCAGCGTTCTCGTTCTTCTGACCGTCAAGTCAAACGGTGCGGGCGGGGTCTTATGGGAGGACTGGGTAAAACCGGAGCATTTGGGTGTCCTTTGGCAACTGCTGCTTGGCCTTTTCGCGATTTTCGAGCTTTCCGGGCGCGATAACCGTGTCCATCTTGAGCTGACGAAGCAGTATGCGTCGCAAAGGGACATTTTTGAAAATGCGTACTTCCGGCTCGACGCAATCGAAAAAGGCGCAAAATCAAGCTGGACCGAGGCACAGGTCCTTGAGGAACTCGGCAAGGAAATGTTGCAGGCTCAGGCGGAGTGGCTGTCGCGCGGACATACCGAGCCCTTCGAGAAGCCGGTACCTGAACAAGTTGCGTAAGGAAGCCGCTCCGGCCGCCGTAGGGAAGACATGAGCGGCGGAAAGCGCGACAAGCCTGAAGACGAGGCGGCTGCATCCGCGATTGCGGAGGCGCTAGACGCTCACGGCCAGCGCTACCGCAAGGTGGGGGAGGTCCGCGCCTGCCGCGCCACGGAGCCAATCCCCGTGCGGACCATCCTCGCGGACGGCACCGAGGAGACTACGAATATCGCGCAGCCTGGCGATTACGTCGTTACCGCGCCAAGCGGTGAGCGCTGGGTGGTGGAGGCCAGCACGTTTGAAGCCCGGTACGCGCCCAAACCCCGCACGAAGGCGGTCTACCTTGCACGCGGCGAGGTGATCGCCGTTGAAAATCCGTTCCGCCGTCCAATTTCGCTCCTGGCGCCCTGGGGCGAGCAGCAGCACGGCGCGGCGGATTGCATGATCGCCGATGTGTTCGACCCGGCCAAAGGGCGGCGCACGGGCGAGCCATACATCATCGCGCGCTCCGAGTTCCAGCGGACTTACAAGCTCGTGCCGGAGGCGGAGAAGAAGAAGCTTGGCAGCAAGAATAAACGCGAGAAATCCTAACCGTTTGGCAGGGGCGCTTAGCCTTTCCCTGTCGCAACCGCCACGGCGCGCAGGCTCCAACGTCATCCCCACACTGGCCGATGGGCGCCGGGATAGCCGGTAGATCATTGATTATGAGGAGGGTTCAACCCCATCCCGTTTTTTTCCCAATGGGAGAGGGAACCCTCGCACCACCGCCACGATCATTCGGGGGTCCCTTCTCCCACAGGGAGAAGGACAGAATGAGGGGTGATTCCCTCAGTAGAATCCGATACTTAGCGTTATCTTGGCGCACATTCGCGAATGCGGGTTCCATTTAATAGATTGTTCTACCTTGAGAAATGGCCCCTCGCCTCCACGGGGACGGCGCGAAAGCGGTCAGCGGATTTGGCGGCTGGCGCTATACCGCGCAGGCTTTCAGCCATGTTTCGAGGTCCGCGAGCGCGCGGGCGGAGAGCGCTTTTTTGCGGGCGACTCCGCGCGCCGCGCCTTTGAGCCGCTTTCCGTCTGGCGCGGCTTCGGCGATTGGCGGAAACAGGCCGAAATTCACGTTCATCGGCTGGAAGCTGCGGGCCGCACCGCCGCTTTCGTCCGTCAGGTGGCCGCCGGTAATGTGCGTGAGCAGCGCGCCGAGCGCCGTGGTCTGCGGCGGCGGCACAGCTTGCCGGCCGGTAAAGTCCGCCGCGGCGAATTTCCCCGCGAGCAGCCCGATTGCCGCCGATTCGACGTAGCCCTCCACGCCCGTCACCTGCCCCGCGAAGCGCAGGCGCGGATCGGCCTTGAGGCGCAACTGCGTATCGAGCAGCTTCGGGCTGTTCAGGAAAGTATTGCGGTGCAATCCGCCGAGCCGTGCGAACACCGCGCGCTCAAGCCCCGGAATCATGCGGAAAATGCGCGTCTGCTCGCCATGCTTCAGCTTGGTCTGGAAGCCCACCATGTTCCAGAGCGTGCCCAGCGCGTTGTCCTGCCTGAGTTGCACCACGGCATAGGGCCAGCGGCCGGTGCGCGGATCGTCGAGCCCCACCGGCTTCATCGGGCCATAGCGCAGGGTTTCGCGCCCGCGCTCCGCCATCACCTCGATGGGCAGGCAGCCCTCGAAATAAGGCGTGGCCTTCTCCCAGTCCTTGAATTCCGTCTTTTCGCCCGTGAGCAGCGCGCCGATGAACGCCTCGTACTGCTCTTTCGACAGCGGGCAGTTGATGTAGTCCGCGCCGCTGCCGGCCGGGCCTTCCTTGCCGTAGCGCGACTGCATCCAGGCCACGCTCATATCGATGCTCTCGCGCAGCACGATGGGGGCGATGGCGTCGAAGAACGAAAGCGAGCCTTCGCCCGTAAGCGCGTTGATAGCGGCGCTCAGCGCGGGCGAGGTCAGCGGGCCGGTGGCGATAATGACGGAGGTCCATTCCGCGGGCGGCAGGCCAGGAAGCTCGCCGCGCTCCATGCGGATGTTGGGATGCGCCGCCAGCCTCTCCGAGACCTCCGCCGAAAAGCCCTCGCGATCCACCGCCAGCGCGCCGCCGGCGGGCAGCTTGCGCCGCTCCGCCGCCTGCATGATGAGCGAACCCGCGCGGCGCATCTCCTCGTGCAGGAGGCCCACCGCGTTCGTCTCCCAGTCGTCAGAGCGGAACGAGTTGGAGCAGACCAGCTCGGCGCAGCCGCCGGTCTTGTGCGCCTCGGTCATGCGGGCGGGGCGCATCTCATGTAGCACCACGCGCACGCCCGCCTGCGCCGCCTGCCAGGCCGCTTCGGAGCCGGCCAGCCCCGCGCCCACGATGTGAAGGATCTGTTCCGATGGCATGGCCCGCACGTTAGGGGAAAACGCCGCCGCCCTCAATGCGAACCTGTCCCCTCCGATGGCAGCCACCAAGCCTCAAGCATTGCCATGCACACGTTGCGCCAAGGGCCGAGGTTGGTTTTTTCCACGACCGTGCTCACGAAAATGGCCGCGAAGATAATAACTATCTAGATGAACCCTTCTTTGATATTAATCCGCAGACCCCTGTTATGGCCTTTGTCCGGTACACGCCTATCGCAATGAGCGTTATGTGATAAATACGCACCTTCTTGGTAATATGAGCACCCGCTACCCAGGGTTGCTAAACGCGGTGAACGCGGAGTTGTAAAAAAGGGGAACTGCAATGGTTCTTTGAAGAACTTGCGTTGGGGGGTGTTCATGTTGCGTCATGTCGTCTTAGGGGCGGTAAGTTCTATCGCCCTGCTTTCCGCGGCCAGTGCCGCTGATCTTAATCGCGGACCTGAAGTTGCTGGCGGTTATAAGGATGGGGCCTATGTAGTGGCGCCAACCTGGACAGGTCTTTATATCGGCGCTCATGGCGGTTACGCTTGGGGTTCCGCCGATTTCCGTGAACCTCCCTATCCGGATGGTCCACCCCGCCCAAAACTCGAAGGTGGATTTGGTGGTGGCCAGATTGGTTACAACGTCCAGCTTGATCGCTTCGTGGTTGGCGTGGTCGCCGATATTTCGCTAGCCAACCTGGAGAAGACCGTACGGGACGGCAATTATCTCACGGAAACAACGAAGGTTGACCGGTTTGGTACTTTGCGTGCCGTGGGTGGATATTCGTTTGGACGCTGGCTGCCTTATGGCACAATCGGCCTGGCTTGGGCCGATGCGTCCTACGATATGAATTGCCCAGACCCCGCAGTTGTAGGGGGCGGTGGTTGCAAGGTTGCCGGCCCCCGTCACGCGGGCGGCAGTGAGATCATGACGGGGCTCGCATATGGCGGTGGCCTGAAATATGCGGTCGACAGCAATTTTTCCATTGGCGCCGAGTATCTCCGCGTAGATTTGGACGACACGGCATTCCCCATCGGACCGCTTGCCAAGTGGGGTGCTACAACTAAAACGATCAATGCGACTGCGGACCTAGTCAAACTCACAGTTGACTATAAGGTCTTGGGTGGTGGCTACGAACCTCTAAAATAGTGCCTGGCTTTCCGTCCGGGTTCGAAGGCTTTGCGGGCTGCTGTGAGTGTCATGGCAGCCCGCAGCCCTTTTGTTGATGCATATTCCATTTTTCGAGGGTTGCCTTCTGCTCTGGCGTCAGCATTGGCTCTGATTGGCATCGCCTTGCTTGCCGGGCTTCATTTCAGTGATCCCAGAGCTTGAGGGTAATCGGCCGCGCCGTAAAATTGAGCCTGTGACCGGTACTCCGGCCCAGAGCGAGCGCCAGCCAAGCTACTTCTGGAAAATGGGGCGCGGCAAAAATGTCCGCCTGTTCACGGCTGCGGCGCGCTGGTAGAACCGGCGCATGACGCTTCATATCCTGAAATTGTGCGTGGGCGTGGACAGCGTGGAGGAGTTGGCCTCGTGGCAGCGCCGCCATCTCGCCGCGCTTAAAAAGGCCGGCCCCGGCGCGGAGCTGATGCACGTCACGCGCCAGACGCCGCGCCGCGAGGGCTTCTCGCCGGGCGTATCGTCGCTCTATTGGGTCATCGGCGGCTATATCCGCGCGCGGCAGGGAATAACGGCGCTGCGCGAGGTGCGGGGCGAGGACGGCATCATGCGCTGTGGGCTGGCGCTGGACCCGGAGCTTACGCCGGTCACGCCTGTGCCGCGGCGCGCGTTCCAGGGCTGGCGTTATCTCGCCGCCACGGAAGCGCCGGCGGACCTTACCTCCGGCGCCGCAGACGATCACGCCACCATGCCGCCCGCCATGCGCCGGGATCTGACGGAGCTGCGGCTGATATGAAGCCCGCAAGCCGGGATGTGAGCACGCCCTCGCACGCCAGCAGCGCCACTCGCCTTTAGCTCTGACCGCCGGCGCACCAACGTCTGCGGCGCCGCGCGCGGCTTACAGGCTGCTGGCTGCCCGGCTTATAACAGGCCAACCGGCTCCCTGACCGTCTCGGCGTCGGCGGTATCGGCGGAAATCGTCTCTCGAATCAAACGCTCCGTGGTCTGCTCAAGATACAGCCACAGATCCGTATGCACCTCGTTGAACTGCCGCCACACGACGGCGTCGAAAAACCGCTGGGGTGCTTTCACCATTACCGTGGTACGGCGCTGCCGTGAATAGCGGTAAGGCTTGAAGCCGTGGCGGCGGCACAGGGCGGTAAACAATCGCACGGACCACTGGTCCGGAAAGCTGAACTTCATCTCCACCGGCCGCTCGACGCGGCTGTCTTCTTCAAGCTTCGACTTGAGCCGCGCCGCCGCCGCTTCCGCCGCCTGACGCTCTCCGGCCGTCGCCGCGCCCAGATAAAGCGCCTCCACTTTCCGCAAACGCTCGCGAAGCTGTTCTTCGATCATCGACTCGCCATCCTTCAAAGACGACGAGGCCACGGCGAAGCTCTCCGGTCAACCCAGGAAGCTGCGCCATCCACATGCCGCGAAAACCAAACCGCCGGAGACTCCCTCACAACCTATCCAGCGTTGCGGCGATGAAGTCGCGAACGCCAGCGGTCACGCGCTTCCCAGGGCGGCGGCGAAGGCTCTGCTGTCAATGAAGCGGGCTGTCACCGGCGGAACACCACGGTCTTGCTACCGTTCGGCAGAACCCGGTGCTCGACGTGATACTTGACCGCCCTGGACAGCACGGCGTTTTCGATGTCACGGCCGATGGCGACAAGGTCGTTCGGCGTCTGGGTGTGATCGACCCGCTCCACCGCCTGCTCGATGATCGGCCCTTCATCGAGATCGCTTGTGACGTAATGGGCGGTCGCTCCGATGATTTTAACGCCGCGTGCGTGCGCCTGATGGTAAGGCCTCGCCCCCTTGAAGCTCGGCAGGAACGAGTGGTGGATGTTGATGCAGCGCCAGGAAAGCGCGCCGCACATCTCAGAGCTCAGGACCTGCATATAGCGCGCCAGCACCACGAGATCGATGCGCAGCCGCTCCACCATCTCCAGGATTCTCGCTTCCTGTCCGGCCTTGGTCTCCTTGGTCACTGGCAAGTGGTGATAGGGGATGCCGTGCCATTCCACAACGCGCTCAAGGTCCGGATGGTTTGAAACCACCGCGGCAACGTCGATGGGCAGGATGCCGGTGCGATAGCGGTAAAGCAGGTCGTTCAGGCAATGATCGAACTTGGATACCAGAATTAGCACGCGCGGCCGCACCGAGGCGTCGTGGATCTTCCAGTCCATCCCGAAGCGCCGGGCCAGCTCGCCGAAGGCGGCTTCCAGCTCGGCCAGCGGCGGCATTCCGGGTTCTTCGCGGAAGACGGTCCGCATGAAGAACCGCCCGGTGATAGTGTCGCCGAAATGCTCGGACTCGGTGATGAACAGGTTGCGGCCGGAAAGAAAACCGGACACGGCGGCGACAATGCCGACAGCGTCCGGGCAGCTTATGGTCAAGACATAGTGCTTGGCGATGGCGGTCATCGCTCGATTTCCATTTGTTGAGGACGCAAGGGTAAGCGCTGGGGCTCAGCAATCCAGATGGTGGCGGCGCTCCCACGAGGTGGCGTGGCTCATGAAGGAGTTCCACTCGTCCATCTTCAGCTTGATGTAACTGCCGACGAAGCTGCCGCCGAAGCCGGCGCGCGCAACTTCCGACTTCTCGAACAGGCGCAGCGCATCCAGAAGATTGAGCGGAAGCTTGCGCACGTTCCGCAGCGTGTGACCGTCCGTGTACATGTTGATGTCCAGACGCTCGCCGGGATCGCGGCTGCTGGCCATGCCATCGAGGCCGGCCATCAGCAGCGCCGCCGGGGCCAGGTAGGGATTGGTTGCGCCATCCATCAGCCGGAACTCGAAGCGGCCGGCATCGGGAATACGCACCATATGCGTGCGGTTGTTACCGGTATAGGTGATTGTGTTCGGCGACCACGTCGCGCCCGACGCGGTGATAGGCGCGTTGATGCGCTTGTAGCTATTGATGGTGGGGTTGAACAGGGCGCAAAGATCGGCGGCGCTGTGCATGACGCCGCCCAGGAAGCTATAGGCCAGCTTGCTCATGCCCAGCTCGCCCGCGGAATCCTCGAAAACATTCTCACTCCCCTTCCACAAGCTGACATGCATATGGCAGCCGTTGCCGGTGAGGTTGTTGAACGGCTTGGGCATGAAGGTAGCGCGCAGGCCGTGCTTCTCGGCCACTGTCTTGGCCATGTATTTGAAGAATGCGTGGCGGTCGGCCGTGACGAGGACATCATCGTATTCCCAGTTCATCTCGAACTGGCCGTTCGCATCCTCGTGGTCGCTTTGATACGGCCCCCAGCCGAGCTGTAGCATGTAGTCGCTCAACTCCTTGATGAGATCGTACTGGCGCATCAGCGCGAGTTGGTCGTAGCAAGGCTTGGGATAGTCGTCGGAAAGGTCGGCCACCTGCGAGCCATCCTTATTGAGCAGGAAAAACTCGCATTCGACGCCGGACTTCATTTGCAGGCCAAGCGCCTTGGCTTTGGCGATCTGCCCCTTCAGCACGTTGCGGGGCGCGTCGCTGACCGGGCTGCCGCCGCAGTAAATGTCGGCGGCCATCCAACCTACCTCCGGCTTCCAGGGCAGTTGAATAAGGCTGGAGGGGTCGGGGATCGCCAGAGTGTCCGGATGGGCCGGGGTCTGGTCGAGATGAGTGGCAAAACCCGCGAAGCCGGCGCCGTTCTTCTGCATACCAGCGATTGCGGCGGCGGGGACAAGCTTTGCGCGCAACACCCCGAACAGATCGACGAAGGAAATCAGAAAATACTGGATGCCGCGCTCCTTGGCGGCTTCGGCGAGATCCACACTCATCGCAATTGCCCCTTTGTTCCGCCTGCGGCGCGCTTGTGCGCCTTACACTCCCGGCATGGCCAAGCCTAGGGCAAGTCGAAGCGCAATTCAACTAGCATGAAATATTTTTTCCGCGCAGGATACTCCGCCTGATCCAGGCAAACCGCCCTGCTTCGCTCTCTGGCACCATGATTCGGAGGGGTTCCGGCTATTTCGCCACCCGAATGGTTTCTCCAAATTTCCTGCGCGGAAATAAAGTTTCCCTCTGCTCTTGACCGGGGATGTAAACGCTTGGTACCCTTATCCCAACTTACCATGGAGTTGCCGCAATGTGCGGAATCGCAGGGATATTCTTCAAGAAGGCGGACACCAGCCAAGTGCTGGGCCGGGCCCTGGTCGAGATGCTGGACGGCTGCCAGCACCGCGGGCCCGACTCGACCGGCTTCGCACTTTATGAGCAGGAGACACCAGGGCTGCGCCTGCGCTTCCTGGTGGACGGGGACGATGCCGCCGACAGCATCCGCCAGGCGCTTCTGGCTCAAGGCGCGGTAATCCGCAAGGAGCGGCGCGAAGGATCAACCCTGGTGATCGAGGCGGCCTACGCTGGCGAGATCCGGCCCTTCGCCTATGCCATGGAGCACGCGGCGAAACTCATCTCCCTCGGCTCGTCGCTCGACATCATCAAGGATGTGGGCTCGTCGCGCGAGGTGGACAGCATCTATCACGTCAGCGAGATTCGCGGCAGCCACGGCATTGGTCACGTCCGCCTGGCAACAGAATCCGAGGTCAAGCCCGAGGCTGCGCACCCCTTCTGGGCGACTGGATTCGCCGATGTCGCCATCGTCCACAACGGCCAGATCACCAACTACTGGAAGATGCGCCGCCGCCTGGAGGCGCGCGGCTTCGAGTTCCGCACCGATAACGACTCGGAACTGATCGCCGTCTACCTCGCCGGCAAGATGGCGCAGGGCGAGCGGCTTGAGGCGGTTCTTGAGCGCTCGATTGACGACCTCGACGGCACATTCTCCTTCCTGGTGTCCACCCGCGACGGCATTGGCTTCGCCAAGGACCGCCTCGCAGCCAAGCCGATGGTGATGTACGAGGACGATGATCTCGTGGCCGTCGCCTCGGAAGAAGTATCGCTTAACCGGCTCTTTCCGGGCCGCCCCCTTTCCACCTCCGAACCGGCGCCGGGGACGTTCCGCACGTGGTCACGATAGACTTGAGCACGCTTTCCATGCGCGAGGCCAATAACGCCTTGCGCTCCGCCGGCGCCGCCGGGGCGGATATCGAAATCGTCAATCCCGACGCACGCCACCATATCGGGGTCGGGCTGGTTCATCCAGTGACCGTGCGGGTGAAGGGATCGGCGGGCTATTTCTGCGCGGGCCTCTCCCACGGCGCCCGCTTCGAGATCGATTCCAACGTTGGCTGGGGCGTGGCGGACTCCATGTACGCGGGCTCGGCGGTAGTGGGCGGAAACGCCGGCGCCATCGCGGGCGTTGCCCTGCGCGGCGGCGAAGTGGTGATTAAGGGGAATATGGGGAGCCGCGCGGGGCAGGTGATGAAAGCCGGCACGCTGCTCTGCCGCGGCAATGCCAGCTTCCTGGCCGGCTACATGATGTATGGCGGCCGGATCATCATCCTGGGCGATTCCGGGGAACGCGTGGGCGAGGACATGTCCGGCGGCGCGATCTTCGTTGGCGGACACGTTCAATCGCTGGGCTCCGACGCGAAATCCATGGAGCCAACCGGTGAAGAGGAAGCAGAGATCAGGGCCTTCCTCGATCGCTACGGCATTGCCTTTTCCGGCCGCTTCAGCAAGATCGTCAGCGCGGGCGGAAAGCTGCACTATACCAAGTCCGAACCTATATCGCGTCCCCTGCCGTATACGGTATTCACCGAGGGCGGCGGCTATTGGAACGCCGAAGTCCAGGACAGCATCCGCATCAAGGCGATGATCGGCCGCTACCGGGTGCGCGGCTATGGCGCCGCCAAGCCGGTGCCTCATTTCTCCGACATCGCCCTGAAGCTGGACGGCGGGCGCATCGGTGCGAAGGGTGATCCGCTCGCCGCAGTCAGCCTCGCCACCACGCTGGGCGGACGCAACGGCGCCAAGCCGCTAGAGCTTTCCATGCCGGTGCTCATCGCGCCCATGTCTTACGGCGCGCTGTCGAAAACCACGAAGATCGCGCTGGCCCGCGCATCGCGCCTTTCCGGCATCGTGGAGAACACCGGCGAGGGCGGTATGCTGCCCGAGCAGCGGGCCGAGGCCAGGCAGCTCATCTATCAGTGCCTCTCCGGGCGGCTTGGCTGGAACATCCACGACATGCTCAAGGCTGACGCGCTGGAAATCTACATCAGCCAGGGCGCGAAGCCGGGTCTGGGCGGGCAATTGATGGCCAAGAAGGTGACGCGCGAACTGGCCGCGATCCGGGGCATCCCCGAGGGCATCGACTTGCGCTCGCCGTCGCGCCATCCGGACATCATGGGCGCCGATGACCTCGTTATCAAAGTCGAAGAGTTCCGCGAGGCCACCGGCTACACCAAGCCGGTCTCCATCAAGATGGGCGCCGGGCGTGTGCGCGACGACATCAAGATCGCTTACAAGGACGGCTTCGATTTTGTCCAGCTCGACGGTATGCAAGGTTCGACCGGCGCGGCCTCCACCGAAGTGCTGGAGAACATGGGTATTCCCACCCTTGCCGCGTTGCAGGAGGCTTTGGACGGCCTCGCCGAAATCGGGCACAAGGGCGACATGCCCATCGTGCTCATGGGCGGCATCAAGGATGGCATCGACGCAGTGAAGGCCCTGGCGCTTGGCGCGAGCGCCGTGGCCATGGGCACAGCGGCGCTTATCGCTGGCGGCTGCATAAGCTGTATGCAGTGCCATGTGGGCAATTGCGTCGTGGGCATCGCGACCCAGGACCCGGAGCACGAAGCGCGCTACGTGCTGGACCGGCAGGCCGAAGCCATCCACCGCTATCTTGAGGCGGTGCGCTGGCAGATCGCCGCCATAACCCAGGCGCTGGGCCATACGGATTTCCGCCAGCTCAGCCGCGATGACCTCGTGGCGCTGACGCCCGAGGCCGCCGCCGTCACTGGCCTGCCCTACGACCCGTCCTTCCGGGCGCGCCAAGACGAATTTTCCAGCAAGGTGGCCTGACCATGAGCCAATGCAAGCCTTTCGCCCTCGATCTCGCCTCCGATCAGAGCGAACTGCCCCATTATCAGCCGCCGCCTTGCCAGGTGGCCTGCCCCATCGGCACCGACGTCGCCTCCTATGTTGGCCTGATCTGGCAGGGGGACAGCGGCGGCGCGCTCGAAGCCATCACCGCCACCAACCCGTTCTCAGGAGTCTGCGGCAGGGTCTGCGACGCTCCTTGCGAGCCCGCCTGCCGCCGGGCCGATGCCGACGGCGCCGTGGCCATTCGTATGTTAAAGCGCTATGTCATGGACAAACTGGGGCCAGGATACCGGATGCCGGCGGTCCATCCAAGCAAGGATAAGCGCGTCGCCATCGTGGGCGCTGGCCCGGCGGGGCTGACCGCCGCGCAGGACATCGCCGCAGCGGGCTACAGCGTGGACGTCTACGAGGCCCAGCCCAGGGCTGGCGGCATGATGGCCTGGGGCATTCCCGCGTTCCGCCTGCCGCGCGAGGTTGTCGAAGAGGACATCTCCCGGATACTTGCGCGGTGCCCTGGAATCACCCTGCATCTGTCCAGCCCGCTTGGCGGCGCGGTAACGCTCGATGGGCTGGCGCGCAGCCACGATGCGGTGCTGCTGACGGTGGGCGCCAGCGCCGGCAAGCGCCTGGGCATCCCCGGCGATGGCCTGCCTCAGGTCCAGGACGGCGTGCAATTCCTCAACGAAGTTGCCAAGGGCAGCCGGCCCGCCATGCCGGGAGAGGTGCTTGTGGTGGGCGGTGGCGATGTGGCCATGGACGCGTGCCGCACCGCGCTCCGGCTGCCGGGGGTTAGGCGCGTCAAGGTCATCTACCGCCGTGGCCCGGAAGAGATCCCGGCCCGCAAATATGAGATCGAAGCCGCTCTCGCGGAAGGCGTTGATATCGTTTACAACCTCCAGCCAGCTTCCATCGAACTGGACCTGGACGGCAATGTGACGGTGCGCTGCGTTCAGACATGCCTGGGCGAACCGGGGCCGGACGGCCGCCGCACCTTCGCGCCGGTTCCTGGCGGCGAATTCGAGATTACGGCAGGCATGGTCATAGCCGCCGTTGGCCAAAAAACCGTGGGGGCCGAACTTGCCCGCCATGGACTGCTGGAGGGCAGCCGGATCGTTACGGACCCCGCCACCATGCGCACGCCCATGGACAAGGTTTTCGCGGCGGGCGATGCGGCTGCTGGCCCGGCAACCATCGTGCAGGCCATGTACCAGGGGCACAAGGCGGCCTACTACATCCTTGCCGCGCTTGAGGGGGATGCTCATCCGGTGCCCTACCGCACGCCGCTGCGCACCCGCAACGTTCCCGTTGCCCAGGACCCGGAATGGGAAAAGCTCGCGCCAGAGGAAGGCGAGTTCGTTGGGATTGGTGAAGATCCGTTTGGCGAAGCGGAGAAAGGGTATGATGACGCCGGGGCGCATCGCCAGGCAGCACGCTGCTATCGCTGCGATGCCGAAACCGGATCGTCGGACTACACGGTGAAAGCACGGGAATCCATCTTCGCCCTGGCGCGCGCCGGTGCAGGGCCGGCCGAATTCGCCAGCGTCACCCGCGAGCGCATCAAGCCACGGCCGAATCCGTTCCCGGCAGGCCGCGCCGCTTCTTTCAGCGAGCTGGTGTTCCTGCCCGCCAACCTGACCCGCCTCGTCATCGACCCCTATCGGGAATCCTGCAAAACAGCCACCGATCTCGGCCACGGCTTGCCGCTAGCCGTTCCCTTGCTTGCTGGGGGCCTCGACCGCGTGCCCGAGGCGGTGCGCAAGGCGGTTGCCGGCGCCTTGGCCGCTTTGGGAACAGCCTATGTTGGCCGCACAGCGCCGGCGAATGCCGCTGTCCCCTGGCTGCAGCTGCTGGACGCGCCCGATGCCGGCGATCCGGCCGCCGCCGCAATACTGGGCCCGCTCGCATTGAACGGAAGCGCCGCGCTTCCGCCCGCCGCGCGGCCGGGCCAGCTCAGGGGCCTTGTGGCGACAGTGGCCAACGTTGACCGGGTGGTGCCGTTCGCCATCGAAAATGGCGCGGACCTCCTGATGCTCGACGGCACTGGCCATCCGGGAGCCGCCTGGGCTGAACTCAGCGGAGCCCTTAGCATCTCGCTTTTGCGCCGCACGGTGGAGCTGCTGCGCGCCCGCAATGCCGAGGAGGCGATGCCCATCCTGTGGTATGGCGGCCTTCGCTCGGGCTCCGATCTCGCCAAGGCAATGGCCCTGGGCGCCAATGGCGGCGTGATGTCGGTCGCCGCCGCGCTGGCCATGGGCGGCGCCGTTGTTCCCGAGGGGATCGCCTTTGCCGATCTGGACGAGGAGCAGGCAACCGCTGCTTTGTCGTCCTTCCTGCGAGCGGCCGTGGCCGAATGCTCGATGATGGCACGCTGCACCGGCAAGACCAGCGTGCACAATCTGGAGCCCGAGGATCTGCGCTCGATTTCCCTGGCGGCCCAAGAAGCAACCGGCATCGTCATGGCCGGGGCGCGGCGGACGGCTTGAACATGGAAGTGCTGATCCACGGCATCGGCGCCATTCTGTCAGGCGAGCTTGCCCACCCGCTGATCGAAGGTGACGCCGTTCTGATCCGGGACGGACTGATCGCAGCCGCTGGCCCATTGGAGGAGATGGATGGCGCAGCCGCCGGCGTAGTGGTCGACGCCTGCGGTACAACGCTCGCGCCGGGGCTTATCGACAGCCACGTTCACCCAGCGTTTGGGGACTGGACGCCGCGCCAATCGGCGCTCGGCTGGGTAGAGTCGGCGCTGCATGGCGGCGTTACGACCATGGTCTCGGCCGGCGAGGTTCACTTGCCGGGCCGGCCGCGCGACGTTGCCGGCATCAAGGCGACGGCAATCGCGGTCCAGCGCGCCTACTCCAACTTCCGGCCGGGCGGGGTCAAGATGGTCGCCGGAGCGCCCATTCCCGAGCTGGAGATGACCGAAGGCGATTTCGAGGACATGGCCCAGGCCGGTATAAGGCTGGTGGGCGAAATCGGCCTGGGCAGCGTTCGCGACGCGGCATCGGCGGCGCAGGTGACGCAATGGGCGCGGGCGCGCGGCATGGTCTCGACCATGCACACGGGCGGCCCGTCCGTGCCCGGATCATCGGCCATCGGCGCGGATCTGGTGCTTGCCGCCGATCCTGATGTGGTGGGGCACGTCAACGGCGGCACGACCGCACTCCCCCTCGATCAGGTGAAGTGCCTGTGCCGCGAATGCCGTGGAGCCATCGAAATCGTCCACAACGGCAATCCGCTGGCGGCGCTGACGGCGCTGCGCACGGCGAGGGACGCGGGGCGGCTGGATCGCGTGATCCTGGGCACCGATTCGCCGTCGGGTTCCGGGACGCAGCCGCTGGGAATGCTGCGCCTGCTGTCGCTTCTGTGCAGCCTGGGGCAATTGCCGGCGGAAGAAGCCATTTGCCTTGCCACTGGCAATACGGCGCGGGTCCATAGGCTCGGCAGCGGCCGGGTGCGCCCCGGCATGACCGCAGATCTAGTGCTCCTCGATGCGCCCGAAGGCAGCGCCGCCGCGACCGCCTGCGAGGCGCTTTCGCTGGGCGACATCCCAGGCATCGGCCTCGTAATGTCCGATGGGGAAATCCTCGTCAGGCGCAGCCGCAACACGGCTCCAGCCCGCAGGCAGCCCGTTGTAACCCTCCGGGGCGCCAGTCCCGCTCCGCTTCAGCCTTCCGAGCGGGAGTAAACGATCACCGAAATCAGCCGGATGGGCAGTTTGCGCAGTTCCTCCGGCCCGTGAGGGGCGTCGGCGTCGAAGAACAGCGAGTCGCCCGCAGTCATGGAATAGAGTTTGTTGGCATGGCGATATCCCACTTCCCCTTCCAGTATATATATGAATTCCTGCCCGGCGTGCTGGAACAACGGAAAAACGTCTGAAGTCTCAGTAAGCGTTACAATGTAGGGCTCTACGACAAGAGACTTGCCGATACTGTGACCAAGCAGCTGGTATTGATGGCCAGCGCGCGTGCCCCGGCGCTCGATCACCAAGCCCTGGCCGGCTTTTATATAGGTCGCGTCGCGCTGTTCCTCGAATTTGCGGAAGAATGCCGTTACCGGCACATTGAGCGCCCGCGACAACGCCTGCAGCGTCGACAGCGATGGCGAGGTAACGCCGTTCTCGATCTTCGACATCATGCCGGCCGAAAGCCCGGCCTGCCGGCCCAGATCGGCAACCGTCATTCCCAGCTTGACGCGGAATTCCCGGACCTGATGCCCGATCGCCACCTCAAGGCTGTTCTCGCGCGCACCCTCCAGGGCATGAGGGTCTTGCGGCTCCAGACCGGTCATCGTTTCCTCCGGTTCAAATCTGTCCCATTATAGGAAACCGATACCCTCTCAGGCAAGCAGGCCGTTTTCCGGCTTTGCCGGGCTGCCGCATAGGCTGCCTCTATTCCGGGCGTAACACCAAGGTTGAAAAGGCCAGGGCGTGCGTTTGGGGTATAAGCAGAGGCTTCGGCCTGTTTTATCCGTCAAGCGCAACAGACATGGAAGATGGTAGCCACTTAAGCCCGCAAGCTTGTGCACAAGCTTGGAAAAGCTTCGATATTCAGCCTGGCGGGGCCGGCACGAACCTCCTCATCACCTGCGACCACGCCACCAACCTGCTGCCACCCGAATACGGCACACTGGGCCTCGACAATATCCAGCTCAACCGGCATATCGGCTACGACATTGGCGTGCTGGGGGTGGCGCGGGAGCTTGGCCGGCTGCTCGGCGCAACCGTGATCTGGTCGCGCTTCTCGCGGCTGCTCATCGACCCGAACCGCGGTGACGATGACCCCACGCTCATCCAGCGACTTTCCGATGGCGCCATCGTGCCTGGCAATGCGCGGATGGATGCGGAGGAGCGCGCACGGCGGATTGCGGCGTACTATGGGCCTTATCACCGGGCCATCGCCACCGGGATCGAAGCCATGCTCGCGCGCGGGCTAGTGCCGGCGTTCGTACCGGTCCACAGCTTCACCGATACCTGGCGCGGGGTGCCGCGTAAATGGAATGCCGCCATCCTATGGGACCGGGACCCGCGGCTTGCCGTGCCGATGCTGCGGGAACTGCGCGAGCGCACGGGGCTTATCATCGGAGAGAACCAGCCCTATGTGGGCCATTTGAAGAACGATAGCGTATACCGGCACGCAACGCTGCGCGGCCTGCCTAATGCGCTTGTTGAAATCCGCCAAGACCAGATCCGCGACGCCAAGGGGCAGCGCGAATGGGCCGACATCCTCGCGGATTGCTTGACCGCGATATTCGCCAATCCGGCAAGCACCGGCCCGCTCGGGCGCGTGGAGTTTTACGGCTCGAAAACCGGCGCCATAGAACACCAGTTTTCCGGGAGCGGACTCAGACCGTGACAAGACCGATGACACCTCGATGCGCTCGGCGCACCCCTGGCGGGCTGCTCTCGCGCCGCGGCAATGGCGGCTTCCGGAGAGCCTGAATGTGCGTCATCGCCAGGTGCCGTGCTTTAGCGGATGGCTCACTGAGTCTCAGTCTTATCGCCGGCTGCTTCCACAAGCTCCTTGAGCTTGTCCGGCATTGGATGGGCGAGGTTGACATTTTTGGGCGGAACCGGACTTTCGAACCACTTGGTGTAGAGCCTTGCATACTCGCCAGAGCGCATGGCCTCCGTCAGGCTTGCGTCCACTAGCTCATTGAACTCACCGCCGTCCTTCGCAAGCATCAGCGCGTATGACGCGCCGGGATAGCTATCGCGCAGAAAAACGTATGTATCAGGTTTTTTCGCGGTCGCCTTGAGGCCGGCCAGAACCAAATCGCTGGCCAGAAAGGCAGCGGCCTTGCCATTTTCCAGGAGCTTGAAGGACTCAGCGTCGTCCTCTCCCACCATAATGGATAGACCGAGCGAACGGTTGGAGCTCAGCGAAAGCACGAGCGGCATCACACTGGACCCTTGCGTCAAGGCAACCCGCTTACCCTCCAAGTTCCCCACCTGGGTAGGCGAAATCGTCTGGTACCAGGTTCCGCGCCTGCCTTCCCGCTTCACCCGCAGCCGGTTCGGAACGATCCATCTAAGCTCGGACACATACACCGGCGTGGAGAAAACCACCTGCCGGGCAAGTTCAGCGTTAACAGGCGTTGGGGCGCAATCGATGGCAATGGCGCCAGAACCAAGAAACCGTGGGGCGTCCGCTTGTGTAACGGCCTGGTAATCAATCTTGAGTTTTGCGAGGCCAAGCTTCTCCTTGACCTTGCTCGCCACGGCTGCGCACAGGTCCAGCGCAAAACCCATGGGTTGATCTCCACTGGTATATGACACTGGAATCGCATTCTCACGGTATCCAAGCGCGATCGTGCCCGAATCCCGAACCCCTTGGAGCGTATCCACGTTCCTTTGAGGCGCATCCGCGCTCTTCTGAGGCGTGTCCGCATTCCCTTGAGGCACGTCCGCGCTCTTCTGAGGCGTGTCCGCGTTCCCTTGAGGCGCATCCGCGCTCTTTTGGGGCGTGTCCGCGTTTGCTACCTCTAGCCCCGCAAAAAAGACCGGCAAAATTACCGCCGCCGCTTTGAGCACACCCGCCATCGCTGTCTTCCCTCTAACCTGGACGCATCGCAAAAGCGCCGCCGCTTTCCTGGCGGCATAATTAGATAGCGGCCGTTTGCCAAGCTTGAAAGGGCTCAGAACTGGCCGCTACCGCAAGAAAACTCCAAGGCATCGGAAAAAGCGGCTGAGCGTAAGGCGCGTCTGCGCGAGATGGAAGTTGCGCGAAATGGGCTCTCCGAAGCCAGTATGCAGGTTGAATGCTTTAGTGTCCCCAGTCTGACGCTATGCAACTCCGTTTCAACCTTTCCCTTCCAATTAAGAGCCTCACGTCTGTCTAAGCGAGAGCGCCGACGGGAATACCGCCGGCGTTCCCTGCTGCTCCAGTGACGAACGCCGCTTGCACCCCGCTGCGGCGCATCGAATCAGCCGGAGATGCAGTTTCGGGTTGGTCTGCTTGTGAGCGCGGCTGCCACTTGCACCACTTTCAGCAGCTACCAACATAATGTCCAATGTCTTTTATCAATCGGAATAAAATTCAGCAACGCCCACCATCCAGCGTCCACAACCTATGAGGGCGCAAACTTACAGAATCGCGTAATATGCTTGGCGGGCTAGCTGGCGGCGGCCAGCGCTTCGGCCTGCGCTGGGTCGAAGGCTTTTGCATCGACCTTGAGGTAGGCGAGCTTTTCTTCCGCGATCACCACAGCCTCGGCGACGCCGGGTATCTGCCGCAGCTTTACGGCAAGGCTTTCGGCATGGGCTGCCTGGGCATCGGAGATCCGCACCAGCCGCGTGGTAAAGGGGCTTGGCTCAGCCATCGTAAGCGCGGCTGCAAGCCAGAGGAACGTTAGGACAGCGGAGGCGGCAAATACGCCAGTGTCGCCGCCGTGCTGATGCGCCCAGCCGCCCAGGATGCCGCCCGCAAATATGCCGAGGAATTGCGAGCTGGAATAGATGCCCGTGGCGGTGCCCTTGGCGCCGGGCGGGGCGGTTTTAGTGACGAGCGACGGCAAGGTTGCGGACATGATGTTGAAGCCCGCGAAGAAAACCGTCAGCGATACGAGCAATGCGTACCGGCTATGCGCGGCGAAAAGGAGCAGAAGCTGGCTTGCGGCCAGGGCCGCCACCGCCCCCACGAATACCAGTTTCATTAAACGGTGCTTCTCGGCCATCACAATGGCAGGCACCGTCACCATAAGCGAAACCGCGAGCACCGGCAGGTAGACGATCCACTGATCGTGCGGAGTGACGTTTAACACGGTATGTAGCAGCCCCGGAACCACGAGGAAACTTGCCGTGAGCATCGCGTTTTGCACAAACGTGCCGAAATCGAGACGCAGCAACTCCTTATTGCGCAGCACCGACGACAGCAAGGCGGGCACGGCTTCCGCGTCCCGGTGCACCTGAAAGCTATGCGGGTCCGGCACCACGAATTGTGTGATGGCCATGCCGGCGACGGCCAAGATCGCCATCAGCCAGAAAATGCCCTGCACGCCCGCGAAGCCGGCGGCTATAGGCCCGGCGACCACGGCGATTATGAATGAGGCGCCGATGGTGACGCCAACCATGGCCATGGCCTTGGTGCGGTTGTGCTCGGAGGTAAGGTCGGCCACCAGCGCCAGAATCACCGAACCAACGGCCCCGCCCCCTTGCAGAAAGCGTCCGGCGATCACACCGCTGATCGATGTTGAGAGGGCGGCCACCGCGCTGCCGGCCCCGAAGATCGCAAGCCCTATGATAATCAGGACCTTACGCCCGATCCTGTCGGACAGCATACCAAAGGGAATTTGCAGGAGACCTTGGCTAAGGCCGTAGATACCGAGCGCCAACCCAATCTTATAGGATGTGGCGCCCGAGAGCTGCCGGGCATAGGTAGCGAACACTGGATAGATCATGAACAGCCCAAGCAGCCGCAACGAGAAGACTGCGGCAAGGGAACTGACAGCACGAAGTTCATGTTTATCCATTTGGATATTTCCAGGACGGCCTTTCCGCGGTTTTTGCTGCAAGGATGAATGCTGGCCCGGAGAATAACGATCCACGGGCCGGGTGCAATCCGCATTCAGGAAAAGAGCTAATGCGCGCCGCACATTAGCGGGCCAGAAACGGGCGGCAAAGGGATTTTTTGTAAGCACTCTCCGCTGGGGGCGGTGGAATGCTCATCAGCTTGAAAGTTCGCGGGAGCGCCCCGCGGCGGCGGTTACCGTGTTCCGGATCAAGCTCATCAGCGAAGGTTCGCTCATGAGCACGGAAAGGCCCGCCGCGGTCGTGCCTCCCGGCGAGGTCACATTTTCGCGCAGCTTGGCGGGCGGCAGCGGCGAACGGTGCAGCAGCTCCCCCGCCCCGGTTACGGTCGCGCGTGCAAGCTGCTCCGCCAAATCCTTGGGCAGGCCCGCCGCCACTCCGGCTTCCGCAAGGCATTCCACTAGATGGAAGACATAGGCAGGGCCCGAGCCCGAAACGGCTGTTACCGCGTCGATCAGGCTTTCGTTCCCGATCCAGGCCACCTCTCCCGCCGCGCGCAAGAGCGCATCGCAAAGGCTGCGGCATTCCGGCGTAACCTGCGCGTTGGCGAAGGCCGCTGTCATGCCGCGCCCGATCTCGGCCGGCAAGTTCGGCATCGCCCGGACGATAGCGGTGCCGGGCGGGAAATGACCGGCGATGGAGTCCACCGTGCGCCCGGCGGCAATAGATAGCACGGCTGTATTAGGCCCGCTGACCGGCGCGATGGCTGCCAGTACGATGTCCATGATTTGCGGCTTGACAGCGAGAACCATCAGGTCCGGCGCGGCTTCAGGCTTTGCCGGAATGGCGTGGTCTTTAAGAAGCGCTTCGATTTCCGGGCTGGGACTGGGCTCCGCAACCGACAGCAACCCCGCAGGAAAGCCCGCCGCGAGCCAGCCGCGCAACATCGCTCCGCCCATGCGGCCCGCGCCGACCAGAAATACCGAAGCCTGCTGCTTGTCCCAGCTCATGGCGTTTCCCGTAAATTTCAGCGGTACAACCCCTCACCCCAGCCCTTTCCCTTTGGGAGAGGGAGTCCGGGCGTGCCCGTTGAACAGGCGTCCCTCTCCCAGAGGGAGAGGGGCAGGGTGAGGGGTTGTACCCCTTAGTTCATTACCTCCGCCTACCGGCTAAACCCGCATGGGCATTAACACATAAAGCGCGGTATTGTCGCTCTCATCGGAGACCACCGTGGGCGAGGAGCCGTCGGCAAACATAAACAGCGCTTTGCTGCCGTCGATCTGACCGGCGATATCGAGCAGGTAGCGCGCGTTGAAGCCAATCTCAATGGGTTCGTCCTTGTAATCGGCGGAGATTTCTTCCTCCGCCGAGCCCGAATCCGGATTGCTGGCCGACACGACCACGCTGGTTTCACCCACTTCGAGCTTCACCGCGCGCCCCTTTTCGGAGGAGAGCGTGGAAACGCGGTCCACGGCTTTCACGAGGTCGGCGGTTTGCAGAACGAGAGCCTTCTTGTTCGCCGCCGGGATGACTCGGGCGTAGTCCGGGAAGGAGCCGTCGATCAACTTCGAGGTCAGCACCACCTCGCCTACCGCGAACCGGATTTTGGCGGAACTCAGCGAGACTTCCACCTCCGCCTGGCCGTCGTCCAGCAGCTTGATGACCTCCGCCACCGCTTTACGCGGCACGATCACGCCGGGCATTCCTTCGGTTCCGGCCGTAGCCTCCGTCTCAACCTGCGCGAGCCTGTGGCCGTCCGTGGCCACCGCGCGTAGCTTGGCCGGACCATCGTTCTCGACGCGGTGCAGGTAAATGCCGTTCAGGTAATAGCGCGTTTCCTCGGTCGAGATCGCGAAGCGCGACTTCTCGAACAGCCGCTTCAGCTCGCCGCCCGGAACCATAAAGCGGTGCGGCAGCTCGGCCTGCCCCATGTCCGGGAACTCGTCCGCGGGCAGAATGGCCAGCTCAAAGCTTGCGCGGCCGGCAGTTACTTTCAGCCGCGCGCCGGGCTCCTTGCGCTCGATATGGATCTCCGCGCCGTCCGGGAGCTTGCGCACGATGTCGTGCAGCGTGTGCGCCGGAACCGTCACCGCGCCGGGCGTCTCCACATTCGCGGGCACGGTTTCGATCGCCTCCATGTCGAGGTCGGTTGCTTTCAGCGTAAGCACGCCGGAAGCCTCCGCTCCGATCAGAATATTGCTGAGGATCGGGATGGTGTTGCGCCGCTCCACGATACCCGTGATGTGACCAAGTGCGGAAAGCAGCAAATTCCGGCCAGCAACAAAGCGCATGGGTACGGCCTCAGTTCCACGTTCTCTAAAAGACTCAGGGGGCAGCATGACTTAAGAAAACGGTCTGTCAAGCCTGCCCGTCGGGCTTTCCCGCGTTATACATAGCTGTGATCGGGGCGTGTGCGGCGGCGGTATAAGGCCTTCATAAAATCTGCACCTTGCAAAGGCATCCTGAGCGGCCGTAATTTTCCCCGGGGTGAAACGCAGTCATTTGGAGGGAGCCTTGTCCGCAGCCGAACCGAACGAAGTATTCAGGCGCTTGAGGAAGCTGCGGGTCGCCGCGGACGTGCTGTCAGAGGCGCTGCCCTTCATGCAGCGCTACGATCAGGCAACCGTCGTCATTAAATATGGCGGTCATGCCATGGTGGACGAAAAGCTCGCGGAAGGCTTCGCGCGCGACATCGTCATGCTGGAGCAAGCGAGCGTGAAGCCGGTGGTCGTGCATGGCGGCGGGCCGCAGATCGCCAAGCTGCTCGGTCGGCTCGATATCACAAGCCAGTTTGCCGGAGGCCTGCGCGTGACGGACGCCGCCACCGTCGAGGTGGTCGAGATGGTGCTGGCTGGCACGATCAACAAGCATATCGTCAATCAGATCAACGGGTTGGGTGGCCACGCCTGCGGCATTTCGGGCAAGGACGGCAATCTGATGATCGCCAGCAAGCTCACCAAGATCGAGCGCGACCCTGAAACGGGCGCGGAGCGCGAGATCAACCTGGGGTTCGTGGGCGAGCCGGAGGAGGTGAGCCCCGGCATCGTTCAGGTGCTGGCCAAGAACGAGTTCATTCCCGTCGTGGCGCCGCTTGGCTTCGGGCGCGATGGCACCACTTACAATATCAACGCCGACACATTCGCGAGCGCCCTGGCAGTTTCGCTCAAGGCCAAGCGGCTATTATTGCTGACTGACGTTGCCGGTGTGCTAGACAAGGACAAGAAGCTCATTCAGCACCTCTCCCTATCCCAGGCCAGGGCCCTAATAGCGGACGGCACCATTACCGGCGGCATGATCCCGAAGGTCGAAAGCTGCATCGATGTGATCGAGAAAGGCGTGGAAGGCGTGGTAATTCTGGACGGGCGCGTGCCGCACGCGGTGCTTTTGGAGCTGTTCACCGAACATGGCGTCGGCACGCTGATTGAGCGCGATTGATGGCCGATGGCGCACCAGTTCCGGGCCGCGCCGCACAAGCCCTCCGGGACACGCGGCTCTGGATCTTCGACCTGGACAACACGCTTTATCCCTCGGAATGCAACCTGTTCGCCCAGATCGACCAGCGCATGTCCGCGTTCATCCAAAAGCTGCTCGGGCTCGATCCGGCGGCCGCGCGCAAGGTGCAGAAGGAGTTCTACTACGAGCACGGAACCACGCTTGCAGGGCTTATGGCCAAGCATGGCGTGAAGCCCGAGGCGTTCCTGGATTTTGTGCATGACATCGACCTGTCGCCGGTTCAGCACGCGCCGGAGCTGGCGGAAGCCATCGCGCGGCTTGAGGGCCGGAAATTTATTTTCACCAACGGCTCGGTGCGCCATGCCGAACGGGTGGCAGGCAAGCTCGGCGTTTTAGACAAATTCGACGGCATCTACGATATCGCGGCTGGCGGCTATGTGCCCAAACCCAAGCCGGAGGCGTTCAAGCGCTTCCTCGACTTCTGCGGCGGCGCGAACAGCAAGGCGGCCATGTTCGAGGATCTGCCGCATAACCTCGAACCGGCCCATGCGCTCGGCATGGCGACGGTGCTGGTGCACTCGGATTACGAGGATCACCCCTCGCAAGTTGCGCTGAAGGAGGCGGCGGAGTTGCCGCATTATATCCTGTTCGAGACAGGCGATCTTGCGGCCTTCCTTGCCGGTATCATGCCCCGATAGTCAGCGCGGGCCTGCCGCTCACGCTTTCACTTCGATCCTGTTCAGCACATTATCGACGCCGAAAACGCACCAGGCGTCCCGCTCCGCCGCGTCGCGTTCAACCCCGGCCCGCACCGCGCCGGTCAGCCTCACCCAGGTCTTGCGCGCGCCAACCTTGATCTGGCCCGCATTCACAAGCGGGTCTTTCTCCAGCACCACCCTCACCGCTTCTTCGATCAGGTCAGGGCTATCCTCCTCCGGCGGATCGGCCTCGATGCCGTTGACGACATCCCGCACGCCGGGTGCCCACCAGGCTAACACCCCGGCCAGGCGCTTCGAGGTCAGGCCGGGCACCCGTCCGTTCAACGTCACGATCCCATCCTGGACCTCGATCTCAATGCCGCCCTTGCTGCCCAGCGGAACACCCCGGACAAGCAGCCATTCGCCAGCATCGAGTTCGCGGATTTCTAGCGCTTCGAAGGACAGTTCGCCGATGAAGGCATCGCGCACATGCACCCGGATCTCGCTGTCGCCCATGGGCGCGGCCGGCCTTACATGCAGGCGGTCCACGATGCCGGTAACGCTGGGAATGGCGGCGGCTTTCTCAAGCGCCAGCTTCTTGGCAGCGACGCTGGGCACTTCGCCGTCGAGCACGAGAGAGCCGCCCTCTTCGAAAGCGATCTGCTTCAGGTGAAACGGCGCTCCAAGCCGCGGTTCGCTTTGCAGCGCGGCGCGAACCTTTGCCGCGATCCAAATGCGATCCTGTTCCGCCGGTGTTCCGGTCATTGGCCGCTCCCACGCTCAATTCCGATTCCTTAAGCCCGTGCAAACAAAAAAGGCCAGACTTCCGAGCGGTTCCGAAAGCCTGGCTTAAGACAAGAGGCAATACGCTCTTAATAGTTTTTGCTACACGCCCTTTTTCGCAAGGACTTGACAGTGGTCAAATCTGCCACAAAAGAGATAAGCTTCAATGAACGTGTGCCTGTACATAATGCAAACATACCGGATCTTTCTGCGGTGCTTGCCGGTCTGCTTGAGATCGTGGGAGCGAATCCCTGCCGTGTCCGCGCCTGCCGCAACGGCACGCATACCACCGGCGATCCGCCGCCGCCCTGGCGCGAACTCAAGAGGCTGTTTTCGCGATGAAGAGCGCTCCTGAACAAAAGGCTGGAGGCCACGCCCCGCTGCAGGCGATCCATTTTCCGCATGACGCGGACATCGGCGTTCGCGGCATAGGCCCGGATCTTGAAGCGGCGTTCGAGCAGGGCGCGCTGGCGATGACGGCCGTGATAACCGATCCGGCCGGGATCGAGCTGAAAGAGGCCGTGCGGATCGAGTGCGAGGCGCCAAGCGCCGGGCTTTTGTTCGTTGACTGGCTGAACGCGATCATTTTCGAAATGGCCACACGGGGCATGATTTTCGGCGCGTTCAAGGTCAGCATCGACGGCCTGCGGCTGAACGGCGTCGCAACCGGCGAACCGGTTTCCGCCGCGCGGCACAGCCCCGCCGTCGAGATCAAAGGCGCGACGCTGACGGAGCTGGCCGTTGCCGAAGACCGGACGGGCGTTTGGCGCGCCCAATGCGTTGTGGACGTTTAAACCGCCGAGGTTCAGGCCATGGACACAACCCGCATGGAGAAGCTTTCCGCAGCGAGCTGGCGGATCCCGCCCTCCGGGCCGATGCGCGTACCGGCGATCATATACGGGAGCGAAGACCTTATTCAGGGCATGGACGAGAAGGTTGCGGAACAGCTCCGCAATGTCGCTTCGCTGCCGGGCATCGTCCGCGCGGCCTACGCCATGCCCGATGCGCACTGGGGATACGGTTTTCCCGTCGGCGGGGTCGCCGCGTTCGACGCCGCCGAGGGTGGTGTGGTCTCGGCCGGAGGCGTCGGGTTCGATGTATCCTGCGGGGTGCGGGCACATCTCACGGGATTGACGCGCGACCAGATCGCCTCCGTGCAGGGCTCCCTGGCTGACGCGCTGTTCCAGGCGATCCCGGCGGGCCTCGGTTCGCACAGCGCTATAGAGCTGGAAGACGAAGAGATGAGCGCGATGCTTGCCGGCGGCGCACGCTGGGCGATCCAGCGCGGGCTAGGCCGGGCTGAGGATTTGGACCGGATCGAAGAGCGCGGCTCGGTGGCCGATGCCGATCCAGCAGAGGTTTCGGATCGTGCCAGAAAGCGCCAAAGCCGCGAGATGGGCACCCTCGGCTCGGGCAATCACTATCTCGAAGTCCAGGAAATCGCGGAGATTTTCGACCCCGAAGCGGCAAGCGCCTTCGGGCTGCGGACGGGCGAATGCGTGGTTTCCATCCATTGCGGCTCGCGGGGGCTCGGCCACCAGATCGGCACAGAATTCACACGCGAGATGGCCATCGCGGACGAGGCAAGGGGCTGGCCGCTTCCCGACCGCGAACTCGCCTATGCGCCCATAAAATCGGACCTGGGCCGGCGCTACCTGGGCGCGATGCGGTCCGCGATCAACTGCGCGCTGGCAAACCGCGAGATCCTCGGGCACTTCACGCGGCAGGTTTTCACGCAATTCTTCCCCGGCGCAGCGCTTCCGCTGCTTTTCGACGTTTCTCACAACACCTGCAAGGTTGAGCCACACGATGATGGCCACGGGATGCGCCAGCTCTATATCCACCGCAAAGGCGCCACGCGCGCTTTTGGCCCCAATCATCCTGGCTTGCCCGATGAACTGAAGCCGTTCGGCCAGCCGGTGCTTATCGGCGGAAGCATGGGCACGGCCTCCTACATTCTTGCCGGGACCGCCGCCAGCGAAGAGCGCGCGTTCTCCTCGGCTTGCCATGGCGCCGGACGGCGGATGAGCCGCCATCAGGCGCTCAAGATCTGGAGCGGACGGCAGGTCGTGGACGATCTCAAAGCGCGCGGCGTCACCGTGAAAAGCCCGTCGCAGCGCGGCGTCGCGGAGGAAGCGCCCGGCGCCTACAAGGATGTCAGTGAGGTCGTGGACGCAACCGAGGCGGCGGGGCTCGCCAAAAGAATCGCGAAACTTGCGCCCTTGATTTGCATCAAAGGTTAGGCCGCTCCTGGTAAGAGCGGCTATGCCCTTCGAATAGGAGGATCGCATGGAAACCTATCCGGTGGATCTCGACGCCCGGCAAATCGTGTTGTGGCTGCTCGAAGAAAAACGCCGCGGCACGCTGGGCCTCAAAACTATCGCCACCCGCTCCTACATTCCCGAGGGAGTAACGAATCTCGGATCGCAGAACGTCAGCGAAGATGCGGGGGATCTAAGCGATGTCCTTGCGGTAGGCGAACTTGAGGTCGCCCCTCCCGCCGCCCGCGATGGCTGGACGCTTCGCATCCGGGTGGAGGACAGGCTTGGCCCGCGCTTGCCGGAAGACGGAGACGCGCCCGAAGCGGAACAGGAAATCGATCTCGCAACCTTCGCGGCGGATTTCATCCTGCCGGAGCGCGGAATCGCCGAGGTCGAACTCGATGCTGCGGATGCGCGTGCAAAGGCAAGTTTTACGCGGCTGTTCAACCGGATGGTGATAGACGAACACCGCCCCGCGCCTAGATGATCCGCCATTGACCATAAGGAATCGAAGGATATGTTCATCGGCGTTCCGAGGGAGATAAAGACGGAGGAATACCGCGCCGGGCTTATTCCGCCGGTGGTGCTCGAATTGACTTCGAGGGGACACCGCGTTGCCGTCGAGCGGGGCGCTGGGCAGGGAGCCGGTATCGGCGACGATGAGTATGCGGCGGCAGGCGCGGAAATATTCACGGACGCCAGCCGGATATTCCAGGAAGCGGACTTGATCGTGAAGGTGAAAGAGCCGCTTGCGCCCGAAAGGGAGAAGTTGCGGCCCGGCCAGCTCCTTTTCACCTACCTGCACCTTGCGGCGGACCCGGATCAAACGCGCGATCTGATGCGGTCCGGAGTCACGGCCATCGCCTACGAAACCATCACCGATTCCCAAGGAAAACTGCCGCTGCTTGCCCCGATGTCGCTTGTGGCGGGGCGCATGGCCGCGCAGGTGGCCGCTCATTTCCTGGAACGCCCCCAGGGCGGGCGCGGCGTGCTATTTGGCGGAGTGGAAGGCGCGGCTCCCGCCCAGGTGCTCGTTTTGGGCGGCGGCGTGGTGGGTTCAAGCGCCGCGGAGGTGGCCATCGGCATGGGCGCGGATGTCACCCTCGTCGCGCACAGCGCTGGGTCGGTGCAGCGGCTCTCGCAGCGCTTCGCCGGCAAGGCTCGCGTTCTTGCGGCGGACAATGAAACTGTCGAAGTCCTATGCACATCCGCAGACGCGGTAGTCGGCGCGGCCCTTGTTCCCGGCGGCCTCGCGCCTAAACTGATCTCCGCCCGCACCGTCGCAAAAATGAAGCCTGGCGCCGTAATCGTGGACGTTTCGATCGACCAGGGCGGCTGCGCGGAAACATCCCGCCCAACCACCCATGCCGAGCCAACCTATGTGGTTGATGGCGTTATTCACTACTGCGTGGCGAACATGCCGGGAGCCGTGCCGCGCACATCCACCTTTGCCCTGAACAACGCCACGCGGCCTTACGTGCTAGCGCTCGCGGATAAAGGATTTCCCCACGCTCTCATCGAGGACGCGGGTTTCCGGAATGGGCTGAATATCCACGCAGGCAAAGTTACCTGTCAAGCCGCCGCAGCCGCGCTTGATCTGCCATATACACCGGCAACCGGCGCGCTCGCCGGTTGAGGCGCCCGCCTTCGTTAGCCGTCGCGGTTCCAGGCCATGCGGAGAAAATACGCCGCCTTATCGTAGTGGGTGTCGAGGCTGCCCTTATAGGCGTCGAAAATGGCGCGCCCGATCCGCCTCGGCAGGTGTATATCAGTGGTTTTAATGATGACCTTGCCGTCAGCATCCTCCACGCTCATGATCCGTTGCAGCGGGTGTTCCTTCCGCTCCAGCTCCTCGGTGTTGCGCGCAAGCTTAAGTATCTCCTGCTTGTGCTTGGCAAGAAAGCCGCCGCTTAGAGTCAGCTCGGCCGCCGGATATTTATCATTGATCCGGTGGCAAGCGGGACACAGATCCTTTTCGAGGTGGTCCAGCTTCTCTTTCGCCAAGGCCCAGCGCCAGCGCCCGCCCATGTTTATCGCCCCGCATTGCGGGCAAGCGCAGGGTTCGTGAGGTTTTTTGCGCGGCTTGTAAGGGTCGTGCATCTCTTCTTCCTGATGATGCGACTTCATCAGGTCGTGCCGCGGCTCTGCGCGATGGATGTCTCTCGTTTTCATCTGCGGCTCTCTCCGGTGAACTTCCCAAAAGAATTCAACTTACTGGTTCCGGGCGCGGGAGCGCGCGGGGCGATGCGGGCGCGCCGCGTTGAACATTGCGTTTGGGTGAGGGCGGCCCGTGGCTGCAGCCACGAGCCACCGGCCGCCGGTTAGTGATGGATGCTGATCTTCTTCTCAGCCTTGATGGCGCCGGGCTTCTTCGGAAGCGAGAGCGTCAGCACGCCGTTCTTGAAAGAGGCGTCGATCTTATTGCTATCCACGTTTTCGGGAACCTGGAACGACCGCTCGAATGCGCCAAACTGACGTTCGCAGAGATAGTAATCCTGCTTCTTCTCTTCCTTGCGCTCCTCGCGCTGACCCTTGATGGTCAAGATGTCGCCGGACAGCTTGACCTCGACGTTCTTCTCGTCGACGCCAGGGAGATCGGCTGTCACTTCAAACATGTTGTCCTTCTCGACGACATCGACCGACGGTACCATGGCCATGGCGGGCCCTTCCCTGCGGAAGGGTTCCATTCCAAAGCCCCTCCACCGCATCGGCGCGGCCAGCCAGCCCCTGTCGAAGTCCTCGAAAACGCGGTCGATTTCGTCGCGAAGATTCCCAAAGAAATCCCTGTCCTTCCAGCGCATTGGCAGCTGGCCGGATTTGGGCTGAGCAGCGGTGGTTTCCTTGGTTGCGGCTTGGGCCATGACAGTACTCCTCCTACACAAAAGAAAGGGCCTTAGCGGGGTCAGGATATTCAAATATAGCATTCAAAACTTTGACAATCGTCAAATACAACGGAATAATAGTTTAAATGGAGAGTAAACTTCCGCTTTACAGGCATTGCTATTTCTCCAAATAACAACTGCACACTTTACGTTACTGTACTATACAATCTGTTGACAGGCGTTAATGGAAATTTGAGAGTCTTATGTGCGCAATGGGAGTTCATTGTCTCCCGGACGTGCAGCGAGGTTCACGATGCAGGTTCCCGTTCAAATTGCCTTCGAAGGCATCGGGCATTCTGACGCCATCGAGGCCCGTATCAGAGAAGAAACCGGCAAGCTGGAGCAGTTTTTCGGGCGGCTTATCAGCGCGCGCGTGGTAGTCGCACGGCCGCAGCACCGCCACCGCAAGGGCGACATCTACCACATCAGGGTTCATCTCGCCGTCCCCGATGCCGCCGATATCGTAGTGAACCGCGAGCCCGCCGCGACCGGCGCCCATGAGGACGTTTACGTAACGATCCGCGACGCGTTCAAGGCCGCGCGCCGCCAGCTTCAGGACATCGTGCGCAAGCGCGAAGGTCAGGTGAAGGAACACGAGGTTCCACCCCACGGCGTCATCGCGTCGATCCACGCCGGCGCGGGCTACGGCTTTATCGCGAGCAGCGACGGCCACGAAATCTACTTCCACCGCAACAGCGTCGAGGATGACCGCTTCGACGAATTGAAAGTGGGGGAGGAGGTGCGCTTTTCGGAGTCCGCGGGGGAGAAAGGGCCGCAGGCTAGCTTTGTGCAGCCCATCGGCAAACATCACCCTACTTTGAACGGGGCTTGGAAATAATCCTAGAAACGGCAGTTGAACCTGCGCCACGCCGCAAAACAGGGCAAAAACAGCGTGCTTTACAGCGCAGTGCAGACTTAATTGCTGTTTTCAAGTTGATTTGATTGGAGCGGGCGACGAGGTTCGAACTCGCGACCCTCAGCTTGGGAAGCTGATGCTCTACCGGCTGAGCTACACCCGCGTGACAGATACATTAGCACCGCGCGCGCGGTTTGCAACAGGGCTTGCACCTCTTACAGTAGAAGATCGCCCTGCGCGGCGGGGTAGGTGATGACGCCATCGGCGCCAATGACGGCAGCCCCCGTCATGCGCGCTGGCTCGAACCGCCCCTCACCCATGATGTGGATCACCATTTCGTTCACGGCGAGCAGATAGTCGGCGATAATCTGCCGGTGGCACTTGCTCCAGGCGGTCTCGGCGCAGAAAAGCGCGCAGACCTGCTCATGGCCCAGCGCGCGCAAATCCTCCAGGCCGCCCTGGAATTCCGGCGTGGCGGTATAATCCGCATAATTGCGGAAAGTTTCGTTGTTCCAGAAGCGGTTGGGCGATGGCCCTCCGCCTTTTGGGGGATGCCGCAAGCCACCCAGCGGCGGCATATGCCGGTAGCCGATGCCGGCCGCGCTCAAGCGTTGCGGCAGCACGTCCGCATTGAACTGCGGATTGTACCGCGATCTGGGAACCGTCCGCACGTCGATGGCAAGCTCCGTGTCCACCTGGCTCAAGAGGCGGATGAACGCCTCCACCGTGTGCGTCGAGTGCCCAACCGTGTAGAACGTGGCCAAGGCAGTGCCCTCCCGCTCAGGTTATCTCCGCAAGGTCCAGCGCATGGGCGAGATCGGCGATCAGATCATCCGGATGCTCCAGCCCAACCGACAGCCGCACCGTGCCGGGTGTGATGCCAAGCTCGGCCTTCGCCGCATCCGTCAGCCGGTAATGCGTCGTCGTGGCCGGATGCGCGATCAGGCTCTTCGCATCGCCCAGATTGTTGGAGATCTTGATCAGCCGCAGCGCATTCATGAAGCGGAAGGTGGCAGCCTTGTCCGCGCGCAGGCGGAAGGCCACCAGCGGGCCGCCGCCCGTCATTTGCTTGGCGGCGATGTCATGCTGCGGGTGGTCCCGCCGGCCGGGATAGATAGCGCTTTCGACTTCCGGCCGCTCCGCCAGCCAATCGGCGATCCTGGCCGCGCTCGCGGTCTGCCGCTCCACGCGCAAGGGCAGCGTTTCGAGCCCCTTGAGCAGCACCCAGGCGTTGAACGGGCTCATGGACGGGCCGGTCATCCGCAAGAAATCCTTGAGATATTTCTCGACGAATTCGCCGCCGGAGCAGATGGCGCCGCCAAGGCAGCGTCCCTGGCCGTCTATATGCTTCGTTGCCGAATAGATCACCACATCGGCGCCCAGCCGGAGCGGCTTTTGCAGCATGGGCGTGGCGAATACGTTGTCCACCATGAAGAGTGCGCCCGCCTCCTTAGCAATTGCCGCAACGCCCTGCAAATCCACAAGGTCAAGCAGGGGGTTAGCGGGACTCTCGCAGAACAGCACGCGCGTGTTGCCGCGCACGGCGCCGCGCCATTGCGCCAGATCGCGCCCGTCGATCAGCGTGCACGAAACGCCGAACCGCGGCAGCAAGTCCTCGATCACATAGCGGCTTGCGCCGAACATCGCCCGCGACGCAACCACATGATGGCCGGCCTTCAGGCAGCACAGGAGCGCCGATGTCACCGCCGCCATGCCCGTCGCGGTGGCGCGCGCCACCTCCGCCCCTTCGAGCAGCGCCATGCGGTTCTCGAACATCGTCACGCTGGGATTGCCGAAGCGGCTGTAAACGTAACCGTCCGCTCCGCTGGAAAAGCGCGCTTCCGCTTCTTCGGCATTCCCGTAGACATAACCGGAAGTCAGGAAGATGGCTTCGGAGGTCTCGCCGAATTGAGAGCGAAGCGTCCCGCCATGGATGAGGAGTGTATCGGGATGAAGCCCGGCCAGGGCATCGGCGTCTGTCATGTGGTCCGCTCCTTGGGACGCAAAAAGCCGCGCCTTGAGGGCGAACGGCCTTTTAGCGAGTTATTTAACGTGGCTGCAAGCCGGCCGGCAAAGGAACCACGCCGCTAGGAAACGCCCCTTTGGGCCTGCCGTCAAGGGCACCCTGCTCGCGGAGGCGGACCAGCCGGCAGCCACAACCGCTATGATATCATGGAACCTGATTACCCCGATGTTTCCGCTGGTATGGATTGCGAGGCGGGAATTCGCCGCAGCCGCCGTCCCCGTGAGGCGGGAACACGGAACACACCCTAACCTCTTGCTCTGGCGTCAGAAACAGATTCCCGCTTTCACGGGAATGACACCGTCAAGCTTCCTTTCTCCCCTGAGAGGGCGCTTCGCGTGCCGCCGGTGTTTCAGCCCTTCGAGTGCTGGCCTTTGCGGATGGTCACGTAAAGGGCGCCGCTGCCGCCGTGCCTCAAGTGGGATTCGGTGAAGCTCACGACGTGCTGGCGCATGGAAGGATCGCTGAGCCAGTGCGGCACCAGGCGGCGGAGCACACCGCGCTGCTCCGAGGTCCAGAAATCGCGGTAAGCGCCGGGCTCGGGGCTGATACCTTTGCCGGTGATGATGAGCACATGCCTGAGCCCATCCGCCTGGCAGCGGGCGAGGAAATGGCGAAGCGCCGCATGGGCATCGCTCTGGCGCATCCCGTGAAGGTCGAGCCGCGCGTCTATTTCACGCCGGCCGCGGGCGATGCGCTTGGCGGCTTTGTGATCGAAAGGCTGAGGTGGAGGTGGTTCTGCAGCCTTGCCATTTGGCTTCGCCACGGGCTGAGCTGGAGCGGCTTCGTCTTTTGAAGGGGTTCCGGCGGCTGACTTGGCCGGGATTGCAGCCGCAGCGTTTTCAGTGGCTGGTTCGCGGCGCGCGGTAGCCCGCTCCCGCGCCAGCGGTTCATCGTGGCGCGTGACCTTGGCCCATAATTCCAGCTCCTCCTTGGTGGGGAACCGTCCGCGCCTGCGGCCTCCCATATCGTTCTCCGGCGGCCAAACGCCGCCCTAGCGCCTTGGCCGTAAAGCAATAAATTCGCAACTGTGCCGCGCGCGGCCCGCGAAGTGGCGCGCATCGGCGCCAATTCCGGCAAAAATGTCTCCGCGCTGCGGTCCAATGATCGCCGAGCCCGTGTCCTGGACGATGAGCAGCCGCCTTAACGGCGCTCCCTCGAACTCTAGCTCCGGCGCCACCACCCATATAGGAGATCCGGGTGTGTGGTAAAGCGGATCGGCCGCTAAACTGCGCCCGGGCTTTAGCTCGGCGCCCGAGGAGCCTCTCGCCGCAGTGGCGTCTTGCCCCAACTCTTTAAAGAATATGTAGGACTTGTTTTCGTTCAAGTACGCTTGCGGATCGGGCTGCGCGCGCAGCCACGACAATATCCCTTCGAGATCGGCCGCTTCCAGGGTCATATGGCCGCGCTGCACGAGCAGCTTCGCGACCGAGCTGTAGGGATGGCCGTTCTTGCCGTCGAAGGTGATGCGGACGGCCGTGCCATCGTCGAGTTCGATCAGCGCGGAACCCTGAACGTGCATGACGAAGGCTTCCAGCCGGTCCGCCAGGAAAAGCAGCTCCAGGCCCTTGCCAGCGAGCGCGCCGGCCTCGATTTCCGCACGGGTGAAATAAGGCTCGAAGCCGTTTGGCGTTTCCCGCCCGGCTGTAAGCCCTTGTTTGCTCAGCGGATGGCCCGGCAGCAGGGGCGACAGGTCCGGCGGCCGGCGGTAGACCGGCACAGGAAAGGCTGCGGATTGCTTGCGCGCCCCCTTGAGCACCGGCTCGAAATAGGAAGTCAGCAAGCCAGGCGCAGCCTTGATGCGGAAAGGAACGAAAGTTTTCTCGAAAAACGCGCGCGCTTTTTGCCGGTCTTTTAGCAGCGCTTGCACATCGCCCGCATCCGGCGCCGGCTGGCCGGTGAGATCCGCCGACCGCAGATAGCACTCAAGCGCGGCGCAGTGGTCATCCGCCGCCCAGCCTTCTATCGCCTCGAACCCGATGGGTTCCAGATTAGCGGGCGCCGCCCCGGACCTCGAATGCTGCCAGCGCCAGAGCTTGGCCTGCCGGTCCGCCGCCACGGGCTGCTAGCTTTCGACGGAATCGGTTGCGACGAGCCGCCAGTTGGGGTTCGGCGAGCGCACATCCCGCTCGAAGGTCCACACGTCGGTGACGCGCCGCACCGACTTGAGGTCGCCCTCGACGACATTGCCCAGCCGGTCGCGCACGGCCGTCACCAGCTCGCTTACGAACCGGACGGTGACATGCGCCATCTGCCCGGAGAAGCTCGCATCCGTGATATCGGCGGACAGGATGCCGACGAAGCTGAACTCCGTCGTCTCCTCCCTGGTCTCGCGCTCAGTGATGACCGCGCTGAAACTCTCGAAGACTTCGGGCGCAAGCAGATTGCGCAGCGTTTGCCGGTCGCCGCCAGCGTAAGCCGTGACAACAGTCTCATACGCTACCTTGGCCCCTTTCAGGAACGAATCAATCTCGAAGGACGGATCGGCCGCCGCGATCTCGCGCAACGGAGGCAATACCTCGCTGTCTCCGGGCACGCTGCTCAGCCGCTCCTCGATACTAGGGCCAGCGGGCTTGGGTTCGGGCGTGCGCATCTCGGCTCTCGGCAGCGTAACGACATTGCTCTCGCGAGGCGCTGCGGCGTCCTGAGTGGAATAGGGGTCGAGGGGTGGCCTCTCGGTTCCCGTTTTCCGGCCGAGCACGCTTCTAAGGCGGAGAAAAATCACGACCGCAACTCCTAGAAGTAAAATATTTGTTAGATCGAAGATGTCGCTCGTGTGCAAAGCTGCCCCTCCGGCCCGGAGGCCTCTGTAGTGTGGACGACAGAATACCTTTGATATAGGCCGTTTGAAGCGTGCTGGCTATAGGCCTAAGACCTTTAACCGCACACGCCAAATTTGGGGCGGGCTTTCGCCCCATTGACGCCTTTCCCAACATATTAGGTCAGTCACCATATAAAGGAAGGCGGATTTCAAATTCCGAAACGAAGCAGGCGGTCCGATGCCATTTCTCATCTTCTTTCTAGTAATCTCGCTGCCGGTGATCGAGGTCGCCTCGATCGTCGAGGCCGGCCGCCTGGTAGGGCCGTTCGCGACCTTTCTGCTGCTTGCCGCCGGCGTGGCTTTCGGCGCCTTCCTGATCCGCACGCAAAGCATGACCATGGGACGCCGGGTATACGAGGCGATGCAGGCGGGCGCACCGCCGGAGCAGACCATGCTCGACAGCGCCGCGGTCATTTTCGCGGGTTTGCTGTTCATAATTCCCGGTTTTTTTACCGACCTTCTGGCGCTATTCCTCCTTTTGCCCGGGACGCGGCGCGTTATCTGGCGCGGCGTTTCGTTCGGGATGCGTGGCGGCGGAAGCACAACGCGGACCAGAACGCGAGTGTGGACCGAGTCTCCGAAGCCTCACCGCCAGGAAGATGTCATCGACGTGGAATTCACCGAAGTGCCGCGGGATGGTAACAGCGGGAACGGCGGCGGCGACCGCAAGGATTCGCCCTGGGGGAAACCATGATGCCAGCCAGTCTCTTGATTCCTTAGTCAGCGCCACGAACATGGCTAATCGGGAGTAAGCGGGGGCGCACAAATGCGCTCTCGCGCGAACCGCGATTCCGCAACGAAAGGCCGTGTAAAATCCGGCATCGCAAGGTGGCCGCCGGCCAGCATGGCGATCCGGAGCGGGCGGCGCGTTTCCGGCGCGCGGCTTGTGCCGGCGTGAAACCCTCGCGTTGAATGATGAGGGATTTATATGCCCGACGACACTGCCGCACTGGACAAGGATGCTTCCGGCCCCTCTTGCCCTGTTTCCAGAGAGGCGCACGGTTTCAACCTGTTTCTTGTGGGCTTCATAGTCCTTTTCCTGGAGCTGGCCTGCATCCGCTGGTTCGCGGCGCATGTGATCTTCCTGCAGTTTTTCACCAACGTGGTGCTGCTCGCATGTTTTCTGGGCATGTCCTGCGGCTGCCTGGCCGCCCGGCATAAGCGCGATTGGCTGGCGCTATTTCCTCACATTGCAGCCAGCACGGTGGCGGCGGCGCTCGTAATCCTCTGGGTTTTCGACCACTGGACTGGCCTTGCGGTCGATACCGGCCATCAGGCGTCGCCCCAGGAGGTCTTTTTCGGCACCGAATACCGCAATCCTGACGTGGCGCAGTTCGTCATCCCCATCGATTACATCGCCGCGGTGTTTTTCGTCTGCATCGCCCTCATGTTCGTTGGCCTGGGTCAAGTGCTGGGCCGCGCCTTCGACGCCTACCCCAACCGCGTCCTGGCCTACACGCTCAACATCGGCGGCAGCCTAGCCGGCATCGCCGCGTTTTCGTTGATTTCGCTGGTTCAGGCTCCGCCTTTGGTATGGTTTCTCATCAGTTGCGCGGGCGTTGCCTACCTGCTGCGCCAGGCGGGCAAATTGACATTGATACGAAGCGCCTACCTTGTGACGCTGCTGGCGCTCGTCACCATCCCCGGCATAGGCCGGATCTGGTCGCCCTATTACGCGGTGGACTACTCCCCCAAACACCGCTTCATCGACGTCAACAACATCGGGCACCAGGCGATGGTGCCATTCGCTACCGGCGGCTCCGCTTACTCGCTTATTCACCTGCTGCACAAGGCCGTGGGCGGAGCGCCCTTCAACGACGTGCTCATCATCGGCGCGGGCTCCGGCAACGATGTAGCTCATGCGGTCCGCTTTGACGCCAAGCATATCGACGCGGTGGAAATCGACCCTGTTATCCAGCGCATTGGCATCAAGGACCATCCGGACCACCCCTATGCGGACCCGAGAGTTTCCCGCCATCTGGACGACGGGCGGCACTTCCTCCGCACAACCGGCCACCGCTACGATCTCGTTGTCTACGCCCTTGTCGACTCCCTGATTCTGCACAGCGGCTACGCCAACATCCGGCTGGAAAGCTACCTGTTCACCGAAGAGGCGCTGAAGGACATCAAGCGGGTGCTGAAGCCCGGCGGCATTTTCGTCACCTACAACTATTTCCGGCAGGGCTGGGTGGTTGAACGGATCGCCGCCATGGCGGAGAGCGTTTTTGGCTGCAAACCCGAGGTTATCAGCCTGCCTCACCGGGAAACCATGCCGGCTTCGGCGCAGGCGGGGTTCACCATCATCGTGGCCGGCTGCAACCCCGAAATCGCCAAGGCCTTCGCCAGCGGAAAGACCTTCTGGCTGAACAAGCTTCCGCCGCGCAATCTTGGCGTCGATGGGTTCAAAATCAACCCGGCTGGCATGAAGCCGGAAGACCGCCAAAACTGGCAGAAAATCGCGCCGGCCACTCTCGTTCACGATGCGCAAAAGCCGCGCTTCGCCACGGACGACTGGCCGTTCCTTTATCTTCGCGGCCGGTTGATCCCCGACCTGACCCTCAGATCGATGCTCATTTTGGGCGTGCTTGGTGCGGGCATGGTCTTCCTGTTCATGCCGAAGGGCCAGCGGCGCCTGCGCCTGGACATGCGCATGTTCTTCCTCGGCGCGGGCTTCATGCTGCTGGAAACGAAGGCGGTGGTTCAACTGGCGCTGCTGTTCGGCAGCACCTGGATCGTCAACTCGATGGTGTTCTTTACCGTGCTCGTGCTTATTCTCCTGGCCAATTTCTATGTGCTGAAGGCCCAGCCTTCCCGCTTTGTCTGGTACTATCTCGGGCTCTTCGCGCTGCTCGCCTGCGCCATCGCAATCCCCATAGATGTGTTCCTTGGCGGAGGAACGATCTGGCGGTACGTTGTGCCTTGCGTCCTGGCCCTGGGGCCGATGCTGTTCGCCGGCGTGATCTTCGCCCTGCTATTCCGTGGCTCCCGCGATCCAGACGTGTCTTTCGGGTCGAACATCGCGGGCTCGGTCGTGGGCGGCCTCGCGGAATCGGTTTCGATGCTGACCGGCTTCCGCTATCTGCTCCTGCTTGCCATCGCCTTCTATCTACTTTCAGCATGGCCACGGTCCCAGGCGCAGGTGGCAGATTGATACTGGCGGCGTGGGGAGTTGCCCGCTGCGCGCTCATCGGGGCGGAGGAGCGGCGAATATACTCAAATAGCCGCCGGTTCGCCAAAATGATAAGGGACGCCAAGTCGCACCCGTGGCTTGAAACTGTCATGCTATGACGGCCCAGAAATTGCTTCCAGCGAAGCGTTTGGCGGAATCGATGCCGGCCCATTGCGGCCGGCTTGCTTTTGACGGAGAGGTGAAGGCCATGTATCGGATCGTTCGGTGCGAGAATTTTTCGAGCACCACCTTTTTGTGGGATGTTTATGCTCCCGACGTAGCGCAGGCCGCACAACCCGGCCACTTCGTCATGGTGCGCCTCGACGAGGGAGGCGAACGCATTCCACTGACGGTCGCCGATTACGACCGGGAGCGCGGGACTGTCACGGTTGTCGTGCAGGCGCTTGGCAAGACGACGCGCGAGATGCGGGACAGATACCGTGAGGGCGATGAATTCGCGGATTTTGTCGGCCCGCTCGGGTTGCCACAGCATGTCGGGAAAGTGGGGCACGTCGTGCTGGTTGGCGGCGGTTTGGGTGTCGCTCCGGTCTTTCCGCAATTACGGGCCTTCAAGGAGGCTGGAAACCGCACCACGGCGATCATGGGCTTCCGCTCCAAGGACCTCGTGTTCTGGGAGGACAAATTTCGTAGCTTTTCCGACAATCTCATCATCTGCACCGACGATGGCAGCTACGGCAAGCCGGGGCTTGTCACGGGTGCACTGCAAGAGGTTCTGGAGACGGACAAGCCGGATCTGGTGATCGCCATCGGCCCGCTGCCGATGATGCACGCCTGCGTTGAGACCACGCGCCCGGCTGGCGTCAAGACCATGGTCTCGCTCAACACCATCATGGTGGATGGCACCGGCATGTGCGGCTCGTGCCGCGTCACGGTTGGCGGCGAGGTGAAATTCGCCTGCGTCGATGGGCCGGATTTCGACGGCCATCTGGTGGATTTCCAGGAGCTGCACGCACGCCAGAAGCGGTTCAAGCCCGAGGAGAACAAGGCGAACGAGCGCTTCGATCACATTTGCAATCTTGAAAAGATACTCATCACCGAGGGCAAGCGCACCTATAAGAAGTTTTCGGCGGTCGAGCCGCATCAGGTGCCGATGCCCGAGCGCAGCGCCGCCGAGCGCGTGAACAATTTCAAGGAAGTCAACCTCGGCTACTCCCTGGCCGACGCCTTCCGCGAAGCCGAGCGCTGCATCCAGTGCAAAAAGCCCACCTGCATTGCCGGCTGCCCGGTCGGCATCGACATTCCCACCTTCATCCGCCAGCTTCTGCTGAACGACATCGACGGCGCGCTGGAGACGATCTACGACGCGAGCATCTTTCCCTCGATCTGCGGCCGCGTCTGTCCGCAGGAAACGCAGTGCGAGGCGCAGTGCATCGTCATCAAGCATAAGAACTACGAGGCCGTTGCCATCGGCCGGCTCGAACGCTTCGTGGGCGACCATGCGCGGCCCCGGAAGGCCGAGCCACCCGTTTTCGAGCACAAGCTTGGCAAGGTAGCCATCGCGGGCTCCGGCCCGGCAGGGCTTGCCGCTGCGGCTGACCTGATCCGCTACGGCGCTGATGTCACGGTCTACGAGGCGCTCCATGTGCTCGGCGGCGTACTGCAATACGGCATTCCGGCGTTCCGCCTGCCGCGCGACATCATCGACCGCGAGATCCAGCGGCTCAAGGACTATGGCGTCAAGTTCGAAACGAACAAGGTTGTCGGCAAGACCTTCACTATCGATCAGTTGATGAAGGATCGCGGTTTCGACGCGGTGTTCATCGGGGCGGGCGCGGGCGCGCCGTCGTTCTTGGGCATTCCGGGCGAATTTGCCGGCCGGGTCTATTCCGCCAACGAGTTCCTCACCCGTATCAACCTGATGGGCGGCGACCGCTTCCCCTACCTCGACACTCCCGTGAGCCTTGGCAGCAGCGTCGTCGTGATCGGCGCGGGCAATACAGCCATGGACTGCCTGCGCGTGGCAAGGCGGACGGGCGCCAGCACGGTCCGTTGCGTCTACCGCCGCTCCGAAGCCGAGGCGCCCGCGCGTATCGAGGAAATCCGCCACGCCAAGGAAGAGGGCATCGATTTCTTCTTCCTGCACAGCCCGGTCGAGATCCTCATCAACGAGAATGGCGATGTACGCGGCATGAAGGTGCAGAAAATGGAGTTGGGCGAGCCGGACGAACGCGGACGCCGCAAGCCTGTGCCGCTCGACGAGTTCACCGAGCTTGAGTGCGACACCGTGATCTACGCGCTCGGCACCAAGCCCAACCCGATCATCGGCCAGTCGGCGCCGGGCCTGGCGCTCAACCGCTGGGGCAACATCGTCGCGGATGACGACACGCTGTCCACCAGCCTGCCGGGCGTCTTCGCAGGCGGCGACATCGTAACCGGCGGCGCGACCGTCATTCTCGCCATGAGCGCCGGCCGGCGCGCCGCCAAGGCTATCGCGGGGTGGCTGCAAAGCGGAAAGGCCGCCTGGCCGGTGACGGGCGAGACCGCCGAGGCCTTCGTTGTTGGTAAGCCGGTGGCGAAACAGGAGGACAGGATGCAGGCGCGATGCCCAAAATGTCATCAACCCGTCGAAGGGGATGAAGCCTACATTTGCTGTGCCGATGCAAGGCTTGAATGGCGTTGCGAGCAATGCGGCAAGGTCAGCGAGGGCTTCGCATTCCCCTACGGCATGTGCCCCTATTGCGGCGGCACGCTAAAGGCTCTCGAACGCGCCGGCGTCAGCGACGAGGCCGGAATAGAGGCCATCCGCATCGCCTTCGAAATCGAGGTGGGCGGTCTGGAGTTTTATTCCAAGGCGTCTCAGCTATCCACCGATCCGGCGCTGAAGGATTTGTTCGGCCGGCTCGCCGGGATGGAGCGCGAGCATATGGCAACGCTCTCCCGCCGCTATCATCTCCCCATGCCCGAAGCCAGCGAAGGTTTCCGCGTCGATCTGGCTACTGTGAGGGCGGGCATTGAGGGCAGGATCGGCGACCCCGCCACCTTGTTCAAGGCGGCGATTGCGTTCGAGCAGCGCGCGGTGACGTTCTTCAGCGAACGTGTGGAGGCGGTGCCGGCGGGATCGGTGGAGCAGCAGCTTTATCAGGAGCTTGCCGCCGAGGAGAGGGAACACGTCGCCCTGCTGGAGACCGAGTTCGCGCTCTGGACCAGGGGCCGGCAAGGTTTACTCTAAGCGCTCGCGCGAATTCCGGGGGGAGTGTCCCCCCGGAGCCGGATGATCACACCCTCAATCCCGGCCTTGTCCAGCTTCACACACTGCGCTGGTGCCGCTTACATCATGCAGGCCATGCCGGTCAGAAGCTTGTCCGCCTTTTTCTTCTGCTCATCGCTTAAGGCATCGTAGAGAGCGGCAAGCGCAGGCTTCAGCTCTTTGAGAGTTGCGGCCGTAGCCTCCAAGGCGGCGATGTGTGCGTCGAGGCGGCCCGCCGGCGACGCTGTTTGCGTGACCTTCATCATGGCGTCATGCACGCCTTCAATAGCGTCAAAGTTCTTTTTGACGGCGCTGGCGTAGGCCTCCCAGGCTCCCTTCTGCTCGCTTGTGATGGCAAGGCCGGCTTTGATGAAGGCAAGGCGGCCTTGGGTGTATGCCGCAGAGCCGCCGCCCATCAGGCAATACCCCATCCTCTCCATCATTCTGCCGTGGTGCCTCATGCCATGCATCATGCGCCGCATCATTCCGCCGCCACGCGTCATGCCAGGCATCCCGTCTCCCATCATACCGCCGTCCTGCACCGTGCCGTCCTGCATCTTGCCAGATGCCATATCGTCCATCATTCCGCCCTGCGACTGCGAAGGTGCTTGGGCTTGAGCGGTGGCAGCAAGAGCGGCTGAAAGGGCTAGAACAGCCCCCAAACGAACTATCCCCGGAGTAGGTGCCTTTTGCATGGTTTTCTCCTTCATCGGTTTCTCCCATCACCTGCCGCACCGCCTCTGAGTTCGGTTGCGGCCCCTTGCGGCGGGTTCTGGCAGCGAACGCCGGTCTGGATGCTGCAATCGCGATCTGTATCGCGAAATGCCCGTTCCGGTTCAGCGAAGCGCTGCGCTGCATTCGTGGATATAGACGGACAGCCTAACTATTGCTCCGGCCGGGCTGCGAATCCTTCACTCTTGGGTAATGGGTGCTTGCCAGGAAGGAAACGCTTCTGCCTGCCCCGTAAACCCGATGGGGCAATGTTCCCGGTGCTTGTGCCGGGCATCGGTTGAACCGGCCTCGCTACCAGCTCACTTCATGATTCCCTTGGGACTTGGCCAAATTGACCCGCGACGTTTGCAGGCTTGGCTTCGAAAAGCTGGCGGCGCTACCGGCGCAGTCTTTGGAGGAGAACGCCCGGCTGAGGAAAGAGAGCGCCGCGCTGTGCGAGGAGATCGCCCGGCTTAGAAGTCTGAAGAGACGCCCCACCCCATCGGGGCGGCGCCGCGCCGGCAACATCAACACAAAGCCGCCTGAAGGAGTTTCACCTTCAGGCGGCTTATCGAGTGTTTTGTGAGGCTTCCCTCCTGCGGAGGAGATGCCGGCCGGCTTACCTGCCGAGATGATAGTTCACGCCGACCCGCACCAGTTCGCCGCTGGTTGAGATGCTGGCGTTATCGGCCCCGAGGTTGAACATTTCCTTGCCAAGCTCATAGTGCATGTATTCGGCCTTCGCGGACCACTTGTCCGAAAGTGCGAATTCCATGCCGCCGCCAGCGGTCCAGCCGGCTTCCCAATTGGTTGCCAGTGTTTCCGCTGTGACTGGCTCGCCGGCTGCCGTAAGGGCTGGCCCGCTCGTATGCTCTCCTGCCTGGACCTCGGCAAACGCCAAGCCGCCCTTGCCGTAGAACAGTGCACGGCCCCAGGTGTAGCCCAGCCGGCCCGTCACCGACCCCAGGCTTCCTATATCGTCCTTGTAGCTAGTAACGCCGTTTGCGAGCATCTCCCCCCTGGACGTGGTTGAATTGAGTTCCGCTCCACGGGCATTCATTACGCCGAAGTCTGCTTCGACGCCCCAGACCAATTTTCCGCGCTGGAAATTATAGCCTGCCTGGCCGCTTACGAGACGGCCCGCGTAATCAGGGTCAGCCGTGTTGCCTTGGTAGTCCCAATGCGTGTTGCCCCAGACGCCGCTCACGGAGCCACCGATGTAGGGGCCGGTCCAGTAATAGCCCCAGACGGGTCCATCCTTCAGGCTGCCGCCATCTTTAAAACCGGTCTCTTCTGGGTTGAGCTGGTAGCGCAGCCCGCTAATGACGCTGACGCCCTCGATATTGTCGCCCGTTCTGTAGTCCGCGCGGATGTAGCTGAGCAAGCCAGTGCCGGGCAGTGCGAAGGCGCTGCCAACGCTGTACTGAGCATAAGTGCCAACGCGGCTGACCGTGAGCGGACCGTCGGCCGGGAGAAGCCCGCCTTTAGCACTAAACCGGGTGGATTCAACCGCGGTGGTCACGTCGTCAGCGAACTCGTGATACACGCTTGCTGAAACGAAGGGGTACGCCATGACTTGTCCCCCTTCCAAGGCCACGCTGGTGCCAAGCTTCAAGCTCGCGCGCCCGAGTGCGCTCTCGACGTCATGAACCTGCATGGTGGCTACCGCTTGGCCCCAAGCCCCGGTTGGCCGGTAGAGCCCGCTATACACCCCAACCGAATCGGCCGAAGTGCGGGAGAATACGCCGCCAACCGACGGCTCAAGAGACCATTTCCCGCCGAGATCGAGGTGATAGCCGGCGTTGCCTGTGATGGAATAGCCGCGTGCGTCGAGCCTTTCCCCCAAAAACTCGCCCTGGTAATAGTCCAGGCGGGCTTGAGCATCTGCGAAAAACTTGCCCCGGGTGAACGCGGTGTAAAGGCCCACGAACGGCGCATTGAAATTAGCGTTCAGTGAGCCGTCGAGCTGGCCTGGCGTCAAATCCTTGGCGTTCGCCCCAATATATCCGGCCAATACGCCAAAGTGCCAGTTAGCCCCCCAATCGCCGCTGTTGAGAACGGCAATGTCGTGCCCGGCCTGAAAGCCCTTGAAGTTCTGCTCCACTTTCAAGTGGCATGACAGCATCACTGGCTTCGGGGAGAGGGTGGTACCTACGAAAAGGCTGTCGGCCTTCGTGGTAACCGTTCCGCCAGTGGTTCTTACCCACAAGCCGCCGCTCTGCTGGTCCGGCGCGCTCAATGGCGCCGAAACGAAGGCCGAGCCGCTAGTCATGAACGCCGTGTTGACGGTTCCGATTGTCGAGACAAGAGCGCTAATGGCGCCGGCATTGTTAAATTTGGTGGCGCCGCCAGTGCACTGCGCCTGTGCGTCAGAAGAAGCGAGCGCTCCGGCCATCAGCGCCGCGCTGCTTACGAGCACCGGGATCGCGCCGCGCCTCCAGCGGGAACCGGAAGTGGAAGCCCGTACATTATCCCAAGGCTGGGGATAACGGCCAGTCCTTGCATTGGAGCACTTGCCGCCAGCGTACTTGTGCCACAAACGGCCGCCAGCCTGTCTCACTTTATACGCATGTAATACGATAAGCATAAACCATCTCCAATTATTGCCGCTACGGCAAGAGACCTTCTTAAATACGGAAGCAATACGCTAGCAATCAGAGGTTGTAGCTGCCTATTTCGCCTTGCACTGTGACATGAGGGTGCCAGTAGCCGGAGCAGTTGAGTCGAGGTTCGCAACTCATGGTGGCGCAACGGTGCGGCGAACCCAGCCGTAATTCGAGGCGCGCCCTTCCGCTGCGCGCCAGAATGGCTTTGAACCGCCGCTGTCAGCGCATTCCCAGTTGATGGGAGCGGCCCAGGGAAGCCTTTGAAATCTCAATTATCGTGAAGCTCCGGTACGGGCGGGCTTAGCCCGCATTTCTCACAATCTGCGCGCGCCCTGGCTTGATCTTTGTTCCATCATGTCTTTTTCGATCCCCGGCAATACGGCCTGTATTGGCTGCGGTCTCAAAAGCCCTGCTGAAACAAATCTCTGCGCCATCATCGCGCGATCTTGTGAGAAATACGGGCTAGCTGTTCCGGTTTCCGTTTTGCGGAGCCGCCGGCCTGAATCTTGATTGCCGTGCCGCGCCAGGCGGGAATGGAATATCACAATCTAGTGATCGCTGGCCGGAACCTGGACGCTGAAAGGCGGTCAGCGTCCTCCGCCAACCACGGGAAATTGCAAAACATGCCTGGTTAAACCGGAATGATGATTCCGGAGTGATTGCGCCCGCCATTCCGGACGCCGCTCATTGGCTTACGCCGTGCATGATCGGACCGTTGGCGCCGAACCGGCGTAGAACCGCTTCTACCAGAGCGCGGCCGTGCCTCTCCCCTTGCCCCGGCTCGGCCCACCTGCGCCTCCTGGCATCCGCTTTCCTCCGCCTCCTGGGCTCTGTCACGGCTTCTGCCTGAGCCTGTCCGCGTTCTTCAGCCGCAGCAGCCTCCGCCACAGCGTTTCCGCGCGCCCCGGCGGCCACGGCTTCTGCCTGAGCCGCTCCACCTTCCTCTGCCCCAGCGCTTTCCGCCACGGCGGTTCGGCGTACCCCGGTTGCGGCGGCTTCCGCATTTGCGTTCCGGCGCGTTTCCGCTTTGGCTATGGCGGCTTGCTCGACTGTCCCGGAAGCGCCGGGCGGCGGATTTGAAGCCAGGTTGTTTCCCGCGCCAATCAGCCCCAGCTGAATGGTCAACGCTGCCGTGCCCGCGATTGCGGCCGCCATCGCCGCCGGCATCCAACGGGGACGCCCCTTGGATCTCTCACCAGCAGACGTGGAATGACTTGCCTGTGCAGTTCTGTGCGCCACAGCGGTTGCGGCTGCCCCGGCTGCATGTCCGTTGCATCGTATTGGCTGCTTTTCAAGTCCAGCCTCTGGAACCGGCCATTTCAGGATGATCGGCTGTTTCCCGTAGAACATGCCTTCGCCGGTTTCCGCCGCCACATGATTGCTGAAGCCATTATGCTTGTATTTGGTTGCGGGGCGGGCTTTCGCAGCCGCTTCCGCCGTCACACGGTGCGCAACGGCCATCGCCTTGCTAAAGCGCTCCGCGGCAAACTCATACGCCAAATACTGGATTTGCGCGAGGAGGGCTTCGTTCCCGGATGCGGCGGCAGCCAGTTCCGGGGCTCCGTTCTCCACAAAATGAATCCCCCGGAACAAGGAGTTCGTTGAAGTTTCGAGCCGGGTCCGCAACCATGTCAGGTTCTTTTCCCTGTCCGCCACCAGATCGCAAAACGTGACGGCAAGAAAGCTCCGGGACTGGATGGAGAGCGGCAGTCTAGACCACTGAGCCCGCTCCGATTCGCGCCACGCCTGCGTCGCGGCTGTCGTCCAGATCACGGCATCCACCCCGTAGCTTTGCAAACCAGGATTGCCGGCTGGAAAGTCCAGAATTTCGATTGAACGAAGGAGGGCGCTTGGAAGCCCAGCTTCCAGCAATTTCAGGCCGCCGGATCGTAAGCTCCGGCCCGCCATCAGGCCGCTCATCGCGGCGCTGTTTTGAATGGCGGCTATGGTCTGGGCAACGTCTTGAAGTACCGGTAAAGCTACTCTCTCGCCGCTATTGTAATAAACGGCAGCGCAGGGTTTGGAAGCATATTTGAGCAGCACCGGCACCCTTGCATACGACGGGGAGGGCACAGGCAATGCGGGAACTCCCGCGAGGAAATTGGCCAAGGAGGATTTCCCGGAATTCGCCTCGCCCAGTATCCCAATTCGCAGGGGCCTGCCTGCCGGCTTTGCCATTCGCTTGAGTGCGCGGGCGGGTCCATCCAAGTAAGGATAGTTATCAGCCGCCTTGCGTAAAATGCCCTCGATTTCATCGAGGAGACTTTGCGTGGCAACTCTCAGCTTTCCCTCTTTGTCCATTCCAGGGACTTTCGTACTGGAGCTTTACTCGACTAACTGTCTAAGATTGATAGCCAGTTCCGTCCCGCACATCAACGTATTCGAGCGGAACAGGCTAAAGAAAATACAATACGCAACCATGAGTAACAATATAACGGTGATGCAAGTTGCTGCGTTGTAGATTACCCCGCTTCCCGGACACCAAGGCGTACATTTGCCCGCTTCGAGACTGGGGCAGTTCTTCAAGTCCGCTGCCGCACCTCGCAATGCTTAAGCGTAACTAAGGGCCCGATGCGAAATAAGCGCTTCGGACCGGGCCCTAATCAGCATTCGTGGCTTTGGTTGTCTGCAACAGGCCTGTCAGCCACTGGGTGACAAAACTCTTGAGAGCGCCAACAACTTGCCCCCGGGCATCCGGCGGCAAAGCGGCCGCAAACCGGATGGTAGCGCTCACGCTTTCGACGAAAACCATGGCCATCGTGGACGCCTGCCCAAGCTCAAGAGATGGAATGAAACGGGCGAAAACGGGTTCGAAGAGCGCGGCATTCCTTTTGGTATCTTCGATATCGAGTGTCCGGAGATCCGGATAGGCCTGCAAACCGCCCCAGATTTCCGATACGCACGGTGTCGTGAAGAAAAAGGCGGCAATATCGTCCACCAGCGCGCTAAACTGTTCGACCAGAAGCTCTCTTACTTCTTCAACGCTCATTCCGGATGCGTCCGCCGGGAAGCGCGTCTGCAATCCGGTTTCAAGGACATCCCTCAACTTTTCGAGTTGCCGCTCGACGAGGGCGCGGATGAGCGCGGCCGTGGAAGGGAAATAGTGATAAACAGAAGCAATCGTCAAATCCGTCCGGCGTGCGACCTCCCGCATCGCCAGCCCCTGCATCCCGGATTCCGCGATCACTTCCTCCGCGGCATCAAGCAAGGCTTGAAGCCGCAGCCGGCTCCGGTCCTGCTGGGGCTTGGCCCGGGGAGACAGCCGCTCTCTCACCCGTTCGGTATGGGTATCGTTCCCTTTCATAATAAAACGGTACCTCGATTCCAAACCACCGGAGTCAAATACCGCCGTCCGCGAGCGCTGGTGGTATTCCGGAGGGTGTAAACCTGAGCAGCAAGCCCTGCAGTATGTGGTAGCAATACATCCTGGGCAAATGGGAGTATAGCTACACGCTATAGTTGCATTTCGCTTACTAGACAACATGCACGAACATAGGAACGAGAGGTTTTTAACAAAGTATGCGGCAATCTTCAATCTCGCATTATCGTATGCTGGGAACCTCTTCACTCATGCGACAACGATTTTCGTGCCAGATTTATCCCAGCTCGAACGGCGTCACCCCGAACACGCGCTCAAGAGCAACCGGTCTGACCGGCCCTGTATACATCCGCGCTATCTCGAACACGGTGGTGAGGCCATGCGCCACAGCCAGCGCCGCCGCTTCCCGGTTAGGTTGCGGCACGTCGAGAAACACTTCGCCGCCCTTTTCAGGCGTTGCTCCGCAAGACAACCTTCTCCGGAAGCGTATTCTCATACTGACGTTGCCCGGCTGAACTCCCTAAGCACTATAAATGCCTGAAGCCCTAAGACACACTTTGATTGTCCGTATTCTGTCTGCAAACCTCATGGAGAATTTCAAACTTGAGGCCCGATGGGAGGCATGATTTCCGGCGGCCTTTACTAGAAGCCAAGCGAGCCGCTTGAACTGGCGAGCGTTAGCGGATGGCGCGTGTACGGAGCGTCGACTTTGAGATCGGGTGCGCCGTCACCGTTACGGGATCTTTCGTTCTCATGGAGGTGATAGTTAAACTTTGCGTAAGGCACTATCGGTTCTAGCCGTTTACCCCTATGATCAAATAATGTGAATTTCAAGCACCAGAGTTCAGACAAGTTTTTGACTTCGCCTTTCAAGGTCTGCGCCAAATTGTTTCCTATATTGAAATTGTATTGCAACTGACGAACAACGCCTGGCTCAATAATAACCGGGTCTACAGAGCCGCTCAATGACCACCCCGAGTCCTTGACGGGATTTCGTTTCAGATCTCCGTCTTTACACTCTTTCATATCAGCTGAGAGTATTGCCTTAATATCAGTCAATACGAGAGGGCGCGTACCCCTATTTGAAAGTATAAATGTTGGCTTTACGTGAACTTGATAGTGTATTTCCAGGGGGTTATCCCGACCGGATCTTGATGAGCTGATTAACTTTTCTATAGAATGCTTGGCTACGCTTAATGTCACGGCATAGCGTTCGTCAAAGAAAGATAGATATGTGGTCATCACCGACAAGCCAACAGCAACCAGCGACAAAATTACGCTTATGGAACCTTGCATGTTTCCTCCCCACGAGAACTGCCTTAGAAACGACGTGCCAAATGAGCCGAGTTCACGTCCTTGGTTTTGCTGCCCAGACTGTGATGTTTTGTTTGTTATCATCCCGGTTTCCTAAGCGCTTCACCTCATCCCCCGTTTCGTTTGCCGGAGGCTCACAAACAAATTTGTAGAACCGCTAAACTGTGGCCTCTGTTTGGCGTGATGAGTGCTTTTTCTCACACTGCTTCAATTTACAGCACCCGGGAGATCATCGGCCTTTTTTTGCGTTGGAGCCGTTGTGGGAGCAGTGACGTTGCCCCGGTTTCTTAATCCAAGTTGAGTCAGGGGCTGGCCTATTTCGCGATGCGCAGCTTGCTTATCCTGGTCGTGATTTTCTTGAATGTTTCAATCAGCTCATCCGAGGTAGGGTTGTCGAAATAGGTCGAGGTGTCGTCGGTGGCGCACTGCCGCAGCAGCCCCTTGCCGTAGTCACTGACATTGCCGAAGGCGATCGTATAAAGCAGTATCCGCCCAGGTTTTCCTTTCGCGTCCTTCACTGCCTTTATATTTTTGCAGAGCTGCAGCTCTTTCTGATCGAGAGTGTAGTTCGGCACATCCCGCTTCCCCTCCAGGTCCGGCGGGACGGTGTACAATTGGAGATGTGTGTCCTTGCCATACCCGTAGGCGCTGAAGACAGATTTGTTAAAACCGCCGTTCATCTGCCCGTTGGCAGGTTTCCAAATGTTATTATCGCCGTCGGTCACAAGGATGATGACTTTGATCGTATCGGTGTTGGAATAGGGAACCCCATCGCTGAATGGGCCGTACGGCGATAGCAGGTGCCAGCCCCACATCAGGCCCGCCGGTATGACGGTGTTGCCCTGGGCTTCCATGGCATTGATTTCATTGATGATGGCGTTCTGATCGTTCGTAAGCCGGATGATCGGCTGGACGGCGCACAGGTAATTGGGGCCGGCGGAACCGTTCGTTGCATTGAAATGCGTCTGATCCAGCGCCTTGGGGCTGCCGTATCTTTTGACACACTTTTGATTCTTTGCCAGCAGGTCATACGAGGATACTAGAGCCTCATTCGCAACCGTAACGCCGGTCTGCCAGCACGAACGATCGCACAACCAGCTATTGGCGTGTTGAATATTCACGCCTGTACAGTCATCGCCGATTGTGGCGCCGAAAGCGGTTGGAGTGCTCGAAAAAGAGGCGCCGTCCGGCTCATCCGGCGCGAAAAACGGCGTGAAAAGCGTGTCTGGATTGCCGGGATCGGGGGCGTCGTCTTGAAGGTCGTAGGGTTCGTTGCGCTGCCGGACACACCCGCCCCAAGCCCATGACGGATTGCTCGCTTTTTTTGCTAGATCGCTCGCGAAGTCGACGAGGCCAGTCCCGGTGGGAACGCCGATGGCCTCCTGCGACAGCGACCCGGCGGCGTTGGAATTGTCGATCCAGGCTGGGGGATCTGTCTTGTCGATACTACTGTCGTTCGGGTTGGCGATGTTCACGGCGCCGGTGAATGGCACGACGCCGATTTTCACGGATTGCTCGCTGGCGGCGGACGCAAACAGGGTGTTCACGAGCGTGGCGGCGGCTAGCTTCACCCCGTCTATTCCCTTCATGGTCCCATATGTCAGGTCCATCGAAGTGGTGTTGTCGAGCACGAGCACGACTTCGAGCTTGTTGGCCGCGGAGGTAACGCAGGTCTCAACCTTTGCCGAAAGCGTATTGTAGCCAATCACTTGCAGGAACGCGGTCTTCATTGTCAGCTTGGCCGTGACCGACACGGCGGGCGCCTGCGGACAAGGCTTGTTTCCCTTGCTCTGCAAGACCACGGTTGGCGCCGGAAGCGTGGCCGAAGGGTATTGCGTGGAGAAATTGGCGTTCACAAAGGCTTGGGCGTGCGCCTCGGCCTGAGCCTGGGTGAGGCCGGGATTGGTGCCGATGTCGAGGGCCGCAGCATCGATGGCGGACGCAAGCTGGTTCTTGGCGAGCAGCAACTGGCCGAAATCGATGGCCACGCCAAGCAGCACCACAAAGGGCACCATGAGCAGCGCGACGAGGTAGAGAACAACCCCTCTGGTATCGGCCCTGAACGCGGAAAGCCTTGCCTTTACGCTCCGGAACATGCCCCCTCCCACACGCAGAAACGTTGATTTTCAAGCAGGATTGTCTGACCCCGGACATTAGCCCGCGCTCATGCAAACAATCAACGGGTTTGCGCGCGCGGGCATGGCGCGGCCGGGCGAAGCAGCCATGGGGCCCCGGGCGGCCTGCCCGCATCTGGGTTACGGCCGGGCCGCTAACCATGCCGCCGCCGCCGGCCGTGCTTTGAATTGAATAAGCCGGAAAAAGTCCTAAGTTGACCGGGAAGATATACGCGGCGGTGTCTGATACCAGCCGGCGCTTCACACAGACATAGCGAAAGGCCCCTCAACCTGTCCTTCTCCCCGCCAGCTTGCCTTGGCAAGCTGGCATCCTGAAGTTTCCGCATCCGCGAGCGGATGCGGATGGGAGAAGGGATGTCTGAGCTATCCGCAACGGATGTTCGAGGGTTCTCTCTCCCCTTGGGGAGAGAGACAGAGTAGGGGGCCTTCGCAAGACATTCAACCTGGATAACAGCGAGGTTAATACGATGGCGGCGGTACGCGGTGCGGGGTTTTCGAGCTGGGTTCCCGACGATCCCTGGTTCGAGTACTTGCGGGAGGAATTGGATCTGGCCGCGTCGCTCGGTATGGAATTCTCCGAGATCCCCATCTTCATCTTCGACGTGATCGCGGGCGGGCGCGTTCTGCCCCAGCAAGTGCGGCGGCTGAAGGAGGCCATGGCCGGCCGGGCGCTCGGCTATACCGCGCACGGGCCGCTCGGTGTCAATTTCATGGCGCCGCGCGAACTTTTTGACCGCCACTTTGCGGTTGCCAAGGCATCCATCGAGGTCGCGGCCGAAATTGGCGCGGTGCATATCGTGCTGCACAGCGGCAATATGCCAGGGGATGACCAGGCCGCGATCGAGGAGGCCTACGCGGTGCAGCGCGACGCCTACGCCTCGCTCGGCGAGATCGCAGCGGCGCATTCGATCATCGTCGCGGTTGAGAATATTCCGCCGAAGGAGCCAGGGTGGCATACGGGACTGCCATCGCGGGTCGCCTGCGAGATCGAGGCCATCGGCCATCCGAATGTGCGCGGCTGCCTCGACTTTTCGCACGCGGCCATCACCAGCGCGGCGCAGGGGTTGGACTTCATCGCCGAAGCCAAGGCGCTGGCCCGCGTCGCCCGGCATCTGCACGTCCACGATTCCTTCGGCGATCCCCTTCGCATGACCACCCACTCGCGGTCGGAACGCGTGGCCTTCGGGTTGCACGACCTGCATCTGCCGCTGGGCTGGGGCAGCTTGCCTTGGCAGGAGCTGATGGAGGTGTGCGAGTTCGAGCAGGATGTCATTTTCAATATGGAGCTGCCGAAGCCCTACCGGCCCGCGCTGCCGGACAGCATCGGCGTCATGCGCGAGATGATCGGAACCTACCGCGCCCGCCACCCGGATAAATGAGCGCGGCGGTTGGGGCGGCGATCTACGCTAAGAGCAGCCAGGTTCCAGGTGCCGGTATAACCAAGGTCTGTGCCCCCTCATCCTGTCCTTCTCCCCATGGGAGAAGGGACCCCTGAACCAGCCGCAGCGGAACTTCTGGCGTCCCCTCTCCCAGAGGGATAAGGTGAGGGGAGATTCGCTCCGTTCAGGCCGGCGCACCCTAAAGCGCCATCCCCTTCTCCTTCTGCCCCTTATAGTACTTCTTAACCAAAAGGTCGCGCTTGAGCCGCGACAGGTGGTCGATGAACAGGCAGCCGTCCAGGTGATCCATCTCGTGCTGGACGACGGTTGCGAGCAGATCCTGGAAATCCTCCTCCTGCTGCTTGCCCTCAACGTCCACATAGCGCACGCGCACCAGCGCCGGCCGCTGCACCTCCGCATACATCTCCGGGATCGACAGGCAGCCCTCTTCGTGGACGCGCGGCACATCGCCCTTCGAGACGATCTCGGGATTGATCAGCATCAGCGGGCGCTTTTCTTCGTCCTGGCCCCGCGCGGTGTCGATGACGAGCATACGCCGCAGCACGCCCACCTGAACGGCGGCAAGCCCAACGCCGGGCGCCGCATACATGGCTTCGAGCATATCGTTCAGGAACGAGCGCACCTCCGCATCGACGGTCTCAACCGGCAGCGACTTTTCCCGCAAGATCGGGTCGGGCAATGTGATGACGCGCAATTTGAGCATGTTCTGCACATAAGCGAAGGCAGGCCGCCGGTCAACGTCCGGCCGCCGCGGCGAAATGCCAAATCCGCCCTTATAGTGAAATCCGGGCAAGAGACCTGCCGCG
>JBNKTW010000086.1:0-40257 GCA_050298295.1 Rhodomicrobiaceae bacterium
GCCGCCCCGCCTCGATCTTGGCCATTTCCAGCACGTCGTTGATGAGGGTCAGGAGATGCTCGCCGCTGCGGTTGATGATGTCGAGCTTCTCGCGCTGGCTGGCCGTGGCGTCCGGCTCCCGCGCCATCAGGCTGGAGAAACCCAGGACGGCGTTTAGCGGCGTGCGCAGCTCGTGGCTCATATTGGCGAGGAAGACGCTCTTGGCCTTGTTGGCGGCTTCGGCGGCGTCGCGCGCCACCTGCAGTTCGGCGGTGCGCTGCTGGACCGTTTCCTCCAGGTGGTCCTTGTAGCGGTGAAGTTCGGCCTCCGTCCGGCGCCGCTCGGTTATGTCCCGCACCAGCGAGAGGTTGTAGCCAACATTGCCGTAGCCGATGTAATTGGAATTGATCTCGACGGGAAAAATGCGCCCGTTCTTTGTTTTGTGACGGCCTTCGAAGACAAGGCAGCGCTGCTCCTTCAGTTCGCGCCAATGGTATGCCCAATTCTCAATGGGCAAGTCCGGGTCGATGTCCGGCACGCTGAGGCTGAGAAGCTCCTCTTGTGTATATTGAAGCTCACGGCAGGCTTCATCGTTGACGTACCGGAAACGCGCATTTTCATCGACCAGAAATGCTGCTTCGTGCACGCTGTTCATGGCGAAGTTCAGGAGGGACATCTCCTGCTCCACCCGCTTACGTTCCGTGATGTCGGTATGCATCCCGAAAGCGCCCTTGAAGCCGCCTTGATCGTTGAAAATCGGTGTGGCCGAAACCATGGTCCACACCGTATGGCCGTCTCTGTGCCGGAAGCGGCGTTCGAAGTGCTCGGATATGCCTTGCCGGCGCCTTTCCATCCTCGCCGGAAGCTCGGACACGTCTTCCTCGAACATGAAATCGGCCGCCGGACGTCCAGCCATCTCTTCCGCCGGCCAGCCCAGCATTCCGGCCATCGTGGCGTTGACATAAGCTGTGTTTCCTTCGGCGTTGAGCACCCAAATCCCTTCGGCGGCCGTGTTCACGATCCGGCTGTATCTCGCCTCGCTTTCGCGCAGCGCCTGGTAGGCCCGCGCATTCTCCAGAGAAATGGCCGCCTGGGACAGGATCATCTCCAGCAACTTGACTTTCGCTGGAGTGAACGCTCCAGAAATCATATTGTTTTCGAGATACACAATTCCGATAAGAGTCCCGCGGCTCAAGAGCGGCGTGCAAAGCAGCGATTTGACCTTCCGCTGCCTGACATACGGATCGGCGATGAATTGCCCCTGGCGCGCCGCGTCATCCAGAACGGCAGGTTCTCTGGTCCGGGCCACGAGGCGGATGACGCCCGCGGGGGCTTCACCGCTCTGCTCAATATCCTCGGGCCGCGGTATCTCCACCTCTGAACCGCCAACATACCCCTTGGCCACGGTGAGCCACTTGCCGTTATCCTCCAGCAATAAGATGCCTTTTTGAGCGCCGGCATTCTCGATGGCAATTTTCATCGTTTCGGAGAGCAGCCGGTGCAGCTCCATTTCCCTGGATATGGCATGGCTGGCCTTCATCACGGTGTTCAGGTCCAGATCAATCTGTTCCCGAACTGAAGGCGGGCCGGCCATTACCGCCGCCCATTCTTCTCCTTCAGCCTCCAGCGCCTTGGTTTTCGCCAGCGCATCCCACCGGAGGTATCCCTCGTGGGCGCGCCATCTGTGGAGTTGCGCCAGCGTTTCCATGCTGCGGCTGGAATAAAACGAACCCGCCAATTCGTGTGCGAGAGCTTCCTCGTGGAAAAAGCCGTGTTTGCGCGCTCCGGAAATCGCTTTCTCGTAGAGCTTGGCCGCATCCCAGTCCCTGCCTTCGATCCTCGCCAGTTCCGCGCAAATCAGATCGCTCTTGTGCAGAAAATTCATCGGAGCGAGGTTGGCCAGCGCCGCCAGTTTTCTTTGATTATCGCGAACCTCCTCAAGTGCTGCGTCATCTTGGGCGGCGGCGTATTTCAGAAGCACCAGCGAACCGTAGAAATAGAAGACCGGCACCGCAAAGGCTCCCTGAAAGCCGGTCTGGCTGGCCTTCACTTTGGCGAGGTGCGCGAGTGCTTCACCGGCTTCCGCTTCTCCGAGCAGGTAGGTTATGATCAGCCTGCTGAGAAAATAATAGGCGAGGCCGCATTGATCGTTGGCTGCTTCAGCCGCGGCCAGCCATTGCTTTTCATCCAATATGCCTTGGCCCGCGAGGCTGTCCCCCGCTCCGCGCAGGCGCTCCACCGCGAGAAGGTGAAAAGCCACCCAGTTGCGGATATAGGTCTGCCGCATACCGGCAATGACATTCATGTTCGACCGCATCCGGGGTACCAGCTGACCGAGCGGTTCTCCCATGAAGAAGGAAGCGGTGCAGATATTGAAGGCGGCGTAGCTGCCCGAAGTGAAGTCGCCGGATTCCGCGACCGCGTCCACAGCATCCTGCAGGGTGGAGAGGGTGTTACGGATATGCTCCGTCCAGGGCTGGATTGTGCATCCGTAAATGTTGAGCAGCCGGCATCGCAGAGCTTGGGCACCCTGCGGTTCGAGAAGCGCAAGGCCGGCTTTGGCGAGCTTGGAGCCTGTCTCGACGTGAACGCCGGTGGCGCAGAGGGTCAGCGCAAAGGCGGCGTAAGAGAAGGGCGATAAGATGCAATTGCCATGGAGCAGCGATATCTCCGCCATAACCGACGCCCAGACCGGAAAGAACTGCGGCGAAGCGGCATAGGCGGGTTCTCCAAGATTGCTGAGTACGGAGATGCACGCCAGCTCGCGGGGAGACGTCATGGCCGGCAGGCTGGCGATTCCTTCGATCGTGCGTTCCTGCAGAAGCCCGAGGGTGCGCGTCACATGACGCTCGACATCGGCGTTATCCGGATTCTCCGGCAGCGGCATACCCAGGCGCTCCAGGACCGTCAAACCGAGCCGGATCGCGTCGCGGAGCTGGCCTTGCGCCGTCAGCGCCCTGATCTCGCTCTCGTATGTGGGAACTTCATCCAGGAGATCCCGCGCGTGTGAGTGGACGCCCGCCGCGAGTTCTCTCAACCGGCTGTAACCGCCGCAGATGCCAGCCGCTTCGGTGGCCTCCTGGTGCAGGGACAGGGTGAGCGAATATTGGCTGTTCCAGCTATCCTCATTCAGCAGCTGGAGGCCAGCCTCGAAATAGGTTTGAGCGGCAGCGAATGCCGCGCTCTTCTTCGCTTTCCCCCCAGCCTGGAGGTTCAGTTGCGCCACCTTAACCTTTTCTTCTCCGGTGGCGAAGCGGCCGGCGCCTTTGTTCAGGTGATCGGCGATATCGAAGAAGCGCGCCTCCTGCCCTTCAGGCGGTTCAGCCTCCAGCAGGAGTTTGCCGGTGCGCCAGTGGAGGGCCAGCCTCTCGTCTTCCGCGATCAGGGAATAGGCCGCCTGTTGAATGCGGTCATGTGCGAACCGGTATGCGGTGCCGGCGGAGGCGGTGATCAGCCCCATCCCGATCGCCGGTTCAAGGCTGGCGAAGATGGCTTCCGCTGTTTCTCCAGTGGCGGCGATCAATGTGGCAAGATCGAACTGGGCGCCCAAACAGGCCGCGTTCTGCAGCATGTGCAAAGCGGCCGGGGGAAGCTGCTGCACTTTCTGGGACATGAGATCGGCGACGTTATCGGCGATCTTCACCAGATCAATGGCGCCCGTGTCCCATTTCCAGCGGCTCTGCTCACCCCCTGTCGTGAGAGCGCCCTCGTTTTCAAGCGCTTGCAGGATCTGAAGGGTAAAGAACGGATTTCCCTCCGCTTTGGCGTAGAGCAGTTCCGCCAATGTCTCGCAACCGCTTCCGGCCGTTTCCAGGCTGTCCGCCAGCCAGGCAATGATGTCATCCTTTGACAGAGGGGAAAGCTTAAGCTGCCTCACCGGCGCGCGCGCGGCCTCGAACTCGCCGATGGCCTTTGACAGCGGATGGGCGGCATCCACTTCGTTGTCCCTATAGGCGCCCAAAACCAGCAGGCTGCCTGCTCCGCCGCCAAGTAGCAGAGGAAAGAACAATCGCAGGGATGCGTCGTCAACCCATTGCAAATCATCCAGAAAAACAATGAGAGGGTGCTCTTTCGCCGCGATGATTCTCATGAAATTCAGGAAAACGCGGTTGAAGCGGTTCTGGGCCTCAGCGCCCCGCAATTCCGGGACGGGAGGCTGGGGGCCGATGATCAGCTCCAGATTGGGGAGGACTTCCGTCAGGACTTTGCCGTTGCCCCGGACGGCTTCAAGAATTTCGCTTTTCAATTCCGCCAGCCTGGCTTCGCTTTCCATCAGCAGGCAGCTAACCAGAGCCTCGAACGCCTGAAGCCAGCCGGAATAGGGAGCGTTATGCCGTAACTGGTCAAATTTGCCTTCTATAAAATACCCCTGCTGCTCCAGAACGGCGGCCTGAAGCTCGTGCACCAGGGCCGTTTTCCCCACCCCCGAGTAACCCGCCACCAGCATCAGTTCGCAATGCCCCTCGCAGGCTTGCTCAAAAGCTTCGCGCAGCAGGGCAAGCTCTTTGTCCCGGCCATATAGTTTTCGCGGCAATCCAAGGCGGGCGGGGAGATCGGCCAAGCCAAGTTCGAAGCGGGAAACGCCATCCTCGCTATCCAGTTCGCGGAGGCAGCGCTCAAGATCGGCCTTCAATCCGGCGCCGCTCTGGTAACGGTCTTCCGGCGCTTTCGCCAGCAATTTCAGGACGATTCTGGCAACCGTTTCCGGAATGGCGGCATTGAGCGAACGCGGGGAGAGAGGCGCCTGGGCGATGTGGCTATGCACCATGCCCAGGGCGTCTTCGGCCTGGAACGGCGGTTGGCCTGTCAGCAACTCATAGAACGTGGCCCCAAGCGAGTAAAAGTCCGTGCGGAAGTCCACGGCGCGGTTCATTCGCCCGGTCTGCTCGGGCGACATGTAGGCCAGCGTTCCCTCCAGCGCCGCCCGCGGTTCCAGATATTCGCTTTTCTCCAGGAGGCCCGTGGCGAGACCGAACCCGGTTAGCCGGAATTGTCCAGTCCCAGGGTTAAATATGATATGAGCAGGACTGATGTCCCCATGGATCAGCTTCTCGCGATGCAAGCTCTCCAGCGCATCGGCGAGACCTACCGCAACTCTGAGGAATTCCGCTACCGGCAGAGGCAGGTGATCCTGCATACGGTCGAAGGGTGCGCCGCCGATATCCTCCAGGATCATCGTCTGGCCGCTTTCGCCCGCCTCCAAGCCGTAAGCTTTGATGACGCCGGGTAAATCCAGTTTAGCAAGGATATCGTACTCCCGGCGGAAGCGCCCTTGCGCGGCAGTTCCTGCGGCTTGCGGCTTCAGAATTTTGAGAATTACGGGGGCGCCATCGGTTGCCCGGCGGCCGCGGCAGACAAGCGCGTGTTCGCTTTCGTAAAGCTTCCCGGCTATTGCGTGGGGGGAGGTCATTCTGGCGGGAACTCCTCGCCTTGATGTATCCGCACGATGTGGGCTGGGCCGCCTGATGCGGAGAATTTGAACATCATTTGAGTTCATGCCGCCAAAGAGAGTGGCGCCGGGTTCCATGGTAAAATAGGCCGAACCCTCTAAAGCCCCGTAAAAATAAGAAGTGCATTGATTAGCTGGAATTCACACTACGGATTCAAAAGCTGTAGCTTCACTCCGCCAGACTACTTTACCCAAAATTCACCATAGAGGGCCGGTTGCGGCCAAGCGGTTCAAGAGATTTTGCTGGGCAGAACGGCCGCAACTGGTCCACTGCGTTAGCCGGGGCGCGTCGCGAAGCCGCCCGCTTCAAGAGCCGGAAGCCGCTGTCCTCGTGTAAGCGAGCTAGACATCGCATCGCGGGGAGATGAGATGCCTAGCCGCCTGACAGCGCCGGTTCGTGGGAGGGTAGAGCGCGCGCAACTACCGGTAGACGCCGTATATGAAGCGGTGATGAAAGTAATATCACTGCCAGCAAGACACAACTTCAAGGGGATTCAGGCGAATGCGGCGCTTAAACTTGCCCGGCGAGCGCGGCAACGGCGATTGCGGCCAGCATGGCAAGCCAGGCCATCTTTGCGAGCACCAGCGCACGGCGGATATCGCTGCTGCTAGCGTCTGCGCGCCCTTCGCCCATATAGGCGTCCGTCACCGCTACGCCCGCATAACTCCGCGGGCCGGCGAGCTTGAGCCCGAGCGCACCCGCCATCGCGGCTTCGGGCCAGCCGGCGTTGGGCGAGCGGTGGCGGCGCGCATCCAGGAAGACGGCCCGCATCGCGCCGCCCGGCGTGGCATTGCAGAAGAAGGCGGCGACCACGAACAGCGCGGCAGTCAGCCGCGAGGCGGGCAAATTCACGAGGTCGTCGAGCCGCGCCGCCGCCCAGCCGAAAGCTTCGTGACGCGTCGTGCGATGGCCAATCATGCTATCAGCGGTGTTGATGGCCTTGTAGGCGGCGAGGCCCGGCAGCCCCAGCACGAGAAACCAGAAGACCGGCGCGGTGACGCCATCGGAGGCGTTCTCCGCGAGGCTTTCGATGGCGGCGCGGGATACGCCGGCTTCATCGAGCGTTTCGGGATCGCGGCCAACGATGCGAGAGACCGCCCACCGGCCGCCTTCGAGCCCGTCACGTTCGAGCGCCGCCGCCACGTCGCGGACGTGGATGTAAAGGCTGCGGCTTGCGAATAGTGTGCTTGCGGCAATTGAGTTAAGCACCCAGCCGTAATGCAGGCTGCCCGCCACACTCTGGATGAGAAGCCCCGCAACCGAAGCCGCCGCGACGGCGCAAACGATTGCGAGCACGCCCGCGAGCCTGCGGACAAAGGGCGATGCGCTTTCCCTGTTGAGCCGCCGGTCCGCGAGGCTTATCAAGGCGCCAATCCAGGTGACAGGATGGCCAATGGCGCGGAAAACCCAATCGGGGTAACCGGAGGCGGCGTCGAGCAGCAAGGCGAGCAGAGCAATCGGGAAAGTTTCTGGCGGCATGAACGGATCTTTAGCAGACGATACCGGCTTGCGCTTCTTCGAGCATGGCGGCCGGCTGGACCTTGCGCACGCGCTTTACCCGCAGGCACCGGAGCCATGGATCGACCTTTCCACCGGCATCAGTCCCTGGGCCTATCCCGCGCCCGCGCTTCCGCGGGAGGCCTTGCACCGGCTGCCGGACACAGGCGCGCTAGAGCAGTTGCTCGAAACCGCGCGGAAGGCCTACAAGATCCCTGCCACGGCCACCGCGGTAGCGCTGCCCGGAAGCGATGCGGGCCTGAGCATCCTTCCGTGGCTCTTCCGCGAACCCAAGCGCGTTGCGGTGCTATCGCCATGCTATTCCGGCCACACCGCCGCCTGGACCGCCGCCGGGCATTCCGTGAGCGAAATCGATTCCCTCGGCCAGTCGGGCAGCGCTGCGATCCTGATCGCCGCCAACCCCAACAACCCGGACGGCCGTTTCATCGAACATGCCAAGCTCGCCGCCGCCTTGCCCCCGCTCAAACGCCGCGATGGCCTCCTGATCGTGGACGAGGCTTTTGCAGATGCGGATGAAAGCCATTCGCTGCTGCCGCATGTCGCGCGCCTCGATTACACGCTCGTGCTGCGCTCCGTGGGCAAATTTTACGGCGCTGGCGGTGTGCGGCTCGGCTTCGCGGTCACTTCGCATCCCATCGCTGAGAGGCTCAAGGCCGCGCTCGGAGCATGGCCCGTATCCGCGCAGGCGCTGGCCTTCGGGCAGGCAGCCCTCGCGGACGAAGCCTGGGCGGCGGCGCAGCGGACGCGCCTTGCCGAAGCCGCGGATCAGCTCGGCGCGGCGCTGGCGGAAGCCGGCTGCCGCGTGCTTGGCAGAACCGCGCTGTTCAAGCTCGCCGCGCACCCTTTGAGCAGAACGCTCTTTGCACATCTCGCGCATCGGGGCATTCTCGCCCGGCCTTTCAAAGACCGCAGCGTGGTGCGCTTCGGCCTGCCCGCCGGGCCGGAAGAGCTGGAGCGGCTGCGCAACGCCCTGCAAACGGCGCCAAAGGAATGAGAAACGATATGAGAGGACTACTTGCGGCAGGATTTCTTGCCCTGTCCGCCTCCGCCGCGCTCGCGGAAGACATCGGCTGCGTGAGCACCACCTTCCGGCTGATGGGCCGCAACGACAAAGTCTGCGTAATCGCGTTCGACGATCCGAAGGTGCCGGGCGTGGCCTGCCACATCAGCCAGGCGCGCACCGGCGGGCTCAGCGGCTCGCTGGGCCTTGCCGAGGACCCGAGCCGGTTTTCGATCGCCTGCCGGCAAACCGGTCCCATCACCGCCGATATCGCGAAGCTTGACGGCCGCGAGAAGGTCTACACTAAGCACACCTCGATTTTCTTCAAGCACACCAAAGTCTTCAGGATCGTGGACAAGAAGCGCAACACGCTGGTCTATCTTGCGGTCAGCGACAAGCTGGTGGACGGCTCGCCGCAGAACGCGATCTCGACCGTGCCCATCATGCCCTGGGGCGCTGCGCGTTGATGCTACCCGAAGCACTATCCGGCACGGGGGCCATCGAAGCCGGCATTATGATCATGCTGGCCGCAACGCTTTGCTATGCTTGCATCACCGATATCAAGCACTTGCGAATTCCCGATACCGTTCCGCTGACCGTCGTGGCGCTATTCTTCCTGAATTACTGGCTGCGAGGCGCGCCGGACGGCCTCGCGCCGCATCTATGGGTTGGTGCGGCCGCCTTCCTTGTGTTCTTTGGCGTTTATCTGCTGGGGCCCTTCGGCGGGGGCGACGTGAAACTGATCGGCGCGCTCATGCTGTGGGCCGGCGTCAGGGACGGGCCAGACTTCCTGACCATCATGGCCTTCACCGGCGGTATAATCGCGGTGCTGCTCCTGGCCTTGCGCAAGGCGATGGCCGTCTGGCCAGGGATCAAGCCCTATATTCCGTCGCGGCGGTTGAAGGCGTGGGCCAGGCGGGGGATTTTCCCTTATGGCGTACCGATATGCGTGGCGGGCCTTATCTGCATCCCCCTGTTCTTCGCCCGCTGATAGTTTGTTGGCGCCGTCCGATGGGCGCTACCGCACGCCCTGTTTCTTCTCGCGGAAAGTGCCCTTGATAAGCTCTTCGCTGAACGAAGCGGGCGCTTGGCCTGTCGTAGCGTAGATATAGACGCCGGTCCGGAAAATGGTGCCGAGTGCCATGATTAGCAACATAACGGCCAGAACATAGAGGATGACCACCGGCAGAATCAGGACCGTCGCGCCAAGCGCCGCGAAAACCGCCATGAGCAGCCCTGCTGGCACCATCAGCAAAAGGGAGGCTATCGCGAGTCCGCCTTCGCCGGTCACGGCTTCGCCCCACCTTTCGCGAAGAAGCGCCATTGAGCGGCGGATCGCCTCGGCCGGTCCCACGCCATCGACGACAAGGACCGGTACGACGAAATAGGTGGCCGCGGACCAGGCCGCCGTTCCAACCCATCCCAAGAGGCTGCCCAGAAAGCCGAACCGTTTTTCTAGCATATCCTTCAACGCGTGCAGCAGGAGACCCACCGTGCTTGCCACGAGCGTCCACATCAAGATTTGATTCAGGCGCCCCGCGGCCGCGGAAAGCCCTTGCTCAAGCGACGGCTCACGCCCCGCAAAAGCTTGCAGCGTGCAGAACACAAACGCGGCGTTGAAGAAAGTACCTATGAAAAAGGAAACGAAATAGATGGCGAAAAAGGCAACGTAGAAAGCAGCCCCGCCATCGGGCGGCTCTTGCCTGCTCGGCATGGCCCCCACGCCAGCGAAAAGTGCCAGCAGAGCAATAATCGCCAGCGCCGATAATGCTGGAAACACGGTGAGCTTCGGGTGGCGTTTCAGGACGGTCCAGCTCGCCATCGCGATATCCATACCCCGGCTGAGCGATTTAAACATGCCTTTGTTCCCTGCGGCGAATTTCCGGCCGGACCCGCACACACCTCCCGCCTCTCCTTCGAAAAAAAAACGAAGCCGCTGCCGCGCCCGGCCGGCGTGCGAACTTTTATTAGCGCCGCCAAAGGTTACTTTTCTTTATCAGCCCGGGCAAATGCACGCGCGCCCCGGCGATAGCGTGCTTCTGACATATCGGTTGCCGGATGATGGATTTTAGCATGATCGAGGTGTTCACCCCCTCAACCTGGCCCTCTTCACTATGGGAGAGGGAACGCCAGAATATCCGCTGCGCGTAATTCAAGGGTCCCTTCTCCCATGGGGAGAAGGACAGGATGAGGGGAGATTCCCTCAGTTCAAGGCACCACCAAGCGCCATGTCAGCATAATGCAGCAAGGAGACAGCGTGAGCGCCGCTTCCCCGAAAAGCGGGCGCGCCGGCGGTCAGCTCTGGCCGCCACGCGCCTTCCACTTCGCCAGCAGCGCCAGATTGGCCTGGATGGCCGGGTTTTCCGGGTCTTTCGCCTGGGCCGCCTTCAGCGTGTGCTCGGCCGCAACGAAATTGCCCTTCAGCATGTAGTGGTAGCCGAGATTGTTCAAGATCTGCGGCGTTGGGCCGGCCATTCTTTGCAGCACCTCGTAGGCGCGCTCCGCTTCGTCGAAGCGCTTCAGACGGTCGTAGGCAGCAGCAAGACCAAGCCACGCTTCCGCGTTGCTGTGCCGTTCCTCGATGGCGCGCCGGAAATAGCGTTCCGCTAGCCCGTACTCGCCGTGCCGGAAGTTCTCCTTGGCCTTGTCGATCCAGACCTGCTCGGGGCCGCTGCCGAATGTTGAGCTTGTGGTTTCACCCTCCTCGTGGGCGTTCCCGAAGGGGTTCAAGCTATCGAGGTCAAATGCACTGCACGCCGCCGTACCGAGAACGGTCATGAGGGCCACACATATGATTTTAAACGTTCTCATTTGCCCCACCTTGCTAATAGCCTGCTTCTTTCATGCGGACGATCGCGGGAAGCAGGACCACGATCAAAATCACCGGAAACACAAAAATACCCAGCGGCAAGACGAGCTTGGCCGGCAGCGCGTGCGCCTTCTCCTCCGCGCGGACGACGCGGCGCTCGCGCATCTCGTCCCGGTAGACGCGCAGCGCGTCGGTAACGCTGGTGCCAAGCTGCTCGGTCTGCTCAAGCAGCGCCGCCAGCGCCGCGGCCTCCTCCACACGCGTGCGGCGCGACAGGCTGTGGAGCGCCTGATGCAGGCTCGCGCCCGCGCGGATTTCGAGGCTCGCCAGATAAAGATGCGCGCCCAGGATCGGATAGGTCTTGGCGATCTCGCGGGAGAGCCGGTCGATGGCGCTGCGCGCACCAAGGCCCGCTTCGGCGCAGACGATCATCAGGTCGATGAAGTCCGGGAAACCCTCGCGGCATTCCTGCTCCAGCCGTTTCTTGCGCTCGCTAACGAAACGGCTCGGCATCAGGAATGCGAGGCTACCCACAAGCACCACCGCGATAATTTGCGAATCGAGTGCAGGCCCGGGGTAGAAATAGCGGTAGCCGAAGTAGCCCAGGAGCCCGCCCGCGACGAGCAGGACGGCGCGCACGGTTTGATACCACAACACGGCATCCTTGCCGAAAAAGCCGGCCCGCAGAAGCTCGCGCCTAATCTTGGAGGACTCGCTTTCGCTACGGGAGGCGCCACGCTCCACATCGCCCAGGAGCGCCGAGGTGTCCGACAGATCCTGATAGCGGATGGAGCGGGCGTCGCCTGGATCGCCGCCCGCGAAGGTGGCCGCTGCCCCGTTCCCGCCGAAGCTTGCCGCGGCGGCCCGCCGCCTGACGGCCACTCGCGCGCGCGCATAGGAACTGACCGCAAGCACCAGCAGGAAAACGGCCACGAACGTAAACGCCGTGGCGGCGGCCACGCGAAGCGAAGCCGCGCCGGTCTCCTGGATTGCGAAAAGACTCTCCAGCATCATACGCGGATCCTCACCATCCGGTACATGACGTAATTGCCGAGCGCCATCCACAGTACCGCCAGAACCAGCGTGAGCTTGGTGTATGGCCCATCCCAGACTTCGCCGTAATACCCAGGCGACAGGAACCAGATCCCCGCGAACAAGAGCACGGGGATTGTGGTCAGCACGATAGCCGAGAAGCGGCCCTCTGCGGAGAGCGCCATCGCCTTCCTGCGCAGCTTGAAGCGCTCCCGGATCACCTTGGAGAGATTGCCAAGCACCTCGGCCAGATTGCCGCCGGCCTTCGCCTGAATGGAGATCGCCAGCGCCAGGAGTCCAAGGTCGGCCTGGCCGACGCGCGCGTGCAAATTCGCCATCGCGGTTTCAAGATCGAGGCCGAAGGTCATCTCGGCCGCAGTAAGCCGGAACTCGGCCCCCATCGGATCGGGCATGTTCTTGCCCACCGAGGAAATCGCCACCGGCACCGAGTGCCCGGCTTTAAGCCCCCGGACGACCGTGTCGATTGCCTCGGGCAACTGCTCCTCGAACTTCTTCTGCCTGCCATCGCGCATGGCGCGCAGAACGGCGAGAGGCACGCCCGCGCCAAAGGCGAGGCTCACCGGGATACATATGAAAAGCGAGCCCCCGGCGGCAAAGGCGGCGAAGAAAGACGCAGCGCCGCAGGCCGCGGCGAAAGCGAGCACGCCTGGAATGCCCCAGGTCGCGCCCGACTGCAGGATGAGTTTGTTGAGCGAAATGAAGGGCGTGGCGTAGCGGCCGTCCGCCGAAAGGCTCCGGCTCTGGCGGATATCGGACAGCTCGGCCTCGGAGGCGATGCCAGCGCCTTTGGGCGTCTGAATCCTGGAGCGGATGCGGCCGCGATAGACCACCTGCTCCCTGACCGCGAGGTAGAGCCCCATCAAGAACAGCAGGAACGCCGCGAAAACCAGGAGGGGAATGAGGGCTTGCTGATAGGCCATCTACATCGCTCCAGCGGCGGGGTTGAACAGCCAGTGCGGGACGGCGAACCCTTTCATTTTGAGATCGTCCACGAAGGCGGGCCGGATTCCGGTCGCCGAAAAAACCCCGCGCACCTGGCCATCGGCGCCGGCGCCGCGCGGGACGAAGCGGAACAGCTCTTGCATGAGAACGACGTCGTGCTCCATGCCGGACACCTCGCTGATGCTGACCACGCGGCGCACGCCGTCGCCGAAGCGCTGGAGCTGCACGATCAGCCGGATCGCGGAGGCTATCTGCTGGCGGATGCTGGCCTCCGACATAGGCAGGCCCGCCATGCCCACCATTTGCGACAGCCTCGCAATCGCATCGCGCGGGCTGTTGGCGTGGATCGTCGCCATGGAGCCCTCATGGCCGGTATTCATGGCCTGCAGCATGTCGAAGGCTTCCTCGCCGCGCACCTCGCCCAGGATGATGCGGTCGGGCCGCATACGCAGCGCGTTCTTGACCAGCTCGCGCTGGCGGATTTCGCCCTTCCCTTCGAGGTTCGGCGGACGGGTTTCGAGCCTGCCGACATGCGGTTGCTGGAGCCGGAGTTCGGCAGCGTCCTCGATGGTGATGAGCCGCTCGGCGGGCGGGATGTAGGCGGAAAGCGCGTTGAGCAGCGTGGTCTTGCCGCTGCCGGTGCCGCCGGAGATCAGGATGCTGATCTTGGACTGAACGCACAGGCCCAAGAACTCAGCCATCTCGCTGGTGAGGCTGCCGAAGCCGCAGATCTTCGCCAGATCGTAGGCTTCCTCGGCGAACTTGCGGATTGAGATCAGCGGGCCATCCACCGCAATGGGCCGCACCGCCACGTTGATGCGCGAGCCGTCGGCCAGGCGCGCGTCGATCATGGGCTGCGACTCGTCCACGCGCCGGCCCACCGCGCCCACGATCTTGTTGACGATGCGCAGGATATGCGCCTCGTCGCTGAAGCGCACGGGCACGGCTTCGAGCTTGCCGAACCGCTCGACATAGACCTTCTCATGCGTGTTGATGAGAATGTCGCTGATAGTCGGGTCTTTCAGCAGCGGTTCGAGCGGCCCCAGGCCCGTCAGTTCGTCGAACACCTCCTGCGCGAAGGCCTCCAGTTCCTTGGCATTGAGCAGGATGCGCTCGGATTTGACGTAATCGGCGACGAACTCCCCGATCTTGCGGCGCAACTCCTCGCGCGGCAGGCGCTCAAGCGAGGCGAGGTTCAGATCGTCGATGAGCTTGCGATGTAGGCGCACCTTGGCATCGAGAAGCTCTTGCCCTGGCGCCTGCGCTTCCTTCGCGGCCACGCCCGCCGCGCGAGGAATAATGACAACAGGCTCCTCGAACACCGGCTGAGGCGGTTCCTGCACAGCCTCGCCAGCGGTCTTTGCGGGATCTCTCATGAACCTGTTATGCATCGGCCCGTTCCCGCTCAGATCTTCCGAGCCCTTGCCGCCGCAGGCTCGCTCACCAGGATCTGCGCCAGCTTCTTCGCGATCTTGTTGCCGGGCCGCACCTCCGAAAGCGCCTGCCCGCGATTGATCGCTTCATCCACCATCCTGCCGCCATCGGGAATGAAGCCGCATAGCCGGGTTTCGAGGATGCTTTCGGCGTCCTTCCGGGTGAGGCCCGCCCCCAGGAGCGGCTCGTAGTATTTGTTGACGATGACGGAAACCTCCGTCTTGCGCTCCGCCTTCGAGGCGATGGTGTCCGCGAGCAGCCGCGCCTGCCTGAGTGCTGGCACGGTGAAAGAGGTCACGACGAAAATCCGGTCCGATCCCCAGATCACGTTGTCGGTCCAGGCGCACCAGTTCCTGGGCAGGTCGATGATAAGATGATCAAAGGCTTCGGATAAGAGGCCCAGGATCGAAGCGACCAGATCCTCGCGCAGGTCTGTAAGCTGCCCCGCCGACCTCGGCGACGCCAGCACCGCGAGCCCCGAGGCGTGCTTGCTCAGCATCACGTCGAGAAGCTGCCGGTCCAGGCGGCCGGAGAGTTTGGACAGCTCGGCGGGCTGGAATGCGGGCTTGAGGTCGAGATAATCGGCAACCGCGCCGTCATGGAAATTGAGCCCCGCAAGACAGGTCGTGGAAAGCTGCTTGTGCAGGTTGCCGGTGAGGAACGCGGCTTCAATGGCAAGCGTTGTGGCTCCGCAGCCGCCCGTGGCCGGGAAGAAGGTGGCGCATTTGAGCTTGCCCTCGCTCTCCTCCGCGAGGCGGCCACGGATGGCGGCCTCGCAACTGCCGTGAATTTCGGACGCCGGGCAGCCCGCGGGCAGCCAGTCGTCTACCCTGATTTGCAGAAGCCGGCGGACCATTTGCTGATCCTGCTGGCTCGAAATCGCGATGACCGGCACTTTCGCGAGATGCGTTTTTCTAAGCCGCTCAAGGACTTCCAAATCGAGTGCAGCGCCCTGGCTCAAATCGGCCACCAGCAGGGCCGGGAGCTTGACGCCGCCGATATTCTCCTCAAGCTGACAAAGCTTGCCCCCAAAGGCGCGCAGGTTGAAGTGTCCCCGGCCTGCGAATTCGGCGGACATACGCTCCCAAAGGTCAGCGTCCTCGGTAACTAGAAGCGCCTCGTAGCGGCGGACGATTGGCGTTCCGTTCGCGTTCATCAGTTTCAGGGGGCCGCCCGCGGCTTCCATGCCGTCGTGGGCGCTGGCGCGAACTTCCGCGGCGATGCCGCCAGGAGCCCGGTTCCGGCCGCCGTCCGATCCGCTACTCACGCCTCCTCCTCTTAGCGCTGCCCGGCAGGCGCTAGCAGCGCACTGCCCGCAGGCGCCATTCCGGCTGGCTTACTTGGGTTGAGCGGACGCGGCGTGAGCGATTTGTTGGCCTGATAGCGCTCCATCGCCAGGTTCGCCCGCGGCCCGTCCAAATCCAGCTTGCGGTTTTTCACATAAGGCGGCCAGGGGTCGATGGTCTGGATCGCCTTGTTCGCCTCTATCGCGTTGCCCGCCCCGCGCGTCACGAACTCGGTGCGGCTGCCGCAATCGCTGCATTCGAGATCCCATGCGCCCAAAAACGCCGCCGTGAGTGCCAGGGCGGAAAGCTTGACTGCGGCACGCAAGCGCTTCTTCTGATGACCGGTCATTGCCGCCTCCCTATTTGCCCGTCCGGTGCACCGCCGGCTGCGGAACGAAGTCTATGATGTGCCCGCCGGCCGGCTTGGGCCTGCTGACCTCGACCTCATGCTTGCCGAGCAGGAAAAACTCGCCATCGCTCGCGGGTTTTCTGTTGGCGAGCGGGGTCGCGGGCTTGTCGCCAGGCACCATGGGCCGGATCAGCCGCGGCGTTACCAGGATGACGAGGTCGGTCTCGTGTTTTTGAAACGACTGGCTGCGGAACAGCGAGCCGATTACCGGGGCGTCGTTCACCCAGGGCAGCGCCTGCGTGTCCGCAACGTGAGAGCCTTGCAGCAGGCCCGCCATCATGAAGGTCTGCCCGTCGCGCAGCTCGATGGTTGTCGCGGCGCGGCGCACCGAAAGGCTTGGGATCTTCGTGTTGCCGATCGTCACTGTGTTTACCGTATCGAGTTCGCTGACCTCCGGCTCGATCTTCAAGTTGATCTGGCCCTCGGCGAGGACGGTGGGCGTGAAAGCGAGGCCCACGCCGTATTTCTTGAACTCGACGGAAACCTGGCCCGAGGCGTTGACGCCGACCGGGAACGGAAACTCGCCACCCGCAAGGAAGCTTGCGGTGTCCCCCGACAGCGCAATGAGGTTCGGCTCCGCGAGCTTGCGGGCCAGACCCTGCTGTTCCAAGGCGTTCACAAAGATGTCCGCCTTCACCACGCCATTGAGCACCCGCCCCCCAAACGAGCCGAAGGGGACCAGATTCGAGGCCAGCCCCTTTGTGAGGTCGAAGATGGTGTTATTGGAGAAATCGCCGTTTCCGGTGTCGGTGAAGCCTCCGCTCCTGATGTTGCCATTGCCGGTCGTGGCGCCCATTCTGCCGCCGGCCGCCCAGTTGACGCCCACGCCGCGGCCGAGGTTGCGCGAGGCCTCGATGAAGCGCACCTCAAGCATGACCTGCTGAGGCGAGGCGACAGTCATGCCGTTGGTGACGTCGCTGGGCGCAAGCTGCTCGGCAAGCATCAGTGCGCGCTTCATTGCGGGCCCGTCGGGCGCCACGCCTGATATCAGGATCTTTCCGTTGAGCGACGAGACCTTGACTTTCGCGTTGGCGGGATTCTGCCGCAAGGCGCGGCGCAGGAGATCCAGGTCGTAGGTGACTTCGATGTCGATCGCGCCCAGCACTTGCTTCTTGGCGTCGAGAAGGGAGACGCGGGTAACGCCGGTTTTCTTGCCCACGATGTAGATGGACTGGTTCGTGAGCGGGATCACATCGGCGATCTCGGGATTGCCGACCATTACGTCGCCGAACGGAGTGTCCGTGCGCACGTTCTCGGATTTGTGCAGCACCACCATCACGTCGATGCGCTGCGAGTGACGGTCCAGATAATAGGTCTTGAGGGTATTGTGGTGGCCGCGTTTGCCTTTCGCGCAGGCGGGACCGCCTGCAATCATTAAAGCCGCCAGCACGGCGGCGGCCAGTGCGCCCCAAGAGCGCGGTCTTGCTAACCAACTGGTACTGAACATCTTTTCGCCCCTAAAAGATCTTTCACTTCATCTAGACGCCGCCGCTCCGGACCGCAGGGCCCAGGCGGCATCACGGAACGTGCCGCTATATTGCTGGGGAACCCTGTAATCCTTGCGCTCGACCGTGCGGAACACCGAGACGACCGGCCCATCCGCCGCGCCGTCCTCGCCGCCATTCTCCTCCGCCGCCGCGATATCGCGCAGATCGACCGGCCTGCTGGACCCGCGCCGGATGTCGCCCTTGTTCAGAGTCAAGGAAAGCTGGCCAACGGAGCCAGCCAGCGTAAGCCTTTTTGCATCCTTCTCGGACACCTCCAGCGTAACCGTCTTGGGCGGCCGGGCCCGCGGCCTGCGCACCGTCTGCTGGTCCGTGGCCAGCACCCGGACGCTCCGGACCAGCGTCTTCGTGTAGGAACGGTCCGCCCCCCGGGTTGTATCGCCTCGCCTGCCGGTTTGGGTCAAAAGCACGTCGACGCGGTCCTCGGGCTGCACGAACCCGCCCACGCCCGACGCCTCGTTCACCCGGATGGTGACGCCGCGCATCCCGTCGTTCAGGCGGCCGGTCAGACCCAGGTCCGGCCCTTGCAGCAGGCGCTGCGCGAGGACCGGCTCATTTTCGGCAATCGCGGCGTGCAAAGTAGGTTCCTGGCCGCGCTTGAACAGCGCCTCGCGCGACGCGAACACCCCGCGCGGTAGCAGATCCGCGGGCCAGGACGCCTCGCGGACAGCGGCGGGAGTGAGCCTTTCGCCCGGCCTCAAGTCGCGCGCCGCAACCAGAATGGTCCTCGTGGGCATTCCGGCAGGCTTCGCCTCGGCAACCGCTGGTGCGGCGGGCGGCGTCAATAGTACCGAGCGTATGAGCAATGCCGCCGCGGCCGCACAGACGAAGGCTATGGCGAACATCAGTATTGTGCCGAACCTCATGCAGACCTCAGCAAAGCGGACATCGGGTCATAGCCGGCGAAGGATCGCTGGCTATGCGTAATGAAGCACCCAAGCAGCGGCGCTTAAGGGGCCGAGACCGTGTTCGCGATGGAGTTGAATTGCGTATTGAGGCTGGTGCCAAGGGTCTTAAGGCCGACCAGTGCGACGAGCGCAACCACCACTATGACGAGGGCGTATTCAACCATAGTCGCGCCCTTCTTGTTCTTGCTGAAATTCTTTGTCCGTTTTGTTACAAGTCGAGACATTCACCTTCCCCCACAGGGTTTTACTCTATACAAGCGCCTGCGAAGGTCAGGTATGCCCCACTATACCCCGCACGCTCCCACATAGCGGGCGAGAATTCGATTAGGCGCAATAGAACCTGGGTTGCCGCGGCAGCCTGAACGCACTGAAGGTAGAGGGGGCGGTCCGCCGCTACGTTCGCAAAACAGATCAACCGGCGCCCGGCATAAGCTTCCCCTAATAGTATCAAGTATGCGGTAAATATAGCAGCCGTCTTATAAACGAATTTTGGCGAGGTTCCGCGTAGATGTCAAAGTTAAGCTTGCAAGCACGGTGGCGCGCCAGGATATCCGCCTCGGGACCGTGTAGTCACGTATAATCTTTTTCTGCTGTCAAGTTAGATATAGCTAAAATATATTAAAATTAATACCACACGAATTCATTTGTTGCAAAATTGCCACATCGCGGATAAGTTTTGCATTACATGGCGCGGAAGGCCAGTTTACTTCTCTGCATCACTTTTGCGTTAAACTGATGCCCCTCCTTGTGGAATGCGGGGAAAACACCGTTGATTACAGGTGTTTTCCCCAAAACGAGGTGCGGCGCCACAGCCGAGCATCCATTCCACGTCAGGAGCCGCGGCTGGGTGCCTGCTGCCAAGCTTGCGCCCGGCCAGATAGCGCACCTTCCGCCCAGGAAACACCTTCTCCTTCAAATCCTTGATCATCGCGTCATGCCCGCCGAATGGTGCCACGATGTCCACCAGCCACAGCTTCTCGCCCGACTTCCAATCCGCGGGCGCCACGCCTGCTCCGTCTTCAGCCGCTCCTCGACCTCGTCGCTCACATACCCCCAACAGTGCGACGCCGATCGGCCGGTCCGGCGCGTCGAACACCCGGAACTGCCGCAGCAAGACTGGCGTCATCACCAGCCATTCCAGGTCGGAGTGGACTTGCCCCGATTTGGTGGACGGGTGAGAGCTTTCGCTCATGGTATCGTGTTTGACGTTCTGTTGTCCTCCTTTTGGTGTCCATCTTTTTGTTCGGCCCTGAGCACGGCGGCATGCTGGGGTAAGGCGGGCTCGAGAGCCGGTTGCGCCGGTGCTGCGGCTCTTTCCGCCCACCGCCTTTCGAATTCGGCCGGCGCCAGATAGCCGATACCCGAATGGCGCCGCCGCGGATTGTAGAACCCTTCGAAGAACTTGAAGATGGCGATACGCGCCTCAGCATGGGTGGGAAAGCGTGTCCGCTCAAGCAGCTCGCACTCCAGCGTGGAGAAGAAGCTCTCACACACGGCGTTGTCGTAGCGGTCGCCCACCGATCCCATGGATGGCTATACGCCTGCCTCGCGGCAGCGGTTGCCGAAGCCGATGGAGGTGTACTGTGATCCCTGATCGGAATGATGGACGACGTCCTGCAGCCGCCGCCGCCACAGCGCCATGTCGAGGGCATCCAGCACCAGCTGCGTCTTCAGCGTCGCGGCCATCGGCCAGCCCACGATCCGGCGGCTGAAGACATCGAGCACCACCGCCAGATAGAGGAAACCGGCCCAGGTGGGGACGTGAGTGATATCGGCCACCCACAGCCGGTTTGGCGCCGCAGCGGTGAAGTTACGATCGATGAGATCGGGCGCTTGCCGCGCCCCATCCCTCACCGTTGTCCGCACACCTCTGCGGCGGCTGACGCCCGCCAGCCCTTCGGCGCGCATGAGGCGGGCGATGCGCTCGCGGCTGGCGCGGATGCCGCGCCCGGCCAGTTCAATCTGGATGCGCGGCGCACAATACCCTGACCGATCCCTCGGGAAGCAGCGATCCAGTCACCTTTCGAGAATCTTCTGCTTGGGTCCATCTGGATGCGCCACTTGTTTCAACTAATTGTGCTCCGGTAGATCAGAGGGGTTTTTGCGGCATAACACCTACAAATATTCTGACGTCAGCCCGCGCGCCACCAGCCGGTTCAGCCTCGCGGCGAACGCCGCCGGATCTTCCGGCAACTCCCCGTCCAGGATCTGCGCCTGCTCGAACAAAAACGTGGACAGATCGTTCACATCGTCCTGGCGCGACATTTTCTGCGCGCTGGCGATGGCTTTCACAAGTGTATGATAGACGTTTAGCTCCAGGATAGGCTTGGGAGCCATCCCGCCCATCTGGCGTGCGAACAGGCGCGCCGTTTGCAGATCGGGGCCGTGGCCGCCAGCGACCAGGCAGGCGGGACTGTCCGCGAGGCGCTTCGATGCCCGCACCTCCGACACGCGCTCGCCAAGCGCCGCTTTGACTGCGGCGAGAATACTCTCGACGCTCACCTCTTCAGGCTTCGGCTCCTCTTTGGCTTTCTCCTCAAGCAGTGGAATGAGCCCGAAATCGACCTCGCCTTTGCTCAGCGACTTGAACGGTTTGCCGCCAGCATCCAGCGGAACGGCGGTCCAGAACGAATCGATCGGATCGCTCAGCAGCAAGACCTCGATGCCGCGCGCGCGGGCCGCTTCGAGCTTGGGATTGGCCTTGAGCCGCTCGGTGCTGTCGCCGAGGAGGTAGTAAATCTCGGTCTGATTCGGCCTGAGGTCCGCCACATACTCCTTGAGCGTGCGGGCGTCGCCCTTGGTGGTGACGAAGCGCGCGAGCCCAAGCAGCGCCTCGCGCCGCTCGTAATCCTCGTAAAGCCCCTCCTTTATGACGGAGCCGAAAGCTTCCCAGATTTTCCCGAAAGTCTCCGCGTCTTTTCCGGCAAGGCTTTCCAGCTCAGAAATGACGCGGCCGGTCAGCGCCTTGCGCATCGCCACCACTTGCGGATTGTTCTGGAGCATCTCGCGCGAGATATTGAGCGGCAGATCCTCGCTATCCACCACGCCAGTGATGAAGCGCAGATAGGCCGGAAGCAGGCTGGCTTCGTCCGAAATGAAGACGCGGCGCACATAGAGCTTGACATGCCCCTTGCGGGACGGATCGAACAAATCGAATGGCTGCCTGGAGGGCGAGAAAAGCAGCACCGCATAGGATTGCCGGCCCTCCGCGCGGTAGTGCAGCGTCATCGCCGGCTCGTCGAAAGCGTGCGCGATGGTGCGGTAAGCCTGGGTGTAGTCCTCTGGCTTCAGCTCGGACTTCGGGCGCTGCCACAGAGCGCTTGCCGAATTGATTTGTTCGGTCTTGCCCTCCGCTTCAGCCAGCTCAATCGGGAATAGAATGTGATCGGAATAAGTCGAAACCACGCGCCGGATCTCGTGCGGTTCGAGGTATTTCTTTGCATCAGCCTTCAGATGCAGCACGATTTCCGTGCCGCGTGGAACCCTCGCCGCCTGCGCCTCGCTTGCCAGTGCGATTTCGAAACCGCCGCCGCCCGAAGATGTCCAGGCCCAAGCCTCCGCCGATCCCGCATGGCGGCTCACCACCTCGATGCGTTCCGCCACCATGAAAGCGGAATAGAAGCCGACGCCGAACTGGCCGATAAGGCCCGCGCCGTCCTTCGCTTCGGAAAGCTTGTTCACGAACGCGCGGGTGCCGGAACGGGCGATGGTGCCGAGATTGCCGATCAGCTCCTCGCGGTCCATGCCGATGCCGTTATCAGTGACGGTGAGCGTTCCCGCCGCGCTGTCCGGCGCGATGCGGATCGCAAAATGGGGATTGCCCGCCGTCAGCTCCGGCTTAGCGATGGCCTCGTAGCGCAGCCGGTCGCAGGCGTCCGACGCGTTGGAGATCAGCTCACGCAGGAAGATGCTGGTTTCCGAGTAGACGGAGTGCACCATCAGCCGGAGCAATTCGGCGACCTCGGCCTGAAACGAATGCGCTTCGGCTGCGGGGCCCTTCGAGAGGTTGTCCGTGTCTGCCATTTTTCTAATTCGGGATTCGAGCCATGAAGTAGGTTGGAAACACGTCAGGTATAGCAGCCCGGACCGGTCCCGCAAGCAGCTGGATTGCACCGGAAGGTTTGTGGATTGGAGCGGGTGAAGGGAATCGAACCCTCGTATTCAGCTTGGAAGGCTGCTGCTCTACCATTGAGCTACACCCGCGCGTGCACTACATTAGCGATATTGCGGCGGTGCTCAACAAAAAAGGCGGATGGGCCGTTTTCCACTGCTTGTGAATCTTGACTTGACATTTCCAATTTTGTTTCGGCCTTGAGCGAAAATCGCTTGGCAGGGAGCCCTTTCGCATGATAGCAATCAGGCCCCTACTACTGATCAATCACTTTAAGCGGGCAGGTGCGGTTTGTGGATAATCGTCCAGCGGCTGGGCTGCCAGCTTATTGCCGGTCAGATGGAGGAGTGTAGCTCAATCGGCTAGAGCACCGGTCTCCAAAACCGGGGGTTGGGGGTTCGAGTCCCTCCACTCCTGCCACCATAAGGCGGCAGGACGTTGTTTTAGTTGGGCAATAAAGGGCCTAGAGGCGCAACAAGAATTCACCGCGCGTGCTATACCGTTCGCGCCAGTACCGGAAGAAAATGGCAAAGACCAGTCCAATCGAATTTCTGCAGCAGGTGCGGGCAGAGGCCGCGAAGGTCGTTTATCCTTCGCGCCGCGAGACGCTGATGACGACCTTGATGGTCGTGGTGATGGCTGTGTTCGCAGCGCTGTTTTTCCTCCTGTCGGACCAGATTATCAGCCGCGTCGTCACCCTGATTTTAAGCCTTGGTCAGTAGCCGCTTAAATTAAAACTTAACCAAAAAGCAGATAAGACTGATGGCAAAACGCTGGTATATCGTTCACGCCTATTCCAACTTTGAGAAAAAGGTGGCGGACGCTATCCGTGAACGCGCGGCTCAGGCGGGCCTCGATGAGAGCTTCGAGGAGATCGTCGTGCCTATGGAAGAGGTGGTGGAAGTCCGGCGCGGCAGGAAGGTCGCGGCGGAGCGTAAGTTTTTCCCCGGTTATGTCCTTGTGAAGATGGATATGAACGACCGGGCTTTTTTGCTGATCAAGAATACGCCCAAGGTCACTGGATTTCTTGGCGCGGACAACAAGCCGCAGCCGATCACGGAGACCGAGGCGCAGCGTATTCTCAATCAGGTGAAGGAAGGGGTGGACCGGCCGAAGCCGTCCATCAGCTTCGAGGTGGGAGAGCAGGTGCGCGTCGCCGACGGTCCGTTCGCCTCATTCAGCGGGCACGTCGAGGAGGTCGACGAGGAGCGCGCAAGGCTCAAGGTCGCGGTTTCCATCTTCGGCCGGGCGACCCCGGTCGAGCTGGAATTCGGTCAGGTCGAGAAGATTTAGCGCGGGCCGCGCTGGAGCTTCCGGCTTTTTATTGTGGGAGGTTCGCGCTTGCTTGCCAGGCAGGCGCATCGGGGCCGGACCACATACCTCAACCCTAAGGGTGGATAGCCCAGAGAGGATAAAATGGCAAAGAAAGTTGCTGGTTATATCAAACTGCAGGTTCCTGCGGGCCAGGCTAATCCGTCGCCGCCCATCGGTCCGGCGCTCGGTCAGCGCGGCCTGAACATCATGCAGTTCTGCAAGGATTTCAACGCGGCCTCGAAAGAGATGGAGCCCGGCTCGCCGGTTCCGGTCGTCATCACCTACTACCACGACAAGTCCTTCGGCTTCCAGATGAAGACGCCGCCCGCCTCGCACTTCCTCAAGAAGGCGGCGGGCATCAAAAGCGGCTCGAAGACGCCAGGCCTCGCCGAGGCGGGCACTGTGACCATGGATCAGGTGCGCGAGATCGCTGAGAAGAAGATGAAGGATCTGAACGCGGTGAGCCTCGATCAGGCCGCCAAGATCATTGCCGGCTCCGCCCGTTCCATGGGCCTTACGGTGAAGGAGTAAGCGCTATGGACGGCAAACGGTTACGGGACGCCAAGAAGGGCATCGAGCGCACCAAACTTTACCCGGTCGAGCAGGCCGTGAAGCTCTTGAAGGAGTGCGCCAAGGCGAAGTTCGACGAAACCATCGAGATCGCCATGTGCCTGGGCGTCGATCCAAGGCACGCCGATCAGATGGTGCGCGGCGTGTGCGCGCTGCCAAACGGCACGGGCCGTTCGGTGCGCGTCGCGGTGTTCGCGCGCGGCGGCAAGGCTGACGAGGCGAAGGCGGCGGGCGCCGAGGTTGTGGGGGCCGAAGACCTGCTGGCGCAGGTTCAAGGCGGCAACATCAACTTCGACAAGTGCATCGCGACCCCCGACATGATGCCGCTGGTCGGCCGCCTCGGTAAGATCCTCGGTCCGCGCGGCATGATGCCGAACCCGAAGGTCGGCACGGTGACGATGGACGTCGCCGAGGCGATCCGTGGCGCCAAGGGCGGCGCGGTCGAGTTCCGCGTCGAAAAGGCGGGCATTCTGCACGCAGGCATCGGCAAGGCGAGCTTCACTGAAGCCGCGCTGGTTGAGAACATCAAGGCTTTCGCTGAGGCCGTCAGCAAAGCCAAACCGTCGGGCGCCAAGGGAACCTTCGTGAAACGCGTGGCCCTCAGCTCCACGATGGGTCCGGGTGTCAAAGTAGAGCTGTCGTCGCTGTCAAGCAGCCCGGCGGCGCACTGATACGGCTCGCCATCCCCGCGAAAGCGGGAATGACGGCAAAGGTGGCGGTCCGGCCACCTTACGAGTTTCGGGCGGTTCGCCGTCCGGTAGGCCAAGGGCGGCAACGGCCTTGGCCGCTGTCTCCGGGAAACCGGGGGCAGCCTGTCCAAGATTGCTGGCGTCCGCGGGATCGCCCCAAGGGCTTAATGTCCGCCAGCATGAGACGGGGAATGGATTGTAGGCAATTCCGGCGGCCGGCTTTGGCTGGTTGGTGGGTCGCGCCGCATCACGCCTCGGGACAGGTTTGAGCTGTCGCTCGCCTTATCCAGGCGGCGGCGTGATCGAAGCGGCGGTTCGCAGGCGCGGGCCGTCATTAACGGAGAGAAGCGGTGGATAGAGCTGAAAAAAGGGAGATGGTTGAGACCCTCAACAACATCTTCGCGACAAGCGGCTCTGTCGTGGTGGCGCGCTACAAGGGCATGACTGTAGCGCAGATGAGCGATCTTCGCCGTAAAATGGACGGCGCGGGCGCTCAGTTCAAAGTCATCAAGAACCGTCTCGCCAAAATTGCACTTGGCACCGCCACGGACGGCGCGGGTGCGGATCTCTTCATAGAGCCGACGGGTATTGCCTACTCGCAGGACTTGACGGCGGCAGCGAAAGTTGCGGCCGACTACGCCAAAACCAATGGCAACTTCGTCATTATTGGCGGCCTGCTCGGCAAGGAAGCGTTGGATGCGGATGGCGTAAAGGCTTTGGCCGCCATCCCTTCGATGGAAGAGCTTCGCTCCCAGTTCCTGGGCGTACTGCTTGCACCCGGCTCCAAACTTGCGCGGCAGCTTAATGCGCCCGCGGCAAGTCTTGCGAGAGTGCTGCAAGCTTACAAGGAAAAGCAAGAAGAAGCGGCGTGACGGCTCAAGGCAGAGCCTTCTCCAATCACCAACCGGTCTTAAACATTCTAGAGGTCTTAAATGTCCGATAAACTTGACAAACTTTACAATGAGCTGTCCAGCCTCACCGTGCTGGAAGTCGCCGAACTCGTGAAGGTCCTGGAAGACAAGTGGGGCGTCTCCGCAGCCGCGGCCATGCCCGCGATGATGGCTATGCCGGGCGGCGCTGGTGCTCCCGCCGCCGAGGTCGAGGAAAAGACTGAGTTCGACGCCGTGCTTACCGACGCTGGCGCTCAGAAGATCAACGTCATCAAGGAAGTCCGCGCGATCACGGGCCTTGGCCTGAAAGAGGCCAAGGATCTGGTCGAAGGCGCTCCGAAGGCGATCAAGGAAGCCGTGTCCAAGGCGGAAGCCGAGGAGATCAAGAAGAAGGTCGAGGCGGCAGGCGCCAAGGTCGAGATCAAGTAGCTTATCGCAATGGCTGGGCGCCGCTGCCCAGCCAGCCAGAGCCGCCACGGTACATGCCACGCGTGCGGCCGAGGTTCGGGGCCCTCCTCCGGAAAACCGGCGGGGGGCGTCGGCGGTCAAGAACAGGGCTTGTAAATTGTTGATGGGATGCCATATCAAGTGGCTTCCCAAAATTTGGCCTTGCTTTCACGCCAAGTCGCGCGCGGCGTGCGGGGTAAGCTGCCGCCGGTAGAATTAAGGAGATCAAATGGCGCAGACGTTTATCGGCCGTAAACGTATCCGCAAGCGCTTCGGGCACATTGCCGACGCCGCTGAGATGCCGAATTTGATCGAGGTGCAAAAGCAATCCTACGATCAATTCCTTATGGTTCAAGAACCGGTCGGCGGGCGCCCGAATACCGGCTTGCAGGCGGTATTCGCCTCGATCTTCCCAATAAAAGACTTTTCAGATAAAGCCCAGCTCGAATTCGTCCGCTATGATTTCGAGCCGCCGAAATATGACGTCGATGAATGCCAGCAGCGCAGCATGACCTACGCAGCGCCACTGAAAGTGAAGTTACGCCTTATCACCTTCGACGTCAATGAGGAGACGGGCTCGCGCTCCGTCCGCGACATCAAGGAGCAGGATGTCTACATGGGCGACATCCCGTTCATGACGTCGAACGGCACCTTCATCATAAACGGCACCGAGCGCGTCATCGTCTCCCAGATGCACCGCTCGCCCGGCGTTTTCTTCCATCACGACGGCGGCAAGAGCCACTCGTCGGGCAAGCTGCTGTTCGCCGCGCGCATCATTCCGTATCGCGGCTCCTGGCTCGACTTCGAGTTCGACGCCAAGGACATCGTCTATGCCCGCATCGATCGCAAGCGCAAGCTGCCCGCAACGACGCTGCTCTATGCGCTCGGCATGGACAATGAGGAAATCCTCGCCACGTTCTACAAGCGCATCGTTTACACCGCGACGCAGCAAGGCTGGCGCACGCCGTTCGTTGGCGAGCGTATGCGCGGCGTGAAAGCGGCGCAGGATATATACGACGCGGACACCGGCGAGGTGGTCGTCGAGGCTGGCAAAAAACTCAATGCGCGCACGGTCCGCCAGCTCTCCGAGAAGGTGAAGGCGATTGCGGTCGCCGACGAGGCGCTGCATGGGCGGTATCTGGCCGAAGATATCGTCAACATGTCCACTGGCGAGATCTATGCCGAGGCCGGCGACGAGATCGACGGCAAGGTGATCGACCGCTTGCGCGCCGCGAACGTGGACGAACTGCCCGTGCTCGACATCGACCACGTAAGCACCGGCTCGTTCATCCGCAACACGCTGCACAACGACAAGAACCAGAACGAGCAGGACGCGCTGTTCGACATCTACCGCGTCATGCGTCCGGGCGAGCCGCCGACGGAAGACGCGGCGCGTGCGCTGTTCAAGAGCCTGTTCTTCGATGAGGAGCGCTACGATCTTTCGTCGGTTGGACGCGTGAAGATGAATATCCGGCTCGAAATCGAGCAGTCGGACGAGATGCGCGTGCTGACCAAGGAGGACATCATCGCGGTCATCCGCACCCTTGTCGGCTTGCGCGACGGCCAAGGCGAGGTGGACGACATCGACAATCTTGGCAACCGCCGGGTGCGCTCGGTGGGCGAACTGATGGAGAACCAATACCGGCTGGGCCTGCTGCGCATGGAGCGCGCCATCCGCGACCGCATGTCCACCGCCGATGTCGACACTGTGATGCCGCAGGATCTCATCAACGCAAAGCCGGCCAGCGCGGCGGTGCGCGAGTTCTTCGGTTCCTCGCAGCTCAGCCAGTTCATGGACCAGACCAATCCGCTGTCCGAAATCACGCACAAGCGGCGCCTCTCGGCTCTTGGGCCGGGCGGTCTTACCCGTGAGCGTGCAGGCTTCGAGGTTCGCGACGTGCACCCGACCCATTACGGCCGGATCTGCCCGATCGAGACGCCGGAAGGCCCGAATATCGGTCTTATCAATAGCCTCGCTACGTTCGCGCGGGTGAACAAATATGGCTTCATCGAAAGCCCGTACCGCCGCGTGGTCGACGGCAAGGTTTCGGAGAAAGTCGTCTACCTCTCCGCGATGGAGGAGTCCCGTCACCACATAGCGCAAGCGAATGTGAAGCTGAACAAAGACAACAGTTTCGCTGAAGACTTGATCATCTGCCGGCATCAGGGCGACGTTTCGCTCGTCCCGAACGCCAAGGCGGATTTCATCGACGTGTCGCCGAAGCAGGTCGTCTCGGTGGCTGCGGCGCTGATCCCGTTCCTTGAGAACGACGACGCCAACCGCGCGCTCATGGGCTCGAACATGCAGCGGCAAGCCGTGCCGCTGATCCGGGCCGAGGCGCCGCTAATTGGCACTGGTATGGAAAACATAGTGGCGCGCGATTCGGGTGCCGCTATCGCCGCCAAGCGCTCTGGTGTCATCGATCAGGTGGACGCGACCCGTATCGTTATCCGCGCGACCAACGAGACGGACCCGTCCAAGTCCGGCGTTGATATCTACAACCTGCGCAAATTCCAGCGCTCGAACCAAAACACCTGCATCAACCAGAGGCCGCTGGTGCGTGTGGGCGACTGGGTTGAGAAGGGCGATATCATCGCGGACGGCCCCTCGACCGATCTGGGCGATCTGGCGCTCGGCAAGAACGTGCTCGTCGCGTTCATGCCCTGGCAGGGCTACAACTTCGAGGACTCGATCCTGCTCTCCGAGCGCATCGTTTCGACAGACGTCTTCACCTCGATCCACATAGAGGAGTTCGAGGTCTCGGCCCGTGACACCAAGCTCGGGCCGGAGGAAATCACGCGCGACATTCCGAATGTGTCGGAAGAGGCGCTGAAAAACCTCGACGAGGCGGGCATCGTCTATATCGGCGCCGAGGTTCAGCCGGGCGACATCCTGGTCGGCAAGATCACGCCGAAGGGCGAAAGCCCGATGACGCCGGAGGAGAAGCTGCTCCGCGCCATCTTCGGCGAGAAAGCCTCCGACGTGCGCGACACCTCGCTCAGGCTGCCGCCTGGCGTGGCTGGCACGGTGGTGGAAGTCCGCGTCTTCAACCGCCACGGCGTCGAGAAGGACGAACGCGCCATGGCCATCGAGCGCGAGGAAATCGAGCGCCTGGCCAAGGACCGCGATGATGAGCTGCACATCCTCGACCGGAACGTTTACGGCCGTTTGCGCGATATCCTCACGGGCAAGGAGGTTGCCCGCGGGCCTAAGGGCCTGAGGAAAGGCACGGAAGTCAGCGAGGAACTCCTCGGCGATCTTCCGCGCAGCCAGTGGTGGGACATCGCGCTCAAGGACGAGCAGGCCATGACGGGCATCGAGGCGATCCGGCGTCAATACGACGACGCCAAGAAACGCCTTGAGCAGCGCTTCGTCGACAAGATCGACAAGCTGAAGCGCGGCGACGAGCTGCCGCCCGGCGTGATGAAGATGGTCAAGGTCTTCGTCGCGGTGAAGCGCAAAATCCAGCCGGGCGACAAGATGGCCGGCCGCCACGGCAACAAGGGCGTGGTCAGCCATATCGTGCCCATTGAGGATATGCCCTATCTGGAGGACGGCACGCCGGTCGATATCGTGCTGAATCCGCTCGGCGTGCCAAGCCGCATGAATGTGGGGCAGATTTTGGAAACCCATCTTGGCTGGGCCTCGCGCGGGCTTGGGCGGATGATCAACCAGGCGCTCGAAGCTTACCGCGAGACGCAGCGCGCCGAAGAACTGCGAACTGCGGTGGCCAAAGCCTACCGGGACGACAAGGCGGTTACAGCACTCAAGGACGGCCAGCTTGTCGAGCTTGCCGAAAACCTTGGCAAGGGCGTGCCGGTTGCAACGCCGGTGTTCGACGGAGCCCGTGAGGCGGACATCGTCGACATGCTCAAGGCCGCGGGGCTGGACACCTCGGGTCAGGTGACGCTCCATGATGGGCGTACGGGCGAGCCGTTCGACCGCAAGGTTACGGTTGGCTATAAGTACCTGTTGAAGCTGCACCACCTTGTCGACGACAAGATCCACGCGCGTTCTATCGGCCCCTACAGCCTCGTTACCCAGCAGCCTCTGGGCGGCAAGGCGCAGTTCGGCGGCCAGCGCTTCGGCGAAATGGAGGTGTGGGCGCTCGAAGCTTACGGCGCCGCCTACACGCTGCAGGAGATGCTGACGGTCAAGTCCGACGACGTGGCTGGCCGCACCAAGGTCTACGAGGCCATCGTCCGGGGCGACGACACGTTCGAGGCGGGCGTGCCGGAGAGCTTCAACGTGCTCGTGAAGGAAATGCGTGCGCTGGGCTTAAACGTCGAGCTGAAACAGGAGCGTGCGCCGGGGGTCGAGGTGCAGCCCACGCAGACTCCAACCACACCCAGGCCGCCGCAGTTCGCGCTGCCGAGGCGGTCACGCCCATCGCAGCAGGCCGCCGAATAAAGCTCAAGCGGGCGCCGCTCCGGCGGTGCCCGCAATCGCCATTTTTGAAGCAAAGACCCGCAATCGCCATTTTTGAAGCAAAGAGAGGCGCGGAAAGCCCCAACATCCGCCTAGCGGACGCAGACGTTCCAAGACACGCCGAAATACGCCGCAGCAGCAGCGGCCCACAGGAGCGACGAATGAATCAAGAGATCACGAATCTCTTCAGCCCGCAAGTACCAGCTCAGGTATTCGACCAGATTCGCATCTCGATCGCAAGCCCGGAGAAGATACTCTCATGGTCTTACGGCGAGATTAAGAAGCCTGAGACAATTAACTACCGCACGTTCAAGCCGGAGCGTGACGGTTTGTTCTGCGCGAGAATTTTCGGTCCGATCAAGGACTACGAATGTCTCTGCGGCAAATACAAGCGGATGAAGTATAAGGGCGTCATCTGCGAAAAATGCGGCGTGGAAGTGACGCTCACCAAGGTTCGGCGCGACCGCATGGGGCATATCGAGCTGGCCTCGCCCGTCGCGCACATCTGGTTCCTGAAATCGCTGCCCTCGCGCATCGGCCTTCTGCTCGACATCGGGCTCAAGGATCTGGAGCGCATACTCTATTTCGAGAACTACGTCGTGATTGAGCCGGGGCTGACGCCGCTCAAGGCCGGCCAGCTTCTGTCCGAAGAAGACTACCTCAAATATCAGGAGGAGTATGGCGAGGACTTCCAGGCCGGCATCGGCGCGGAAGCCGTGCGCGACATGCTCATGGCGCTCAACCTTGAGCAGATGCGCGAGACGATCCGCCAGGAGATCATCGAGGCAACGACCGAGCTGAAGCCCAAGAAACTCGCGAAGCGGCTCAAGGTGATCGAGGCCTTCATCCAGTCGGGCAACCGCCCGGAATGGATGATCATGAAGGTGATCCCTGTCATCCCGCCAGAGCTGCGCCCGCTGGTTCCGCTGGATGGCGGCCGGTTCGCGACCTCGGACCTGAACGACCTTTACCGCCGCGTCATCAACCGCAACAACCGCCTGAAGCGGCTGATGGAGCTGCGCGCGCCGGATATCATCATCCGCAACGAAAAGCGCATGTTGCAGGAGGCCGTCGACGCGCTGTTCGACAATGGCCGCCGCGGCCGCGTCATCACGGGCGCGAACAAGCGGCCGCTGAAGTCGCTTGCCGACATGCTGAAAGGCAAGCAGGGCCGCTTCCGCCAGAACCTGCTCGGCAAGCGCGTCGACTATTCCGGCCGCTCGGTGATTGTGGTCGGGCCGGAGCTGAAACTGCATCAGTGCGGCCTGCCCAAGAAGATGGCGCTGGAGCTGTTCAAGCCATTCATCTACTCGCGCCTCGACGCGCAGGGCTTCTCCGCGACCGTGAAGCAGGCGAAGAAGCTCGTGGAGAAGGAGCGGCCGGAGGTTTGGGATATCCTCGACGAGGTGATCCGCGAGCATCCCGTGCTCTTGAACCGCGCGCCGACGCTGCACCGCTTGGGCATCCAGGCGTTCGAGCCGGTGCTGGTGGAAGGCAAGGCCATTCAGCTTCACCCGCTGGTCTGCGCAGCCTTCAACGCTGACTTCGACGGCGACCAAATGGCCGTGCACGTGCCGCTGAGCCTCGAAGCGCAGCTTGAGGCCCGCGTGCTGATGATGTCCACCAACAACATCCTGCACCCGGCGAGCGGCGTTCCGATCATCGTGCCGAGCCAGGACATCGTGCTTGGCCTCTACTACCTGTCCCTCGCCATGGACAAGGAGCCCGGTGAAGGCCGGATTTTCGGTAGCGTAGCGGAAATCGAGCACGCGCTGGCCGCTGGCGCGGTTACATTGCAAGCCAAGGTCAAGGGGCGCTATCACGGCGTCGACGGGGACGGCAATCCGGTTTCCAAGGTCTACGACACCACGCCCGGCCGGATGATTATCGCCGAGCATCTGCCGAAGATGCCGGGGATCAGCTTCGACCTCGTGAACAAGCTTCTGACCAAGAAGAACATCGCGCGCGTAATCGACGCCGTCTACCGCTCCTGCGGGCAGAAGGAGACGGTCATTTTCTGCGACCGGATCATGGCGCTGGGCTTCCACCATGCGTATAAGGCCGGCATCTCCTTCGGCAAGGACGACATGCTCGTTCCCGACACGAAGACCAAGATCATCGGCGACACCGAGGCGCTCGTTCTCGACTACGAGCAGCAGTACAATGACGGCCTGATCACGCAGATGGAGAAGTACAACAAGGTCGTCGACACCTGGGCGAAGTGCACCGACCGCATCGCCAAGGAGATGATGGACCGCATTTCGGCCGTCCAGCACGACAAGGCGACCGGGCGCGAGAAGCCGATCAACTCGGTCTACATGATGGCCCACTCCGGCGCCCGCGGCTCCGAGAAGCAAATGCGCCAGCTTGCCGGTATGCGCGGCCTGATGGCCAAGCCGTCGGGCGAGATCATCGAGACGCCGATCATCTCCAACTTCAAGGAGGGCCTGTCGGTTCTCGAATACTTCAACTCCACCCACGGCGCCCGCAAGGGCCTTGCCGACACGGCGCTCAAGACGGCGAATTCAGGTTACCTCACCCGCCGCTTGGTCGACGTGGCTCAGGACTGCATCATCACCGCGGACGACTGCGGCACCGACAAGGGCATCAAGCTCGGGGCCGTGATCGACGCGGGCGAGGTGCTCGTCTCGGTGGGCGACCGCGTGCTGGGCCGCGTCCCGGCAGACGATGTCGTGCACCCGTCCACAGGCAAGATCATCGTCGCATCGGGCGATCTCATCAACGAGGCCCAGGCCCGGGCGATCGAAGAAGCGCAGGTTCAGGACGTCCGCATCCGCTCGGCGCTGACCTGCGAGCTCAAGAACGGCATCTGCGGCAAGTGCTATGGCCGTGACCTCGCGCGCGGCACGCCGGTGAACATCGGCGAGGCGGTGGGCGTAATCGCCGCGCAATCCATCGGCGAGCCGGGTACCCAGCTCACGATGCGGACCTTCCACATCGGCGGCACGGCGCAGGTCGCCGACAACTCGTTCGTGGAAAGCAACTTCGCGGGCAAGGTCAAGATCCGTAACCGTTTGGCCGCACGCGATAGCCAGGGCCGGCTCGTGGCCATGGGCCGCAACATGGCTGTCGTGATTTCGGACGACGATGGCCGCGAACGGGCCGTGCACAAGATCACCCAGGGCGCCCACCTCAAGGTGGACGACGGCGACACGATCAAGCGCGGCCAGCGGCTTGCGGAATGGGACCCGTACAGCCGCTCGATCATCACCGAAACCGATGGCGTGATCGAGTTCGAGGACCTCTTGGAAGGCATCTCGGTAAACGAACAGTCGGACGAAACGACCGGCATCACCAACCGCGTGATCGTCGATTGGCGCGCCAATCCGCGCGGCTCGGCGCTGCGTCCGGCCATCATTATCAAGGACAAGGCCCACGGCAAGGTGCTGAAGCTGCCGCGCGGCGGCGAGGCGCGCTACCTGCTGTCGGTGGAGGCCATCCTTTCGGTCGAGCCCGGTCAAAAGGTGAAGTCCGGCGACGTGCTGGCGCGTATCCCTCTCGAAAGCGCCAAAACCCGCGACATCACTGGCGGTCTCCCGCGCGTGGCCGAGCTGTTCGAGGCGCGCCGTCCCAAGGATCACGCCATCATCGCGGAGCTTTCGGGCACGGTGCATTTCGGGCGCGACTACAAGAACAAGCGCCGTGTGGTCATCGAGCCGGACGAGGAAGGGATCGATTCCGTCGAGTACCTGCTGCCCAAGGGCAAGCACCTCGCCGTGCAAGAGGGCGACCGTATCGAGAAGGGCGAGTTCATTCTCGACGGCAACCCGGCGCCGCACGACATCCTGGCGATCAAGGGCGTGGAGGAGCTGGCCTCGTTCCTCGTCAACGAAATCCAGGAAGTCTACCGTCTGCAAGGCGTGACTATCAACGATAAGCACATCGAGACGATCGTCCGCCAAATGCTGCAGAAGGTCGAGGTGACCGATCCGGGCGACACCGATTTCCTGAAGAACGAGCAGATCGACAAGCTCGAACTCGAGGAAATGAATGCGGCTATCGAGTCTTCGGGCGGGCGCCCCGCCATGGCCGTGCCGGTGCTGCTCGGCATCACCAAGGCAAGCCTGCAGACGCGGTCGTTCATTTCCGCGGCGTCGTTCCAGGAGACCACCCGTGTGCTGACCGAGGCCGCCCTAAATGGCAAGATCGACACGCTGGACGGCCTGAAAGAGAACGTCATCGTGGGCAGGCTCATCCCGGCGGGCACGGGCGGCATGATCAGCCAGCTCCAGCGTGTGGCCTCTCACCGCGACGACCTCATCCTTCAGGAGCGGAGCAAAGCCGGGGCTCCGGCATTGCCTGGGACGGGCGGCGGCGGCGCCGAATCGGATGCCGGAGAGGCTCCAGCCCCGATTCATGCGGCGGAATAATCCGCTTTCCAGACACAAAAAAGCCCGGCTTTGGCCGGGCTTTTTCGATTCTGGCACCGCGCAAGCAAAAAAAGCGGCGAAAAAGCGCCAATTCGCCCTTGGAGAATTCAATTCCATCCGTTAAAGTCGCATTTACCGGCGAGTGATGCTGCTTTGCATCGGGTGCGCTGATGTACCGGCAGGCAGTGTTTCTTTCCTGCGGGGGGAGGAAGAGCCTTATTCCGTAGCTACCAGATTAGTTCCGGCAGGCCGGCCTCTAAATACATGCAGGATAATGGACTCAACGCGGCGGGAGCTCAGAAAATGAGAGTGGGACGTCTTGACCTGATCGTCTTCTCATCCGCTTTGTTTTGCTTAGGAACCACCTGTACCACGCCAGCCCAGGCGCTGCCGCAAAGGCCTTGGTACCTCGCTGCATTTGACAGCGTTTTGAACTTGGTCCGCAACGACGGTGGCGCTGCGCTTGTCCGGCAGAATAGCGCGGACAAAAAGATGGGGCCCATCTATGTCAGCCGCATAACCAAGGAAGACGGTACGATTACGTTTAAGGGGGACGTTCCCTCGGATAGTGACCTTAAGATATTGCAGGGCGTAGCTGCGGCTACTTCGCCCAGCGCAGCTTTCACAGACAAGAGCCGGCAGAACGCCAATGTTCCAAACCGCGATGCCTGGCTCGCCGCCATGACCTTTGCATTACGCCAACTCGGCAAACTGGAGCATGGGGTCGCCCAATTCCGCAACAGTTCGATCATCATCGAGGGAGTTACGAAATCCGGTGACGATTTTGCCACCGTCCAGAAAAAGCTGAAGGATGAAGCGCCGAAAGGTCTTAGCCTGCAAACGGCGGTAAAACCGCACAACGTCCATCCCTTCGTATGGAAGGCGAAATTGCAGCCGGGCATAATCGATTTGAGTGGGCACGTACCCAACCAGAAAGAACGCCAGCTTTGCGACTATGCCCAGAACGTGTTCCAGAACCTCCGGGTGAAGAGCAGCATGGAATTCGCTGAGGGCGAACCCCAAGAATGGTTCGAAGCGGCTAAAACTGCAATCGATATGCTGGCCCTGCTCTATACTGGCAATGCCTCGCTAAGCGACAATACAGTAAAACTCGAAGGTATTTACTCGTCGCCGGAAGGGCCCGCGCTTCTGAAAAACTTCGCGCAGAGACTACCCGCCGGTTTCAAGCTGGATCCGCATATCCTCGAACCCGTTGCACGGGCGCCGGCTGCCCCGGCAGCCCAGGACGTTAACCTCGCGGCGCAAAAAACCGGGCGCGGCGCGCTGAGCCGGGCCTCTCTGAACCCGTAGTAAGAAACCCATAGTGAGCGTAGGCTTGGAATGCCATCCCGCCATTTGCAGGGAACGGCTGGAGCTGCATCAATACCATCCACCTCGTTGGCCAAGCGGCAGATCGCAGCAGGGTAGAAATCCATTAGCGTTGCCACCAACACCCGGTTGTCATGGCCCGGCTTGAGCTAGCCATTTACGAAAAACCAAATGAGTTCAGTATCCGGGTCAAGCTCCGCCATGACGGCGGAGGACGCTGGCACTTTCTTCACGTGGTCCTTCGCGGGAACGGTGCCGGAGTGGTCATTGGCGCGGGAGCTGGAAAAGCCGCGCGGGCACGCGGCTCTTCCGCCGGGAGAACGGTCTAGAACTTCACGGTTAGGCCGCCGTAGACCGTGCGGCCCATGCCGGCGACTGGGTTCCTCTGTAGCCCCGGATTAACCAGGGGGCCATCGCCCAGGTAAACGCCGCCCAATGGCGAGTAGTACTGCTGGTCGAACAGGTTCTCGACGCCGAGGTCGAAGCGGAACCGGTCCCACTGGTAGCTCGTGCGCAAGTTGACCAGGGCGTAGCCCGGCGTTTCCAGCTCGTTGCGGACCTGCTCCACATCGGACTTGGCGCTTACAAGCTGCAACTCGGCGACGCTGCTCCAGTTGCCGAACTTGTGCTCCAGGGCCAGTTTCGCGTTGAGCGGCATAATGTGGTAGAGATTGTCGCCCGTGTCGAGGTTCCGGCCGTGGACGTAGCCTGCCACGCCCGCCAGCGCGAGCTTGCCGTACTCGTAGCTGGAGACCAGCGGCATCCGGCCCGAAATATCGAAGCCGTACATCTCCGCGTCATGGTTGGCGAACTTCAGCGCGACGAACCCGGCTTTCGCGGAATACGGCTTTGTCGGGCAGGTGGGGCACCTTTCGACGCCGATGTAGTCCTTCACGAAGGTGTAGTAGGGCGTAATCTTTAGTTCCCAGTCCTTCCGGGCGCTGTCGTGCCAGCCAGCGGTAACGCTCAGAGTATGCGCGGTCTCCGGCTTGAGGTCCAAATTGCCGACATAGGAGTTGCCGTCACCGAACCAGCCGTTCATTTCCATAGCCATCTTGTGGGTGGACCAGGGATACCGCTCGTAAAGGCTGGGGGCGCGCGACTTCATCGCATATCCGCCCTCGAAGGTGAGCCAGGGATCGTGCTCGTAGCGGGCGAGCGCGGTGGCGTCGAAGTTCACGTCGGTGCGGGCGCGATCCGCCTTATTGAAATTGTCAGCATCGGTCGTGTACATGTCCATCGGGTCGCTACCTGGGGGGACAACTGTTCCGTATTTATACCCGATGACGTTGCCGGTGTTCATCCACACCACATCGCTGCGGACACCTACAAGCGTGGTCCATTTCCGGTCCCACTTCTTTTCCCATTCGGCGAAGGTTCCAAGGTCGAAGCGCTCGCCGCCATGGATGTTCCAGAAGGTTAGCGGCTGCATTCCGCCGGTGGAGGGCGGCCACCAGTCGTTCAGCAAGTAGCCGTGAAGTTCGCTGCCGATGCGCAGCATATCCCGCTGGGATTGCGGTATTTCCGCTTTCACCGAGTAGCCGAAGTTCTGGCCATGCGTGTTCATGGGCATGTAGTTGCAGCCCATGAACGCGCAGAGTTTGCCGCCATCGGCGAGGAAGTCCATCTCGTGGCGGACATCGTGGAAATATGCGCGCAGGTCGAGTTTGCCCCAATCGGTGCGCGTGGTGTAGTGCGCGTTGACGAACCAGGCCTCGTTGCCGGTCATATCCATCCGCACATTGACATAGCCCTGGTAGGGGATGTGCTGTATGCCGGCCTGGATCATGAGCAGATCGTCCTTGCCACGTACGGCGAGCGACAGCATGTGGTTCTCCGCCTGGTAGAGCGTCGACTTCACGGTGTTGCCGTTGCCGTCCTTGTAGTCATCGGCACGGCTCCAGGCGCCGGTATAGGTGAGATTGACGTTGTTTGTGGCCTGCGAGACCGAGCCGCTGGCCGCAATGCCGTTGCCGTTGCTGCGCCCGAATACGGAGGCATAGCCATAGGTGATCATGCCCTCGCCGGGCGCCGCGAAGTGCGGGCCGGGGCTCTCCACCAGGATCGTGCCGCCGATGCTGTCACCGCCGGAGCTTACCGGCGTGATGCCCGCGATGACCGTGGCCTGCTTGACCGCCGCCGGGTCGATATAGGACAGCACCGGATTCATGTGGTTGCCACATGCGGCGGTAATGAGCATGCCGTTTACCTCGGTGCGGACGCGGTTGTCCGCCATGCCGTGGATCGCGGGAAGGGCCGAAACGCCGCCCGACTGGTAGAGGCTGACGCCCGGCGCATTGCCAAGCATCGCCGCGGTGTCGTTCGTGACCGGCTTCTGCGATGCGATGATTTCGCCGCGAAGCGTGGTGCTGCTGGCTGGCGCGGCCGAAATGGGCGGCTGGGCTCGATGCCTTGCAGGCTCCGCAACCGGCGCGGCCCGTGCTGGGGCTCGCCTCCTGGCCCTGACGGGTTTGTGCTTCTTCTGTTCGACTTCGACGGTGGGCAGACTTTGCGCGGACGATTGCGCGAGTGCCGGCAAGGCGTACAGGCCCGCGGCTACGGTGCATCCAAGCACCGCTACGATGTGTTTTTGCATGGAAACGATCCCTCAGATTCGCTGCTCTGCGGCGCGCACGGCTCAGCGGACCAATGCGCGTCACGGCGATATGGCGGCCGGTCAGGCCAAGCGTGGGGGACCGCGCGTGAGGGGAAGGGAATATCTGGCCGCAGGCACCAGCTCAACGCTTGGGAGAACCAGGCGCTCTACGAAGACAGCCCGCGGAAGGTCAGGCTCGGGCGCTTCGGATGCGGTCAAGGCAAAGGCGGAGGCAGCGCCTTGACAGATGGGGCAGGGCTTGGATGATCCGTTTTGGCCGGGGGCGCCCTGATCTGAGCCCTTGCCGTCCGCCTCGCTGGCGGTGTGGCAGAAGGCGGCAGGATCGAAGCTACCGGCGGCCAGCTCAAGGGGAATAACTTCGAGCAGGATGACGTAGTGGCGTGCGATAGTAACGGTGTGCAGCAAAATCGCCGCAACCGCTACCCAGCTTACCCAACGCCGGAAACCCATCCCACCCCCAAAACGCACAACACCTAGCCAAACTCACCTCTCCTTACCGGAAAGCCCCAGGGAATTTGGCAGGGTAATTTCGAGCCTTACTTTTTCGCAATTACACACTGCAAGCAGACAAGCTTCAGGCAAGCTGCGGCATATTGCCGCATATGCCTTGCGGAACTAACGGTAGTGCCCCGCGTGCCAAGCCGCGGAGATTTGGGTGTCCCACCTGCCATTGGACAAATCAAGGCGGCGATGCCCCTGTGTGATTCCAGCCAGTTCGCGGCGGCAAAAGAACCAGCGCAGCTTGCGCAGGCTGCCGCCGCCCAGCCCCCCCCCGGCCCGAAAGGCCCGGATGCACGGGAGGGGCGGAAAAATGGCCGCTCTGGTTGGAAATTTGTTCGCCCCGGCAGAGGCTCCACTTATCCAAGCGGAAAATCTGTCCGAACAAACGGAGCCACCTCAATTGCGGTCAGCAAGCGCAGTGCAACCAAGATCAGAGTACCTCCTCAGCCATCATGGCCCGATGCCGCCCATTGTCAATTGTCAATAGGGCAAGGGCCGGCATTCCGTGCTGAAACAGCTTGAGCCTCACAATTGAGTTCTCCTGAGCCTGAGCGAGTTGCTAATTACGCTCACCGAGGATGCCGCCATGGCCGCCGCGGCGATGACTGGCGAAAGCAGAATGCCGAAGAAGGGATAGAGCACCCCCGCCGCTATGGGCACACCAGCCGCGTTGTAG
>JBNKTW010000087.1:0-23250 GCA_050298295.1 Rhodomicrobiaceae bacterium
TTCATTGAGCGCCCCGGCATACTTCAGCCAGCACTCTTTCTTACGCAGCCGCGCCAACGGCGTGCCGGTTAGCGGATTGAAGGTCCGTTTGCAGTCAAGGCAGCGGCAGCGCTTCAGCCCGTTCCTCTCGCGGCCCCAGCCCTGGGTGCGCCCCGATCCGCAATGCGGGCATTGGGGATCGGCCTCCAAACGCTCACTCAGAAGACGCTGCACCTCGTCACCGTCGCCGCGCTGCTGTAATGCCGTGATCGCCCTCTGGGCTTGCGCGTGCGTCACTTCCGCCAGCAATTCATCCAGCCGCTGTTGAAATTTGCGATGCTCCATCGGTGCCCTCCTGCCGTACCTGAACACCCAGGATGCCCCCAAATTACGGCGAAAACCTACGCATAAGTTGGACAGAGCCAATTCGTAAGGCCAGGGCTATGCTTCCGGGGGCTGGCGCAGTTGCCGGATAAGCGACCGCGCCATGGCGCCAAGCACCAGCAGGCCGCCAGCCAGCACCGCCCACAAAACCCATTTGGAGGACGGGGATGACATTTCCGCCCCCGCCTTGCCGGCCGGCGCTGCGGGCTTGCCTTGAACGATGCCCGATAGCGGCAGGCTGGCCGGTGCTGCTTTCAAGGAGGCCACACCGTCGTAGCCTGGCACCAGGGTAGATAGCGGCAAGCTTGCCGGTTCAACGCCGCTTGCGCCCCAGGCGAGGACGAAGGGGCCATTGCCGCGCGCCAGGAACACCAGCACATGCGGCACAAAGCCGATCTGCAAGGTTGGCGGCGCGTTGCCGATGCCGCCGCTCTTGGCATCCACCATCAGGCGCAGGCTGTTCGCCTCCGTGCCATAGAGCGCGATATCGCCGGATTTCACCTCGTCCTGCGGCGATTGCAGCCGATAAACCACGGTTTGCGCCAGATAATGCCAGCGCGGCTCTTCACGGCGGTGATGCCAGCCAAGCCGGTGCGGGCGGCGCCGCGGTGCGGTGAGATATTGAATGCTTACGGGAGCCAGCGTGTTGATCTGCGGCAGATTGATCCGCACCCTCGACAGCGGCATTTGCCCCGCCCAGGTGTATTCGTAAATGCCGGGCTGGGTCGCGGATGGCGCCATTTCGGCCGACCAGATGCGGACCGGCGGATTGACGCTGGTTTCCACCGCGCCAAGGAACACCGACTTGATTTCGGGTGCTTGCTTTGGCTCGTCCCAGAGCAGCCGCAAATACCGGCTTGCGGCGCTGTCCCATTCGACATGATCGCTGTCAACACGATGACCGGCATGTTCCAGATGCACGAGTTGCGCATCGCGCTTAAGTACCCGCCAGTGCTGCAGGTCCTTGCTGCTTTCAAGCGTGAAGGAATGGAAGGGCACCTTGCTGGCCCCCGTAACCAAGCGAAGCGAGCGGATACTGCCCTTGAGCGCGCTGGCATCGATCACCACGCCTCCGGCTATTCCCGCAGGCTCCGCCTTGCCCGCCGCCTGCCGTACCGAAACAAGGCTGCCATCGGCGGACTGACGGACCGTCACCGAGACATCGCCAGCATCGGAAGAACCCTTGTGCGGCGCGGGTAGCGGGAAAAACGGCGCCGCGCTCTCTGTCTGGTGCGAAACGCTTTGCGATTCGCTACGCAAGAGAGCGTAGGGCAGCAACTCGCCCTGCCCGTTGAAAACCCTCAAGTCGGCGAGGCTAGCGCTGGCGGCGCCCTCATAGACCGCCAGTGGCAGGGCTAGCTGATAGAACGGCCCGGCACCGCTGACGCTGATAACGCCCCGCGAGGCAAAGTTCTCCGGCCGGAGGGGTTCCTGCGCCGTGGCCGAAGTGGCAACAAACGCGGCCAGGATCGAAACAATTAGCGTTTTCATTGCGCCTCACTGGAAACTTGTTGGTCCGGCGCGTCACCCGCTTCCGCTGGCTGCCTGGGCGGCAGAGGGGCGAAGTAACCGACCAGGAGCAGCAGCAAACCGACCCCGATGAACGATATGATGCGTTCGACACTGCCGTGCGCCGCCAATTCGACGAGGAACAGCTTGCCGATTACCAGCGCAATCAGAGCCGCGCCTGCGATCCAGACCCAGCGCACGCCGCTGCGATTGGCGAAGATCATCAGGCCGATAGCGATGGTGCCCCAGACGATGGACAGCGAGGATTGCACCAGCATCGAGTTTTGCAACGCGGACGGCTCCCAGGGAACGCCGCCCCACAAGTGGCAGGCCCGCGCCACCGTGCTGCTAATCACGGCAAGGGCCGTTGCGCCCAGAACAGCGGCCAGGACAGCGCCGCTTTCACGGAACGCTCGATGTTCGTGGAGCGAGCGCCACCACAGTGCAGTCCCAAGCAAGACGGCAATCTGACCGGTTTCCACCGGGTTGAGCAAAGGCACATAGGGCAGCGGCGCCGCACCGTCGCCGGTAAGATTGTTCGCCCAAGTCCAGCCAAAGAGGAAGACCACCACCGGCAAGGCTGCGGCCACGGCATAGCTATCGCGAAACTCGCGAACCGGCCAAATTCCCCGCACCGCTCCGCTGCTGATCGCCCACAGATATGCCAGCGGCGCAAGCAGCCAGCCGAGCATCGCCCAAGCGCTATCCTGTCCGCCCCAGCCCGCCAGATGCCAGTGCACCTCCAGCGCCGCGATGACCACGAAGAGCCATACGCCGGCGGCATGCACCACCCCTTGCAGCTCTGGCGCCAGCCAGCCTTTCTGGCCGCGCAGCAGGAGGCCGTGCATGAGCAGGGCGGCCGGCCAGACCAAAGCATTCCAGCCGGCCGACGGATGCCAGGCGCCCGCCTCCATCTCGTAGGCAAGCAGCATGGCCAGAACTGGCAGATAAGCAGCAGTCGCCTGGCCCAACTGCCTCCAGGCGCTGAACCTGGCCAGCATCCCCCACAGTCCGGCGGTGATTACCGTAACCCCGATGAGGCAAGGCGCAGCCGTTTCTGGAAGTAGCAGCCGGTTAAGCTCGGCTTCCCAAGCGAAGGCCCACCAGACGGTGGACCAAGCCAACGCGCCCCAGCCAAGTGCAATGGTAAGACGCCCGGCCTCGCGGCGATGCAGCAGCCGCGCGGCAACGAAGGCAGCCAAGCCAATGAGCAGGGGGCTTAAGAAGCCGCTATGCAGGAAAGGCTTCGCATCCACCGGGGCGGACATGCCGCCGAGCCTGGACAAATGGTTGCCCAGGCTGACAACGCCCGCAAACAACTGCAGGCCGAGAGCGAAGGCGAGGGCCGCCCACTGCCGGCTGCGTATTGCCCACCACAGCGTGGCGACGCCCGTCACCGGCCAAACCATCGCCGCGAAGCGCCAGGGCAGAACGAAAAGCGGCGCCAGGTTGATGAATGCCAGGCCGCCCAGCAGAACCAGGGCGGCCAGCCCGCGCGGTCCTTCTGTCTGGCCGTCCTCTCCGTCCCGCTGACGCAAGGCTCCCCAGGCCGCGGTCAGCAGGGCAACGCCGATAACGCCGGCGGTAAGCACCCCATTCCAGCCATTGGCCAGAACCGCGCCGCCGTCCGCTGGCTGAAGGGACTCCAGATACAGCCCGCCGGCCAGCAGCTGGTAAGCGCATCCCCAGCCAATCAAGTGGCGCTCGGCCACGGGCCGGGCGGCAACGGCGGCCAATGCACCGAGGATGGCCAGCGCCGTGCTGGCCCAATTCATCTGGAGCAGGAGGAACGGCATCAGCGCCGCGAAAAGGCAGCCGGAAGCCACCAGTAAGGGGCGCAGATACTGCTCGAAGCCGTGTAGGTGTCCCTCCGGTGCCCGGCGTATGAGGCCGTAGCACCACCATATCGACAGGGACAGCATCAGGCTGCCGAGCCAGGAGCCGCTGAGAACGCTGGCCTCACCGCCCCAATTCAGATCGCGGAGGAAATATGCCGCCGAACCGGATAGCAGGAGCAAGGCAAATAACCGCGCGTGGACTTTCTGCTGGCGTATGCCAACCCAATAGACACCGGCCGCCTCGATCGCCCAGCCGGCGGCGGTCCATTTGTTCTCCAGTCCAAGCGGGATGGACAGGCTGCCGAAAATGACCGCCAGCGCCACCATCGTCTCGCTCAAGAGCGCATAACGCATGCCGGTGCGGCGGAAGAGAATGTAGGCCAGGAAGATATAGGCCAGCCCGAAACCGAGCGCGCTGAATGCCGGCCCATTCTCGAAGCTGCGCACCATCTGGTATTGCATGCTGAATATTGAGATCGGTACACCGAACACCAGCGAGGCATCAACGTAGCTGACCTGCGGTGCCGCTTGTTGGACATGCTCCTCGAAAGAGACTTCCGGAACCTCCGGCGCATCCGCCAGCGTGCGCCGCGCGAACAAAAACGCGATCAGCACATAGACCACGAACAGCGCAAGCAGGAATGGCTCGGCGAGTTTGAATAGCGCGGGCTCGTAATATTTCACGCCCCAGGAGCCGGCTAGGAATGCGGTGCAGAAGAAGCCGATCAGGTTGAGCAGCCGCCATGCCTTGAACCAGGCAATGGCGGCAATAGCGAGGTTGAGGACCGTCAGATAGGCGAAAAAGCCCAGATGGTGCTCGCTGCCGGTTGATGCCAGGACCGGGGCGGCGAAACCGCCGAGAGAGGCCGCCACCGCCAGCGCCAGCGCATCCTGCAGGATGGCGAGCAGCACGGCGAAGATTGCAACACCCGTCAAAATGGCGAAACCGCCCTCGGGAGGGATCAGCGGATGCAGCTTCATGCCTGCTACTGTTGTCAGGTATAGAACGCCGATACCCGCTCCCTGCAGGATCAGGCCGTAGTTGTCCTCTCTGCTGCGCCAGCGCCAGCCGGCGAGCAGCAAGGCAATGCCGGCCGCCGCGACCCCGGCATAACGCAATTCAACTGGTACGGTGGTGTGTTCGGCGACATAGCGCAGCAGGAAGGCCAGGCCGAGGAAAAGGATCAACACCCCGATCTTGACGAGGGGATTGCCGCCGGTGATCCAGCGGGCGGTGAACTCGGAAAGCCATGCTGGTATGGCGGGCGCTGGTGGTTCGGTGCTCCGGCTATCATAGCTGTCCCAGGCTGGCCGGTGGGCTGCTTCTGACTCGGGAGGTGTTGGGCTGGCCGCTTCGGCGCGTTCTGCTTCCTCCTGCGCCGAATATACAACGGGCGTGCCGGTAACTTCGAGCGGCATGGCAGCCGACAACGGCTCGGTTCCGGGCGGGGACGCTGTCTCCGCGGCAACTGCTGGTGCTTGCCTGGACAGATCGGCATCTTCGGCCAGAAGCACCTCGGGTGGCGGCTCCTCAGCCACGGCTTCCGCCGCCGTCAAGACGTCCGGTGCCGTTTGCGGTCCAGCCGCAGGCTCGGAAATGATCCCCGCCTCCCGCAGCCGTATCTCAAGCTGGTCGATGCGCCGGTTGGCCTGGCGCACCTGCTCCTGCAACGCCTCCAGCCCGCTTTCCGCATCCGCCGGTTTTGCGCTATCGCCAGCAGCTTCTTTCGCGAGCGATTGAGACGCCACCCTCCCAACAGCGCCGCCGATGATCGCCATAATCAACGCCGCCGGAAGCGAACCGGAGGCCGCCCCTATCAATAACCCCAAAACGATGCCAACCCACATCCCACGCCCCAAGTTCGCTTGGCCTAAGCTATCTGCACGGCTCCTGGCCGTTTCGCCGGAAATACAAACGCGCAGTATACTGACCGTATGATTAAGAATCCGGCGCATGTGGGACGAAGCTGCGGCAGGAAATGGAGCATTCGTGCGACCGCTTACCGCTTGGCTGCGGAAGCCTACGAAATGGGATCCGTTTGGAAGGATGGGCCAGGGTGGCCGCACCAATGAGAAAACCGGCCCGTGGAGCGGCTGCATGGTGCTGCTGCGTGGCGAAGTAATAACCAGCCACTGGCTAAGCTGATCCTTTCCGTTCAGGGAGGGATTGGCGGGGGATGTACGCGGTGGAAGTCTATGCCGCAGTGAGGCAGTTCGTTTTTGTTGAGGGTAAGAGCCGCCGGGAAGCAGCACGCGTTTTTGGTCTCAATCGTGAGACGGTTTCCAAGATATACCGTTTTTCAGCGCCGCCGGGCTATGTGCGGCAGAAGCCGCCGGAGAAGCCGGAGCTGGGGCCCGTAGTCCCGGTCATCAAGGCCATTCTTGCAGCGGATGTGACAGCGCCGCCGAAACAGCGTCATACGGCGAAGCGAATATTTGAGCGGCTTAAGGCTGAGCACGGCTACACGGGCGGCTACCCGGTTGTGAAGGATTACGTCCGGACCGCCAAGGTTAGAAGCCGCGAGATGCTCGTGCCCTTGGCGCAAGGTCGTGCGGTCCATGGCTAGTAGCGCCGCCACCGCAGCCATCGCAGGCGGCTCTCGCTGCTCGTTGATTGCACGGATCAGCATGGAATCGACCGGCTCTGGGACGCGTTGGGCGTGGGCGGGTCGTACAATGCCTGCGGCTGGCTGAAGGACCGCTTTGGCTTGGCCTAGCAGATCAACTATGTGGGTCTGCCAGATCTGATGACCGGCGATGCCGCGAAGGCTGGCCGGGTCATAGCTGCGATGATGCGGATGAAAAAGGTCGATGTACATGCGCTGATGGACGCAGCCGCCGGATACGCTCAGCCTGCTGCAAGTGATGCAGCTGTCAGAGACCGAGGCATAGCAGCAAGGTGCGCTGGCCGGACACGGGCGGCACACCCGTCTGCCTACGTTGCGATTGCCGGTTCTGCCGGGACTATAGGTCTGCCGTCACATGGACGAACTTAGTTACAAACGACAAGGGGTGCGATTCCCCAAATTACTCCACCAAGAAAAAATATTAATAAGAACAATGGCCTAAAGCAATTTTGAGCGCTCCCTAGGGGAGGCTGATGACCAAACAAAATCAAAGACTTAGACGGAAGGTAGGACAATTTCCTCTCATAGGATTGCATGGCTTTTCTTGAGAATGCCCCACCTGGACACCACTGCCTGCTTGGCCCCTGAATCGCTGATTTCGCTTTCGTGCGGCCGCTTGCCACTTGGCTGCGGAGCTTACGAAATGGGGCCCGTTTGGAAAAATGGGCCAATTCCGGCCGTTTCACCCAGCACAATTTCTTGAACCATTTGGTCCAGAGCTTGCCCCCCTACAGAAACGGGCTAAAAATATATTTAATTAAATATTAACGGTTGTTAGCAGATCCATGTGCATGCAACTCAAGCAAGTGCCGCGGAGCTGTTCTGTGTAAATTCAGCGCGGCGGGGTTCCGGCGTAAGCAGTTCTTAAGTTTGCCGCTGTAGGCTTAACGGCACCAGTGGCTCCGCCAATGGTCCTGTACGATGCTGGCGGTACGATCTTTGCGCCCTTAAGTCATTGATCCACAGGCTTGCCGATGGCGTTAGACGAAGTCGCTGTTCCTGGATACACACTGACTTCCATCATCTGTGAGGCGAGCCCTTTTGCCATATACCGTGCGCTATCGCGGGGTCATGAGCATTTTTTGCTAAAGCTGCCAATTTCTTCGCGTCCCCCGGCTGTCTCGATTGGTCAGTTGGAGCACGAATACGAAACGGCGCGCAAGCTGGACCCAGCCTTTGCGGTGAGACCCGTCAAGATTGAGCGGCACGCTGCCACAGCCGCATTGATTTTGGAAGATTTTGACTGCCACGCGCTTGCCATCGATCTGGCGGCCCCGCTGGATCTGGACCGGTTCTTCAGGATCGCTATAGGCGTAACCGCGGCGCTGGCCGCGCTTCACCGGCAGGGCGTGGTGCACAAGGACATCAAGCCGGAAAACATATTCCTCGGCGGCAGCGGCCCGGGCGGCTCCGTCCAAGTGAAGCTCACCGGCTTCGGGTTCGCTACAACGCTGTCGCGCGAACGCCAAGCCCCTAATCTGCCCGGGGCCATCCCTGGAACGCTCGCCTACATGGCGCCCGAGCAGACGGGCCGTATGAACCGCTCAATCGATACCCGCAGCGACCTGTATTCGCTGGGAGTCATATTTTACGAGATGCTTACCGGGCGTTTGCCTTTTTCGGCGTCCGATGCAATGGAATGGGTCTACTGCCACATAGCGGTCCAGCCTCTGCCGCCGGGACAGCATTCGGCGGACATCCCGGGACTGCTTTCCGACGTTGTCATGAAACTCCTGGCGAAAAACGCCGAGGATCGCTACCAGACCGCCGAAGGCCTGGCCGCCGATCTGGAGCGTTGCGCTTCGGAGTGGCGGACCAAGGGGCGCATAGAGCCGTTTCCTCTTGGAACGCGTGACGTCCCTGACCGTTTGCTGATCCCCGAGAAGCTTTACGGGCGTCAGCAGGAAGCCGTAATGCTCCTGGCAGCCGCTGAAAGAACTGCGGCCAGCGGAAAGCCGGAGCTTGTGCTTATTTCCGGAAGTTCCGGCATCGGCAAATCCGCGCTGGTGAACGAACTGCACAAGGTGCTCGTTTACCGGCGCGCCCTATTCGCCTCGGGAAAATTCGACCAGTACAAGCGCGATATCCCCTATGCCACCCTGGCTCAGGCGCTTCAGGCACTTGTCCGGCAGGTTCTCGGCAAGAACGAGGAGGAGGTTTCGCCCTGGCGGCAGGCCGTGCTGGAGGCCGCCGGACCGAACGGCCAGCTAATGACCAGCCTCGTTCCCGACCTCATCTCGCTGATCGGCGAACAGCCAGCTGTACCCGAGGTTCCCCCTCCAGATGCCCAGAACCGCTTTAATGCCGTTATCCTGCGCCTTATCGAGGTATTCGCCCAACGGGAGCATCCGCTCGTCCTGTTTTTAGACGATCTGCAGTGGCTGGACACGGCGTCATTGCAGCTCTTCGAGCATTTGCTGACGGATCCGGGCGCCAAGCATCTCTTGGTGATTGGAGCGTACCGGGATAATGAGGTCAGCCCAGCCCATCCGCTCATGCTGGCGTTAGATACCATACGCAAATGCGGGGCCAGCGTTAATTCCATCGAGCTGACCCCGCTGACAGAGCAGGACACGGTTGAGCTAACGGCGGACACGTTCCACTGCGAGGCGGAAGAAGCCGCTCCGCTGGCAAAGCTCGTGTACAGGAAGACTGGTGGTAATCCCTTCTTCTTGATCCAATTCATAAGCGCGCTCGCCGAAAAGGGGCTTGTGGCCTTCGGCGGGCATCCCGCGCGCTGGCGCTGGGACCTGGACCGCATTCACGCCGAAGGCATCACCAGCAATGTGGCCAGCCTGATGGCCGGAAAACTAAATCTGCTGCCGGCCAGCACGCGGGACACGCTCAAAGAATTGGCCTGCCTTGGCAATCAGACCAGCCTCGCAACGCTGAGCCTGGCTCAGGGCGTACCGGAAGGCACGGCTCGAAACAACATCCAGGAAGCGCTCCGCATGGGGCTGGTTGTCCAGGACGAAAACGGCTTCTCCTTCGTCCATGACCGTGTTCAGGAAGCCGCTTACGCACTTATTCCCGAAGGAGAACGTCCCGCAACTCACTTGAGAATTGGCAGGATGCTGCTTTCCCGGGCCGCCCCGGAGGAACTGCACAAAATCCTCTTTGACGTCACCACTCATCTCAATCGCGGCGCCGCATTGATAAGGGACCAAGCCGAGCGGGAACATTTGGCGGAGCTGAACGCTGCCGCGGGCCGGAGAGCCAGAGCTTCGGCCGCCTATGCCGCGGCGCGCAGCCTGTTTGCAGCCTCGGCAGCCCTGCTGCCCGAGGCATTATGGAACTCCCGGTACGATTTCCAGTTCGCACTGTTTCTGGACTGGGCCGAGTGCGAAGGTTTATGCGGTGCCTTCAACGAGGCAGAAGCGCTTTTCGATAAGCTGCTCGCCCATGCAAGAACCAGTCTCGACAAAGCTGCCGTATATAATCTCCGGCTTGAGGTTTGCCAGGTCGCAGGCAAGTATGACGCCGCGGTTACGGCTGGAATACAGGCTCTCCAGCTCTTCGGATTGGAAATCCCTGAAAGCGGCGAAGCCATTGGCTCCATGATTCAGGCTGAGGCAAAAGCGGCGGCGGAGAATTTGCAGGGGCGGAAGATCGAGGAACTCGCCGATGCCCCTGAAGCGGCCGATCCGCAGGCAATAGCGATTATCAACCTCCTGTCCAAGATGGCTCCGTCAGCCTACATCGGCAGCAGGCCGCAGCTTTTCCCGCTCATCGTTCTGAAACTGGTCAACTACTCTCTCAAGTACGGCCCAACCAAGGAATCTAGTCACGGCTACAGCGCTTACGGCATAATGCTAATTTCACTTTTCGGTTCTCCTCAGGCTGGCTATGCTTTCTCGGAAGTGGCGATCAAGCTGAGCGAGCGTTTCAATGCTCCAAGCGCAAAAGGCATAAGCCTCTTCCTTCATGGCAACATGGTCAACTTCTGGATGAAGCCAATCTCTACTGATTTTGCCATCCTCGAAAAAGGATTTGTCCTTTGCTATGATTCCGGCAATCTGTCTACTGCAAGCTATATCGCCGTCGCAACCGTGGGGCAAATGATCGAACGTGGTGACAATCTCTCTAGCATACTTCAACTATCTCAGAAATACGCTGATTTTGCTCTAAGTTGCCGGAACGAACCCGTCTATCAATGCATCCGCTTTCAGCAACAATTTGCGAAGTGCCTGATGGGGGCCACGCGGGATAGCATTTCCTTCAGCGACGATACATTCGACGAGCTGCAATCCCTGGAGAAAATGGTCAGCGCCGCCTATTTCACCGGCGCCGCGTTTTATCACCTAGGGAAGTTCTTCGTGGCCTATTTGATGGGAGATACAGAAGCCTCGAAGGTGCACTCCGGCGAGGCCAGGAAGATGCTTCCGGCCATCATGTCCATGTCCCCGGAAGCTACTTTTCATTTTCTGGACGCTCTTTCGCTGGCCCGGACCTATGGCGAAACCGACGAAACGGACGCCAGCGGAATTCTGGAGGCATTGACTGCCTGCGAACAGAAATTTGCCTTCTGGGCGAAGAACTGCCCGGAGAATTTTGCCAGCAGACACGCCCTGATTTCCGCGGAAATTGCTGCAATCCGCGGAGACGGGATGACAGCCGGACGGCTTTTCGAACAGGCAATCGAGTCGGCCCAGGCGAATGGCTTTATACATTGGGAAGCCATGGCCCTCGAAGCCGCGGCACGCTTCTACGGTAAGTGGGGTCTCAAGACGGTGGCCCGGACCTATCTGCGGGAAGCGCGATACTGCTATGCACGATGGGGGGCGGACGCCAAGGTGAAGCAGCTCGACGCCTTATACCCCGGCCTTGCCGGAAGAGACTTCGTGGAACAGGGAAGCATCGCCGCCCGTTCGGAATCGCTTGATGTGACCGCGATCGCCAAGGCCCAGCACGCCATCTCCTGCGAGATGGTGGAGGAGCAACTTGCACAGACGCTGCTTCGGATTGTGCTCGAAAATGCCGGTGCCCAGAGGGGCTACCTGTTCGTTGCGCCCAGTTTCGAGCTGTTCGCCGCGCTTGGCGCTAGCGGGCAGCTCGAATTCCGCCGGCGGCCGCCCGAATCCGGCCCTGGAGTGGCCTCGTCGATCCTCAATTATGTCAAACGAACCCGCCAGAGCGTATTTCTTGCCGACGCCAGTTCCAATGCGGGCGACTTTTCCACCGACGAGTACCTGCGGAAGGCGAAGCCGAAGTCCGTGCTTTGCCTGCCGATCCTGAGACAGGTGAAGCTGCTTGGAATTTTATATCTGGAGAACAATCTGGCGGCGGGCGCTTTCACGGCGGAGCGCCAGACGGTTCTTGAGGCTCTAGCGTCGCAGGCTGCCATTTCACTGGAGAACGCCCGCACCTACGAAGCTTTGAGGGAAAGCGAGGCGAAGTATAGCCGGATTGTGAATACTGCCGCCGAAGGTATATGGGTGCTCGACCCAGCCGGAACCACCACTTTCGTCAACGCGACGATGGCCGGAATGCTGGGCTGGCCGCCAGAAGAGATGGTTGGGCGCCCAATGACCGCTTTCATGTTCGAAGAAGACGCACCTAACCACACACAGGGGCTGGAAAGGCTCCAGCAGGGGATATCGGAGCACTATGAACGCCGCTTCCGGCACAAGGACGGGCATACGGTGTGGACCATGGTCTCCGCTGCGCCGGTCTTCGACGATCAACGCCAGTTCAAGGGCGCCTTCGGGATGTATACCGGTATCACGGAGCGCAAGCGCGATGAAGAAGAACTCCGGCGCTACCGGGACCAGCTCGAAGATACGGTGCAGCGGCGGACCGCCGAGCTTCTTTTGTCGCGCGATGCCGCCGAGGCTGCGAATAAAGCCAAGAGCGTGTTTCTTGCGAATATGAGCCACGAGCTGCGCACGCCCCTCAACGCCATTCTTGGCTTTTCCAGTATGCTGCGGCGCGAGCTGGACCTCAACCAAAGCGAGAGTGAAAAGCTCGACATCATCAACCGCAGCGGCGAGCATCTGCTTACTGTCATCAATAACGTGCTGGATATCGCAAAAATCGAGGCAGGGCGCGTGCAGCTCGATATCGCCCCCTTCGATATCGGCGCCATGGTCCGCGACGTGGCCGGCATGATGCAATTGCGCGCGCAGGAGAAAGGCTTGCGGCTGCTTGTGGACCAATCCCCAGCCGTCCCGCATTACGTCAAGGGAGACGAGGCGCGTCTGCGGCAAGTGCTTGTCAATCTCGCTGGCAACGCGCTGAAATTCACCAAGCAGGGCGGTATCGCAATACGTCTCGGCGTGAGGAAGAATGGCAGGCTGCATCTTGTAATGGAGGTCGAGGACTCCGGCCCCGGCATTAGCGCGGAAGACCAGAAGCGATTGTTCAAGCCCTTTGTACAGCTTGGCGAAACGGGTGCACAAATGGGCACGGGACTGGGCCTTGCCATCTCACGCCAGTTTGCCGAACTGATGGGTGGCACCATCGGCGTAACGAGTACCCCCGGCAAGGGGTCTGTCTTCCGCGTCGAAGTCCCTGCGGAGGAGGCTGCCTGGGCCGGCACCCCTGCATTGGAGGAAGCACCGCCCGCCAGAGAAGTGACGGGCCTTGCACCGGGGCAACCCCCGTACCGCATCTTGATCACCGAGGACCAGCGGGAACAGCAAATGCTGCTCAATCAGCTAATGACCAAGATTGGCCTAGAGGTAAGAGTGGCGGAGAATGGCCAGGAGTGCGTGAAGCTTTTCGAGGAGTGGCATCCGCACCTTATCTGGATGGATCGCCGGATGCCGGTTATGGACGGGATGCAAGCCACACAAGCTATTCGCAAGCTGCCAGCCGGCGGGGAAGTCAAGATCGTCGCGGTGACGGCTTCGGCGTTCAAGGAACAGCAGCAGGAAATGCTGGACGCCGGTATGGACGATTTCGTGCGCAAGCCCTACCGGGCGGAGGAAATCTACGATTGCCTGGCAAAGCAGCTCGGTGTCCAATACGTCTACCAGGCCGCCGAAGCCACAGCAGAGGCCACAATTGGATCCGCCATACCGGTCTCCGGCAAGCTCGCCGCTCTACCCGCTAGCATCCGCAAAGAACTCGCGGATGCCTTGGAGAGCCTGGACAGCGAAACCATAGCGGCTATCATAGCCCAAATCGCGCAAATCGATTCCGGGCTGGGCAAGCAGCTGCAGCGCTTGGCGGAGGATTTCGACTATCCTGCGATCTTGAATGCGCTGTCCCCGGAGACACAACAACCATATGGCCGCAGCCGCTGAGGACCAGGTTGGCAGCTTCCTGGAAAATGGCGCGTGCAAAGCGGGACATTCAGGATTTCGCAGAATTGAGACCGCCCGGTACGGGCAAGGTCTGCCACGGCCATTTTCTCAAGTCCTGGTTCTTTCCGCTCCCAGATATTTTAGCGGACGGGCGTGTGACACAGTGCGGAAGAGCACCTCATTTCTGCAAAGCGTTGGATCCCCTTCAGCCCAGGGGCCGCCTTTGTGGCGGCCCTGAAACAGTACACAACCAAGCTTTTTCGGAGCGCACAAGCTCAAGGGCGGCAGTTCGCAAGAAGCCCGCAAGCAAAGTCAGCGGCGGAATGCTGCTGCTTCCGCCGGTGCTCCCGCATCAAGCAGCCGGGTTTACCGGCTGCCGTGCGAGCTACTGGCGGTGCCGCCCGTCCGTCAATGTTCGGCCGGAGCCGGTTCCGGCTCCGTGGCCGGCTTGGCGGCGTTTTCCGCAATCGTTGCCCGGTCTTCCTGTGCTTCGTGCCACATGGCGTTGAGGATCGCGAGCAGGATCGCAAATCCAACGCCCAGCATCCAGGCGAAATACCACATTTCGCGGCCTCCTCAGTAAACTGAATGGCTGTTCTCGCGGATGTAAGCCGCGGTTACCTTGCCGGCCATTACTTTATAAGCCCAGCTCGTGTAAGCGATAATGAGCGGCATGAAGATGAGCGTTACCCAGAACATGATCGCCAGGGTGAGCGGGCTGGACGAGGCGTCCCAAACCGTCAGCGACGATTTCAAATCCGTGGACGATGGCATGATGAACGGGAACATCGAGATGCCCACGGTGCCGATGATCCCGGCAATCATTATCGAGGAAGCCACGAAAGCGGCAAGCGTACGCCCCTTCCTGACGAAGTAGAGCGCCAGGAAACCACCCAGATAGGCCAGCAGCGGCACGGCGGGCGCCCAAGAAAAGCGGCTGTAGTTATCGAGCCAGGCACCTGGCGCGCGCGCCACCTCTTTGGCAAGCGGATTGAGCGCCGTGCCGTGGTCCAGCGCGGATACAACGCTGTATCCCTGTATGCCTTCCCGGATCCACAGTCCCGCAACCGTGAAGCAGGCGAGCATGACGAGGCCCGCGCCAAGCGCCGCGGTGCGCGCTCTGCCATGGATGGGTTCCACCGTGCGGTGCATGAGGTAAATGGAGCCATGGAAGATTATCATGGCGCTGGAGACTGCCCCGCAAAGCAAGGCGAACGGATTGAGCAGGCCCCAGAACGTGCCTTCATAGTGCGGCACCATATCGGCGCTGAAGTGAAACGGTACGCCTTGGAGCAGGTTACCGAAGGCCACACCGAAGATAAGCGGAGGCACCGTGCCGCCGATGAACAGCCCGATGTCCCAGGTTTTCCGCCAGGTTTCGCTTTCGATTTTGCTGCGGTAATCGAAGCCAACGGGCCGGAAGAATAGCGCCCAGAGCACGGCAAGCATTGCCCAGTAGAAGCCCGAGAACGCCGTGGCGTATACGAGCGGCCAAGCGGCGAAGATCGCGCCGCCGCCGGTGATGAACCAGACCTGGTTGCCGTCCCAGTGCGGCCCCACCGTGTTGATGATGATGCGCCGCTCCTCGTCATTCTTGCCCGCGAAGGGCAGGAGCGTGCCAACGCCCATGTCGTGGCCGTCCATAATGGCGAAGCCGATGAGCAGTACGCCCACAAGGAGCCACCAAATCACTTTCAAGCTCTCGTAATCCAGCATGGCTTTGTCCTCACGATACTTGGGTCACATGCGCCGGCGCCGCGTGGCGGCCGGTTCCCAGGCTGTAGGGGCCCAGGCGTGCAAACTTGAACATCAGGTAAAGCTCGGCCACCAGCAGCAGAGTGTAGAAGCCGATGAAACCGGCGAGTGAGCCGTAAAGGCTGGCTACGCTCAGCGACGACACGGAAAGATGCGTTGGCAGCACGCCATAGATGGTCCAGGGCTGACGGCCGTACTCGGCGACGAACCAGCCAAGTTCGCAGGCGAGCCAGGGCATCGGTATGAACCAGAGCGCCCAGCGGAGGAGCCAGCGCCTGTTCTGGAAAGTATCTGTAATGCTATACCACAAGGCGAGGCTGAATAGCGCGAGGAAGCTGAAGCCAAGTAGCACCATGAGCCGGAAAGTCCAGAACATCGGCGCAACCGCCGGGATCGTATCCGCGACGGCCTTATCGATAATCGCAGGCGTCACTTGATCCATAGAGGTCACATATTTGCGTAAGAGCAGGCCGAAGCCGAGATCGGCCTTGTGAGCCTCGAACTTTGCCTTAGCTGCGGCGTCGTCCGGCTTCTTGCGCAGGGCTTCAAGCGCGGTCACAGCCTGGATACCGGATTCGATGCGCCGGCGGTTCTTTGCACGGATCTCCACGATCCCAGGTAGCGTTTTGTCCACGGAGCGCGTGCCGATCAGGCCAAGCACCCACGGCACCTGCACCTGCCAATCGTTCTTCATCTCCTTATCGTTGATCCCAGCAGCAAGCGTGAGACCGGCAGGAGCGGGCTCGGTATGCCACATGGCCTCAATCGCCGCCATTTTGGTTTGCTGCGCCTCGGCGACCGTATAGCCGGACTCGTCGCCCAGCACGATCACCGAGCAGGCCGACGCAAAGCCGAAAGCCGCCGCGATGCGGAAGCTCCGCTTAGCGAATTCGAGATCGCGTCCGCGCAGGAGATAATAGGACGAGATGCCGAGCACGAACAGCGAAGCCACGACGTAGCCCGCCGAAACCGTGTGCACGAACTTCGCCTGCGCATCCGGGTTGAACAGCACCGCCCAGAAGTCGGTAAGCTCCATGCGCATCGTTGTGTAATTGAACGCGGCACCCACCGGATTTTGCATCCAGCCATTGGCGATCAGGATCCAAAGCGCCGACAAATTTGTGCCAACGCCCATAAGCGCGGTCACAACCAGATGCTGGACTTTCGACATGCGGTTCCAGCCGAAGAAGAACAGGCCGATGAAGGTCGATTCCAGGAAGAACGCCATCAGCCCCTCGATAGCCAGCGGCGCTCCGAAGATGTCGCCGACATAGTGCGAGTAATAGGCCCAGTTCGTGCCGAACTCGAACTCAAGCGTGATGCCCGTGGTCACGCCAAGCGCGAAGTTGATGCCAAAGAGTTTGCCCCAGAACTGCGTCATGTCGCGGTAGATGGTCTTGCCGGTCATGACGTAGACCGACTCCATTATGAGGAGCAGCCAAGTCATGCCGAGGGTCAGGGGCACGAAGAGGAAATGATACATCGCGGTGATTGCGAATTGCAGCCGTGACAGATCGACAAGCTGGTCAGTGAGCATTCTGCCCTCCTTGGGAGACAAATTCATGAGGGGGAATTACATGCTGCGCCATGCCCCCGGCATCGACGGATACGCGTGCGCCGTGAACGAAGATTAGCCACAGGATTGAAAGGAGGCCGGCCTTGAGGACGATCACACCAAGCAATTCGTTGCGGAGGCGTTTGTCAGGGGAGGACATGATCCAATCACTCGCGGTGCAGCAAGTCTTGATGGCGAAAATATTGGGCTGCGCGTGGCCATTTCCATAAGTTGGTTCAGTTTGCCGCAGACGGCATAAGCATGATAGCCGCAATTCGCCGCGACAGTATTGACGCATTGCGCAAAAACGTGTCCCCATTAGCGATGGTTTATTAGTTATTTGCATGAGGTATGATTACCCTAGTATCGATTTGCACAGGATATATTTTGAACTCGCCGGTTAAGCTATTAATTCACAGAGTATAACAATATTTCAAATTACCGTGAATGTTGAACTGTTGTCAACGTTGACCATTATCAATGCAATATCTATATCGGTTCCCATCTATCACAAAGTCCGGCGGCTTGATGGGAATTTTACGCGAGGTTCCACCGTGCGGGAAACACAACAAAAATTGCTACTGCCCAGATATATTGAAAGAAATACTTCCGATGAACCAGGCCAGGGGATGCGGCGAGCCTCGCCCAGATGCTCGCTCACAAAGATATCAGTGGGGCCTTAGGCAGGTAACCCCGGCGTGGAAGGGAGAAAGGACGTGGAATACTGCACGCAAGAGTTGCGCCATCCGCGGGCGCGGCAATATAGTCTGGAAAGAATCGATCATGGAGATTGTTTAATCCAAAGCGATGGCTGGCGCGGGGGACATGCAAATCAGTACAAGCGGTGCTTTATTAGGCGCAAGGGGGCCGAATGAACGAGACAGCAGCTCCATCCGTAAGCGTTGCCGGCAGCCGTCAGGCGGCGCCCGCAACCATGATAATTTTCGGCGCCGCAGGAGACCTTACGAAACGTCTCGTTGTGCCGGCGCTCTATAACCTTTTTCGCGCCGGCAGGCTTGCGGATACGTTCTCCGTCATTGGGGTCGATCATAACCCCTTGACCACTGAAACTTGGCGGCAGAGCTTGACCGATGAAATAGTGAATCTGACGCAGAAAGGCGGGACCGAATCCGAGGCGCGCCAGCTTGACAGGCACGCTTGGGACTGGGTCATCAGCCGCGTGCGCTATTTTAGGGGCGATTACACCAGTCCCGAAACCTATAGCCAGCTCAAAGCGTTACTGTCGCAGCAGAACGGCGGACAGGAAGCTGGCGGCAACACCTTGTTCTATCTCGCCACGGCAGACCGCTTTTTCTATAGAATAATCCAGGAGATTGGCAAGGCGGGTCTCACCCGGCAAACAGATGGCGGGTGGCGGCGTGTTGTCGTCGAGAAGCCATTCGGCCATGATCTCCCTTCGGCCAAGGAGCTGAATAGAGGGATCCTCAAAGTTCTTTCCGAAGACCAAATCTACCGGATCGATCATTTCCTTGGCAAAGAGCCGGTTCAAAACATCCTGGTCTTGCGCTTCGCGAACGGCATCTTTGAGCCGCTGTGGAGGCGCGATCACATCGAACATGTTCAGATCACAGCCGCGGAGGCTATTGGCGTCGAGGAGCGCGGCCGGTTCTATGAACGGACAGGCGCCTTGCGGGACATGGTGCCCAACCATCTGTTTCAGCTCCTCGCCATGGTGGCAATGGAACCGCCCACCTGCTTTGGCGCCGACTCCGTCCGCGCGAAGAAAACCGAGCTTTTCGAGGCAATCCGGTCCATTGCACCTGAAGATGCGGTGCGCGGTCAATATGGGCCCGGAACCCGGCTTGGCGGCCCTGTTCCCGGCTACCGGCAGGAAGAGGACGTTGCAGCGGATTCCATGATCGAAACCTTTGCTGCTCTGAAGCTTAGCATCGACAATTGGCGCTGGGCCGGCGTGCCCTTCTATCTGCGCACGGGCAAGCGTATGCCTGCGCGATCCACCGAAATTGCGATCCGGTTCCGGCAAGCACCCTATGCGCTGTTCCGTGACACGCCGGTCGAGCGGTTGCCGGCGAATATCATGACCCTGCGTATCCAGCCGGACGAGGGTTTGTCGGTCACATTTAGCGCCAAGCGGCCCGGCCCGGACATCGGGATCGCCGGCGTTGCGATGAATTTCTCTTACAGCAGCTATTTCAAGCCGCTCGTATCCGTAGGCTACGAAACGCTGATCTACGACTGCCTGCAGGGTGACGCAACGCTCTTCCAGAAGGCAGACACCGTCGAGGCGGCTTGGGGTTCCGTGCAGCAACTCATCGAAGCATGGGCAAGCAACCCGGCTCCAAAGTTCCCGAATTATGCCGCAGGAACTGCTGGCCCGGCGGAGGCTGACGCGCTGATCGCTCGTGACGGCCGCTCATGGCTGCCCGTTGGGCCGGGCAATGGACGTTGAGGAAGGTGGCAACTTGTGAGCAAGGCCCGCACCAGCGCTGTTCTGCTAGTCAGTGCTGGCGGTGCCCGGGGCAGGCGCAAGAAGATTCCAGCCGGCCGCGCCCGCAAAGCTGCGCGTTTTCTTGAGCGCACAGGCACCGGTATCGCCTGTGCGCAATTCCATGCGAGGAGATAACTATGCAAATTGCGATGGTTGGGCTTGGCAGAATGGGCGCCAACATGGTGCGCCGGCTCCTGCGGGATGGCCACCAATGCGTGGTGTACGATAGATCGCCTGAACTGGTGGAGGAACTGGCACGCCATGGCGCCACGGGAGCCACATCGCTTGAGGATGTGGCGCGGAAGCTGGAGCGTCCGCGGGCGGTATGGATGATGGTTCCTGCCGCGGCCGTCGATGACGCCGTTGGCAGCTTGGTGCCCCATCTTGAGGCCGGCGACATTATTATCGATGGCGGCAACTCCCACTACGTGGATGACATCCGGCGCGCGCGCGAACTTGAAGCCAAGGGCATCGCCCATGTGGATGCCGGCACGAGCGGCGGCATCTGGGGGCTTGAGCGCGGCTACTGCTTGATGATCGGCGGGCCCGGAGAGGCTGTGCAACGTCTCGATCCGATCTTCCGCACGCTGGCGCCGGGTACTGGCGGAATTCCGCGCACCCCAGGCCGGGAGCGCTCTGGCGGCACTGCGGAGCTTGGCTATCTCCATTGCGGCCCGGCCGGCGCAGGCCATTTCGTCAAGATGGTTCATAATGGCATCGAATACGGCATCATGGCTGCTTATGCGGAAGGGCTGAATGTTCTTAAGCACGCTGACGCAGGCAGGAAAAATCGCAGCACAGATGCGGAAACTACGCCGCTGTCTAATCCAGACCACTACCAATATGAGTTCAAATTGCCGGATATCGCCGAGGTTTGGCGGCGCGGGAGCGTCATTTCTTCATGGCTCCTGGACCTTACGGCGGCGGCCCTGGCGAAAGATCCCGCGCTTTCCGGTTTTGGCGGGCAGGTTACGGATTCAGGCGAAGGGCGCTGGACGGCAAAGGCCGCCCTTGACGAAGGTGTGCCTGCGCCGGTTCTCTGTACGGCGCTCTTCCAGCGTTTTAGCTCGCGGGGCGGCGCGGATTTCGCGGACAAGCTTCTATCGGCGATGCGCTACGAGTTCGGGGGGCATATAGAGAAGCCCCGTGATTAGGACGCAGGATGCAAATCAAAGTCTTCGCCAATCCTGAGAGTGCAGCCACGGGTGCCGCCCGTATCGTAGCCGCGGCGGCCAGGGAGGCCGTTGCCAAAAGCGGGCGGTTCGCCATGGCGCTCAGCGGCGGCAGCACTCCGTGGCTGATGCTCCGCGCGCTTGCGGATGAGGATGTGCCTTGGGACAAGGTTCACATTTTCCAGACTGACGAGCGCGTGGCACCAGCGGGAGATCCGGACAGGAACCTCACCCACATTCAGGACTGCCTCCTTGATCACGCCGCCGTGCCGCCTAGCCATGTCCATGCTATGCCGGTGGAGGAGCCCAACCTTGAAGAGGCTGCCGCGCAATATACCCGCACACTGGAACGCGTTGCCGGCTCTCCGCCGGTGCTTGACCTCGTTCATCTCGGCCTGGGCGGCGACGGGCACACCGCTTCGCTGATACCCGGCGATCCCGTCCTAAATATCGCGGAAGCCGGTGCCGCGGTGACTGGGGTCTTTCTTGGACACCGCCGCATGACTTTGACCTACCCCATACTTAACCGCGCCCGCCAAATTCTCTGGCTGGTGACAGGCCCCGGAAAGGCCGGAATGCTCGCACGCTTGCGCGACGGCGATGCTTCGATCCCAGCGGGGCGCGTGCGCCGGGATGCGGCGTTCATCGTGGCGGACCAGGCAGCAGCAAAACCGGCCGGAGCCGGCACGGCTTTGGATGTGCAGCCCTAATCGATATTATCTTAGGACAGGCGCAAAAATAACCGCTGCGAAGCCCCCCTCATCCTGTCCTTCTCCCCCAAGGGGAGAAGGGACCGCTGAACTTTCCGCAGCGGACGTTCGGGCGTTCTCTCTCCCCAAGGGGAGAGAGAGTGTGAAGGGGGCTTTTCCGCAGCACTGATTTTTGCGTTTCTCCTTACACCAAGAATGGCGCGCTCCGTTCGGGTGTCCGGCCCGCCGCGCTCGTGGCGGCAGGCGGCCAGGCTGCGCTGGCACGCCGATGGAAAATGTTGCCAGCAACCCTCGCGTGCCTTGCTGGCACAGTTCTAGCTTGCCCGTATTTCCCGATCCCGTAACATAGAAATCCTGGATCGTTACATCACGCAAAAGCAGACATGCTTTCACATCTCCAAGACCTGACGATATACGGAAATTCATCCGGCAAGTGGGTGGTGGCGGCGTTTACAACTTTAGCGTCACTCGTCCTATTGTACCTGTTGCGCGCGTTTGCAGCCGCCCATTCCAGAAAAGCCGCCGAGCGCTACCATGTGCCATGGGCCTCTTTTGTGCTCGACACCCTCGACCGCACGCATTTTGCACTTCTGTTCTTCGTCGCTCTCCGCCTGGGCTCCCTCCCGCTTCAGCTTCCGGCCGCCTTAGAACGGTTTTTGCAAGGCGCAGCCGCCGTGGCCCTATTCGTTCAAGCCGGCTTTTGGATCGTGGGCTTCTACGATGCCTGGTACGAACGCTACCGGACCGCTAATCTCGCGAGTAGTCCTGCGACGGTTACTACTCTTGGTACGGCGAAATTTTTTGTGCGGATCGCGGTGTGGGGCTGCATTGCCCTGCTGGCGCTCGACAATCTCGGCGTCAACATATCCGCGCTGATTGCTGGCCTTGGCGTTGGCGGCATCGCCGTGGCGCTGGCCACACAAAACATCCTTGGCGACCTCTTCGCTTCGCTCTCCATCATCATGGACCGGCCATTCGTGGTGGGGGATTTCCTGGTGCTCGGCAACGAGATGGGCACGGTTGAGAATATCGGGCTGAAAACGACGCGCGTGCGCAGCCTTTCGGGCGAGCAGCTCATTCTGTCGAATTCGGATCTACTATCGAGCCGCATCCGCAATTACGGACGCATGTTCGAGCGGCGAATTGTGGGCAGCTTCGGGGTTACATACGATACGGCGTTTGAAAAAATCAGGAAAATCCCGAAAATGGTGAAGACGGCTATCGAAGCTCAAGAAAAGGTCCGCTTCGACCGGGCGCATTTCAAAAGCCATGGAGCGTCAAGCCTGGACTTCGAATATGTATATTACGTCCTGTCGCCAAGTTATAACACGTATATGGATATCCAGCAGGCCATTAACCTTGAGCTTCACCGCCGCTTTCTAGAAGAAAAAATCGAGTTCGCGTATCCAACCCAAACAGTTTATCTGGAACGTCCGGCGAAAACTGCCTGACGATGGCCAGCTTAGCTAATCGTCATCCCCCACGGCCTCCGTGGCGATGGCCGCGCCGTTCATCGCGCCGGCCGGAAGAAAACCTTGCCTTCGCTGAATTGTGAACTGACACCAATAGCCCCAGCCGCAGCCCATTACACTATCTATCTAGGGAACGGAGAGCCGCCTAAGTCTATTGGTGATTTGCGGCGGCAATTCCGGCAGTCAAATTGGATGGATTGGAAAGGGAATGGCACTCCGGATTGAAGACTATGCGCTTGTTGGCGACTGCCAGTCGGCGGCTCTGATTGGCCGCGACGGTTCGGTCGACTGGCTGTGCTGGCCGCGATTCGACTCCGCGGCATGTTTCGCCGCGCTGCTCGGCACGCCGGAGCACGGCCGCTGGCTTATAGGCCCATGCGATCCCGCCGCACGGGTCACACGCCGCTACCGCGACGATACGCTCATCCTGGAGACGGATTTCGAAACCCCCGATGGCGCTGTCACCCTTATCGATTTCATGCCGCTGCGGGAAGGGGCGAACCATCTCGTACGCATCGTGGCCGGGCGGCGG
>JBNKTW010000088.1:0-4678 GCA_050298295.1 Rhodomicrobiaceae bacterium
TGCCCGAAACGGTCGAGGACGCCGCCCACGCCAAAATCCGGTGAAGCGCTCGACCAGACAGCGCCGAGCGAGGAGGCCGCGAGGAAGGCAATAATGGCTTGGGGCATGTTGGGCATGAGCGCCGCAACCCGGTCGCCCTCGCCGATCCCCATCGCACGCATGGCTTGCTGCGCCTGGCTGACCGCCGCCTGTAAGCCTGCCCAGCTCAGTGTTTCCCGGCGCGCGGCTTCGCCCCGGAAAATGATCGCCGGGCTGTCATTGCCCTTGCGCAGGAGGTTTTCGGCATAGTTGAGCCGTGCGCCTTCAAAAAAACGTGCATCTTGAAAACGCGCGCCCGGCCTGAAAACCGGCCCACTTCCGCGCTCTCCTATAATGCCCAGGAAATCCCAGGCCTTCGACCAGAAGGCATCGGTTTCCCGGATGGAGAAAGCGTGAAGATCCGCATATGTTGCGCAACCTGAGCGGGAAACGGAGTTGATCTCCGCCATGAATCGCGCCATCTGCGAGCCGTTTACGGCCTGCGCGGAAGGCAGCCACAGTGGCGCCGTTTTCATGTGAACGCTCCCGAGTTCGGACTCGCCTATGCCAAAAAAACCTTCTAAACCTTAACAATCACCTATCCGGGCGACGTGGCATGGCCTGTGCTAGAGGATTTTGACGGCTCCGGCGCCGATGTCCACCCAGGATTTGCTGGAATATGCACAACCTCGCTTCAAAATTGCGATACACGCTAAAGTGGTTCCTTCGCGGCGCGGCCGGTATTGGCCTGATCGCCGTGATGTTTGCGGCGGCGCTACCCTTTCTGGTAGAGGACCGGGCGGTCAAGGACGGCCTCGTGCAAAGCCTGTCGGAATGGAGCGGGGGGCCTGTGTCCATCCGCGGGCCGCTTCGCGTGAAGAGCTTCACCTCGCTTTCGATCGAAGCGGGTGACGTGCGCTTTGGCGCGACGCCACGGCTCTCCCCGGTCAGCCGGATCGAGGCGAAGTCCGTGACCGCCATCCTCAAGGTGCAGCCACTGCTGCGCGGGCGGATCGAGTTCAAAAAGGTTACTGTCGAAGCGCCACGGTTCGTGTTGAACCGGCGCGCGGCTGCGTCCGGGCAAGACCGTTTTTCCGGGCTCGAAATGGTGCGCGCGGCCGCGGCCTTCGCGGAGCTAAGCCGCTTCGGCCAGCTTGAGCTGCGAAACTGCATGTTCGTTACGGCGGGCGGCGAGCCCGGCGCTTATTCCCGCGCCGGCTTTGGCGCGATTGGCGTCATCCGCAGCCCGGACTCTTCCAACTTCCGTCTTTATCTTAGAGACCTGGGCCTGGAAGCATCGTTTCGGGGCGATCTGAGCCAGGACGGAGACAGCGCTGCCGGGACAATCCAGCTCAAAGCCGCGCCAGGGCATCCCGCGGCCGAAAAGATCTTGGCCGCCATCGCGCCATGGGAAAAGGGCCACGGCATTTCTGTCGCAGGGGACTTGACTTGGACCGGCGGCCGCCTAAGCCTCGACGGTGCCACGATAGGCTTCGACGGCCGAAGCGCGAAGGGTGCGCTCACGGTTGGCACACGGCAGGGCCGTGCGCTCACCGAAGGCACGCTTGCCTACGATACGCTCGAATGGATGCCCACGGGGCCGGACGATGGAAGTGCCGGCGCCAGCGCCGCCACCGCGTTCCGGGCGTTGATCCCGGCCGGCCTGGGCGGCGCTGGGCGCGCGGATTTCGATATGCGGATGTCCGCCGAGCATCTTCGTGTGGGCGCTTACGAGGCAGGCCCACTTGCTTTCGCGCTCAGCTCGCAGGCCGGCCTTCTTAGCATCGATATCGCGGAGCTGGCGGTCTTCGGCGGCAAGATCGCGGGCAGGCTGGATTACGACGCCAAGCAGCCCGATACGCTTTCGGTCAGCGCGAGCGGACACCACCTCGATTCGGAGGCGCTTGCCGGCGCCGCGGCGCTGCCAGTGGCGGTCAGCGGCACCATGTCCCTTCGCCTCGCGCTGCAAATGCCCCTCAAGGACACAGCGCCCGGCCAGGAAGCGAAGGCGGCCACGGGCAATTTCGCCATCGTATTTCCGTCTGGCGGAACACTCGATGGCGAGGTGGCGAAGCGTTTGAGCGAGGTGCTTGCGCGCGGGAGCGCTCCTTGGGAGCTGAATTCCGGCTCGTTTCCATTCACCGCCGCCTCGGTGGACGGCGTGGTCACGCCCGCCGGGGCCGCGCTTAAGTTCAATGGCGAAGCTGGTGGCGCCCATATCGCCGGGGCTCTGCGCATAGCCGCGCCGGGTGGCCAGATCACCGGCAAGCTCACGGTCAGCCCCAGCGAAGGCTCCTCCGCAGTCGTGGCGGCCCCGTCCCGCGCCCGGCCGGATTCTTCCAGCATTAAGCTCTCCGGCACCGCAGCGGCCCTCGATTTCTTGGCTTTCAGCCGCGCCAGCCTTTCGAATTGAGGCAGACTTCCCGCTTCTTGCTGGAGGACAGCTAGAATTGCCTGCCATAGCTAATCCCCGCATATGGACGCAAAACCTCCTCGCCGCTTGCCTGCGACAGGCCGGCCAGCAGCGACAGGTCGTTCGAACCATAACGGATATTGAGAAGGACGCCGCCGCGGAGATATTTCTTGTAAGGGTCGTATCTCTTTCCACGCTTGTATTTTGGGTGGCCGGCCAGCGTGAAATTGACCTCCGCGCCCGCGCCAATCTTGAGCCCGCCCTCGCTCCGGTAAAACTCATAGGCTGAACGGGAGTAAAGCCATGCCGACTGGTCCGGCTGCACCCAGGTTAGGTCGAGCGAAGCCCAGATGCGGTCATCAACCGGCCAATAGGCATGGAATGCTGCCGCGGCCCCAAAAGTCTCTTCTTGCAGGATCATGCTGGCGTAAAAGGGATAGTTGATTTCCACCCTCCGGAATTTCACGTTATAAGCCGCGCCCGCATAGAGCTTGATCGTGGCCCGTTTATAATTGAACTGGTAGCCGGCCATAAAGTTGCTCACGTTTTTCAGGCCGGCGGCCACGAACTTGCTGGAGAACAGAGGGGCATTCGTCTGGCCGTACAGGTCGGCTATGCTGTCGAGCTTGAGCCGGAAGCCTGGCTGGGTTACTGAGCCGAAAACGCCCCAAACCAGAGACGAGGTCAGATTTCCAGTGCGCCCGTCGTAATATGCACCGTTGTAGACCTCGAAACGGGGCTTTGGCGCGCCGGTTTCCTCTGCCCGGCAAGGCATGTTTGTTTGCGCGGCCATGGCCAAAGCGGCAAGAAATGTTCCGGTTATCCCACGCATTACACAAACTCAATAGGCCACGCATACTCAACCTCTGAATGGTAACGCACGTTGAAGCAATTCCTCATGTTTTCGTTAAATTGTCACATGTCTTTTTTGTGAAGGCACAATCTGGCCCGTCACAGAAATGTCCGCTTGACACCGCAAGTGTGGACACGGCATGGGGGAAAATTCTTGGGGCTGACGGGATAGATGCGGCGCGTTTTTCTGTTCGGATGGATGATGGCGTTGACGGCGGTGCTCGGCTCTTGCGCGCCGTTCATGGCCAATCACGACTCTGAGGTTCAGTTCAGAACGGTGAGAACCCCGTCGGGGCCGTTGCGGGTCGCCGTGATCGAGCGGGGCCGGGGCCGTCCGATCCTTCTGCTGCATGGCTTCGCCACGTCGAGCTACACCTGGCACGCGATCATGCCGGAGCTTTCGAAAAACCATCGCGTCATCGCCATCGACCTGCGCGGCTTCGGCGCTTCCGATAAGCCCCTGGATGACCGCTATTCCATCCAGGATCAGGCCGAAGCCGTCCAGGCCTTCATCGAGCAGGAGAACCTTCGCGACCTGACCGTGATCGGCCACTCCTTTGGCGGCGGCGTTACGCTCACCCTGGCGCTCAACGCCGGCCGGCGGCGGAAGCCGCGCATCCGCAACATCGTACTGATCGACACCATCGCCTACCGGCAGCCGATGCCAATATTTTTCAGGCTCCTGCAGATCCCCATGGTGGGTGACATCGGCATGACGCTGGTGCCGCCGGAGTTACAGGCACGGCAAGGTTTGCGGCTTGCCTATTACGACCCTGACAAGATCACCGGGCAAGACATTGCGGAGTATGCGAACACACTTTACTCATCCTCCGCGAGGCACGCCTTGACGAAGACCATTGAGAAATTGATCCCGGAAAATATTGACGAGATCGCGCTTCGTTATAGGACCATCAAGCTGCCCACGCTTATCGTCTGGTGCCAGCAGGACAAGGTTGTGCCCGTTGTTCTGGGCTTGCGGCTTCACGAGGAGATGCGCTCTTCCGAGCTGGCGCTTTTCACGCATTGCGGCCACATGCCCCAGGAAGAAAAGCCGGAAGACACCGCCGCTGCGATCCAAGCATTCCTGAAGCGTAACGCAAGCTAGACTCGAATCGGGCGCGCGTTGAACTGCGCCGCGTGCCCTGCGCCTCCTCTCCGATTCCATAGCAAAACTTGAGCGTCCGGCCCCGCGAAGGCGGAAAAAGGCGGGCATGGCGGTTTTTACTCAAAAAAGCGCGCGCGCACGTTGCGGCGAGGCTTGACGCCCACCATTACCCATGCTATCCCATAAATGCCCGTTCGGAAGGGGGCGATTCGGAGGGAGTTGAAAGGCTTTTGTCGCGCACGGCCACTGCGCACAGGGTTTCTCCCTCCGATCCATTCCGGATTTTTGGG
>JBNKTW010000089.1:0-21165 GCA_050298295.1 Rhodomicrobiaceae bacterium
ACGGTGGAAAGCCTTTCGGGCCGCCGCATCAAGGAAGGCGACCTGATCTACGCCAACGCGGTACTGGCGGCGAACCTGCTGCGCGACGCGCGCGAGGCGGTCCAGAACGTGATTGGCGGCAAGCTGCGCCGCTACGAAGGCGTGCTCGACCGGGCCATGGCGCAGGCCATCGAGGCGCTGAAAGAAAAGGCCGTGGCGGCGGGCTACGATGGCGTGGCCGGCGTCCGCGTTTCGAGCCCCTACATGGTCTCGGGCGCCGCATCCATAACGGTTTACGGGACCGGCTTCAACTTCATCGGCGGCGAGTAGCGGCGCTCCGGAGGGCGATGCCGCCAGCCGCTCCTGCGGCGACGTTGCGCGCCCCGGCTCGCGGACGGGGGTTAGCGGCCCGGCGCGATCCATGCTTAAATCGCGGATGCCGCACCTGAATCGCGGCGGCGGGGGCACCGTCTCGCGAGGAAGGCGGCGCGTGTATCCGGCCGGATCTGGCTTGGCTCCGGCGCTTGAGTGAGGGACATCATGAAACTTGGGAATGACATCGCGGCCATCGTCACGGGCGGCGCGTCCGGGCTTGGCGCCGCGACGGTGGCGGAGCTTGCGGCGGCGGGTTGCAAGGTCGCGATTTTCGACGTGAACCGCGAAGCGGGCGAGGCGCACGCCGCGAAAACCGGCGGTGTGTTCTGCTATTGCGATGTGACCAACGAGGAGAGCGTTGCCGTTGCGCTGGGCGCGGCGCGCGAGGCCAACGGGCCGGAGCGCATTCTTGTGAACTGCGCTGGCATCGCCATCGCCAAGAAGACCATAAGCCGCGACAAGGCCACGGGCGCGGTTGTGGTGCATGGCCTCGCGGACTTCGAAAAGGTCATTGCGGTCAACCTCGCGGGCACCTTCCGCATGATCGCGGGCGCGGCTGCCTCGATGGTGACGCTCGATCCGTTGACGCCGGACGGCGAGCGCGGCGTCATCGTTTGCACCGCATCCGTCGCAGCGGTGGAGGGGCAGATCGGCCAAGCCGCCTATTCCGCATCGAAAGGCGGCGTGGCGGGCATGACACTGCCTATAGCGCGCGACCTGGCCCGCGACGGCGTCCGCGTCAACGCCATCCTGCCGGGGCTGTTCCGCACGCCGATGGTCGAGGGCCTGCCCAAGGAGGCCATGGCCGCGCTTGGTGCGACGGTGCCGTTTCCGGCGCGGCTGGGCGAGCCCGCGGAATACGCGTCACTTGTGCGCCATATCTGCGAGAACGGGATGCTCAACGGCGCGCAAATCCGGCTCGACGGCGCGCTGCGCATGGCGCCCCGCTAAGGCGGTAGGGGCCTTGGAAACGGAGGTAAATTACCTCCGTTTAACGCGATAACGGCAGGAATTGGCATGATGGGGGCCGGTTTTCGAGTTTGGACAAATATAGCGTAAATGTTTAAAAATTTCGTTGGTGTTGCTAAGTATTGGGTTTTGTTTATGAAAATCGCGCTTGAATTGCGGCGGAAGCGACAAAATCATGGTTAATGCGCGATCTGCAATTATATTTAACGGATTTTTTGAATCGTAAAAATCGCGCGAAAACACGGAAAAATTCGCCGGAATTCGCGAGAAAAACGAGCAAGCGGCTCGCGTTAATCACGTTTGTATTTACCATGATAAGCGTTTACGCGAAATGCACGGTCTGTTAACCCGCAAAGCTCCGGAAGGAACCCCGCCTTTGCCTTCCGGCATTATCGCTGAGGTGAGAACAGTGCAAGGACGCCGGGTTACGCCTCGCGTGGAAATCGCGTCGATTAACCCGATCCTGATATTGCGCAACGATGGCGAGGCAGCCCTTCGCACTGCGCCCGGTGTGCTGAACAAAACGCAGTTACGAGAGGCCGCCAAATCTCATCAGCTTGTTCTGTCCGGCCACGCTAGAAGTAAGACCGCGGTGAAAGCCGTGATCATCGAGGCTGGGCAGTTTCGCTTGAGCGAGAGGGCCGCATAAGCGGGTTAAGCGATCCCTCGCGACAAGCGCCGCCAGACCGGCTGCCCTTTCGTTTGCAGCAACCGGCGGCAGAGCACGCTGCCGCCAGAAAAGACCGGCAATCCGCACGAAGCTCCAGCGGAGCCTCAGCTCAGCGGATGCTGGTCGCCGTGGTGCAGCGAGCGCAAGAGTTGGCGCGCGTAGTAGTAGAACGTCGCCTGCGAGCGCCGCTCCTGCAAGATCCAATCGTGCGCCTGCCTGCCGAGCGCCGGCTCGATGGGCTTGATCTCGCCCACGCTCTCGCACAGAAGCTGAAGCTCGGCGGCGCGCTCGAACATCACCGCGACCGCGCAGGCTTCCTCGACCGTTTTTCCGGTGACGATCAGGCCGTGATGCGAAAGCAGGATCGCGCGCTTGTCGCCGAGCGTTTCGGCAATGACTCTGCCCTCTTCGTTACCGACGGGAACGCCAGTCCAGATCGGTAGCATCGCGACATCGTCATAAAGCACGCAAACGTCCATATAGGAGATATTCAGCGGCCGCTCCAACATGGCCAGAGCCACCGTGTGCGTCGCGTGAGTATGGATGATGCAGTTGATATCCGGCCGGGCGTTATAGACCCAGGTGTGGAACCGGTTGGCCGGGTTCACCATGCCTTCGCCTTCGAGCACGTTGAGGTCGTAGTCGACCTTCAACAGGTTCGATGCCGTGATCTCGTCGAAGCCGAAGCCCAGGCGCTCCGAATAGAAGGTGCCAGGGGTCTCGCCGCGCCCCGAAATCTGCCCGGTCAGGCCGGACTCATGCCCTTTGCTGTGCAGTATGCGGGCGGTGAGAGCCAGCTTCTGGCGCACCGACCAATTGGGCATCGACAGGTGCTGCACCATCCTCTTCTTGGCGATGTCGATAAGCTCGGGTTTTTCCAGCGTTGAAGTCGGGTTATGCATTTCGCTCACGGGATCCTCCGCGCAAGAGCTTAAGTGGAACGGGATAAGGGACAACGCGAAAAGCTGCAGCGCCGTCCCAGGTGTCAAATTTGATGCGCCTTAAGTTATGGCGGATATGTCTAGCTGGCGGCGGAAAGAGGCTTTGCCGCGTGTTCAACGGATGTAAAGAACTCCATCCGGGCATCCACGAGATCGCTGCCCGCGGCAATCATGTTGCGGATTTCCTCGGGTTTGGCTTTGGCGATTGCGTCCATGATCTCGCCCAGCGTCGTGGCGTGATCGTCGTCAACCACGATATGGAGCGTGAAGAACCCGAGCTTGTCTTCGGGCACGCCGCAGCTTACGAAGCCCTTGACGATGTCGGTATAGAAGTCGGGCACCAGCGCCTCCGCCCCCAGGTTGAGCGCACCAGTTCCATATGCCGGGTTTTCGCTGCGGCAATGCCGGAACATCGTGTCGATCAGCTTCACCGTACCGCTTAATGGTGCGGCGCCCTGCAAGGTGAGGCCGAAGCCCGCCAGCATTTCATCATAGACCACCGCGTGCGGTTTCGTCCCGCTGAAGCCGCACTCATCGAACAGGTTTCTGGCCAGGGGCCGTATCTCGGCGTTGCTTGGCAGGTTAGACATCGCTGCGGTAAGATATTTTGTGAAGTTCGTGGCGTAGAGCCCTTGCTGAACAAGAAATACCTTCATTTCCTCAAGCGTGACCTGTCCCTCGCGGCAACGCCGCAGGAAGCTATGGGTCTTCAATCTTTCTACGAGTGCTTCCTTGGCGGACTCAAGTTGCGGGACGTAAAGCTTCATATTCACCCTCCGATTGCACGCAGTATTTAGCATGAACTACGACAGCGGGGTAACATGAATTTTTGCAAACATCGTGACTTTTTGTGAGCTGATTGCCCTATTTTTAAAAAAAATTAACGATATGCCTAAAATATATGCAGTATTTCAACTTTGAGCTAGTAGACATTTTGGCCTCGCGTTAACCGGTTTGATGGAAAAATGTCGCGGGTTGCTGAAATGGGCGGCGGATGGCTAGTGCCGCGTAAATAACTATAAATATATAAATATCTAAGCAGACTTCCGGCTGCTAGCCGGTCAGGTTTTGAGCTGGTATCCGGTCTTGAAGATGCGCCAGACCAGGAAGGCGCAGATGGCTAGAAACAGCGCCGTCATGCCGAGGCTTAGCGCGACGCTGACATCGGCGATGCTGTAGAAGCTCCAGCGGAAGCCGCTGATGAGGTAGACGACGGGGTTGAACAGCGTCACGGTCTGCCAGAAGGGCGGCAGCACATGGATGGAATAGAAGCTGCCGCCGAGGAAGGTCAGCGGTGTGATGACGAGCAGCGGGATTATTTGCAGCTTTTCGAAGTTATCGGCCCAAATGCCGATCAGGAAGCCGAACAAACTGAAGGTCACAGCCGTCAGCACCAGGAACAGGAGCATCCAGAAGGGGTGTGCGACTTGGATCGGCACAAAGAAGCCCGCGGTCGCGAGGATGATTAGGCCCAGCACCACCGACTTCGTGGCCGCCGCGCCGACGTAGCCCAGCACGATCTCGAAGGAGGAAACCGGCGCGGACAGGATCTCATAGATCGTGCCGATGAAGCGCGGGAAGTAGATGCCGAAGGAGGCGTTGGCGATGCTGTTGGTGAGCAGCGTCAGCATGATGAGGCCCGGCACGATGAACGCGCCGTAGCTCACGCCCTCGATGCTGGTGATGCGCGAGCCGATGGCCGAGCCGAACACCACGAAATAGAGCGAGGTGGAGATGACCGGCGAAACCACGCTCTGCATGAGCGTGCGCCGCCACCGCGCCATTTCGAACCTGTAGATCGCCAATACGCCCCGCCAGTTCATTTGTGGTTTCCTAGGATTTGCACGATGCGAAGGCTGTAACCCCTCACCCTGTCCCTCTCCCTTTGGGAGAGGGTACGCCTTTTCAACGGGTACAGCCGGACTCCCTCTCCCATTGGGAGAGGGCTGGGGTGAGGGGTTGCAGCCGTTGAGAATGGCGCCTCCGTAGTTTTGCCGCAGCCTAAGCGCTTCATTTCTGGCTCACCAGCCCCACGAAAATGTCTTCGAGCGAGCTTTGCTCCGTACTCAAGTCCTTGAAGTGGATGCCTGCCTCGCTGAGGTCTTTCAGCAGCGCCGCGATCCCGGTGCGCTCGCTCCGGCTGTCGTAAGTATAGACGAGCTGGCACCCATCGGCGGCAAGCGCGAGGCGGTGCCCGTTGAGCCCCTCGGGGATCGCGTCCAGCGGTTTTTGCAGGTCGAGGGTGAGCTGCTTGCGCCCAAGCTTGCGGATCAGCTCCGCCTTCTCCTCCACCACCACGATCTCGCCCTTGTTGATGACGCCGATGCGGCCGGCCATCTCCTCGGCTTCCTCTATATAATGAGTAGTAAGAATGATGGTGACGCCGCTTGCGTTCAGCTCGCGGATGAGATCCCACATGCTTTTGCGCAGCTCCACGTCCACGCCCGCGGTGGGCTCGTCGAGGAACAGGATTTGCGGCTCGTGGCTGAGCGCCTTGGCGATCATGACGCGCCGCTTCATGCCGCCCGACAGCGTCAGGATTTTGCTGTTCCGGCGGTCGAGCAGCGAGAGATCCTTGAGCACCTTGGTAATGTGCGCGGGGCTGGGCGGAAGGCCGAAAAGCCCGCGGCTGAATGAAACGGTGCTCCAGACGGTTTCGAATGTGTCCGTCGCAAGCTCCTGCGGCACGAGCCCGATCAGCGAGCGCGCCGCGCGGTAGTCCTTGTTGATGTCGCGCCCGGCGACCGTGACCGTGCCGCCGCTCGCGTTCACCGTGCCGCAAACGATGCCGATGAGCGTGGTCTTGCCCGCGCCGTTGGGGCCGAGCAGGGCGAAGATTTCGCCGCGATTGATGTCGAGACTCACGCCTTTAAGCGCCTCAAGTCCGGAAGCGTATTTCTTGGTGACGTTCGAGACGGAGATGATCGGAGGCATCTGGAGGATTAGTGCTCGGGGGAAAGCTGTCTATGGCGCTGGCATCGGTCAGGCTGCGGAACAGTTGCGGCCGGCTTCGATGCCGCGGGCGAATGTGCAGCCAGTTGCCGCTTTCGGCAACTCAATTCGTCGATCCGGGCTCGCGCCCGATCCCAGCCGCCAGAAGTTTTGACCGCTCCAATGTCATTCCCGCACATGCGCATGTGCGATAACGCTAAGTAGCGGATTACACTGAGGGTGCAACCCCTCACCCTATCCCTCTCCCTATGGGAGGGGGACCCTCGAACTGCCGTCACGGTCATTCAGGCGTCCCTTCTCCCATAGGGAGAAGGACAGGATGAGGGGGTGATTCCCTTAGTGTAATCCGCGACTTAGCGTTATCTTAGACGGTGCACATGCGAGAAAGCGGGAATCCATGCCGGAACAGCGCACTATCCCGTGGTTAGATGTAAGCGGCGGGACGGACCGGCGGCTGGTCACTTCAAGACCAAGCCGAGCTTGACGAGCCGGGATTGGATCCCGCCCGGCTGCCGGCCGAGGGCGGCGGCGATGGCCTTGATGCTTTCGCCGCGCTTGTAGCGGGCCGCGATGTCGGCGTCTTCCCCGGCTGTCCACTTCTTATAGGCGTTGGCCGGGGCGGCGCCTTGCGCTGCGGCCTCCCTGGCTGCCGCGGGAGGAGGGCCTTTGATCTCCTTGATGAAGGCGGATTGAAGGGCCTCCGCCTCGCCGGACCGGGCGGCGAGGCGCTCCTGCTCGTCCTCCGAGGCGCGGCGGAAATCCGCGTCCTTCTCCAGGGCAAGCGGGTGGACGCGCAGCGCCCGCTCGTTCCAGCCCAGAAGGTGCAGGCCATCCAGCGTCCTGACGCGCGAGAGCGCCACATAGCCCTGGCCGTATTCGAAGGCGTGGCTCAGGTCCATCACGGCGGCGTCGAGCGACATGCCCTGGCTCTTGTGCACCGTGATCGCCCAGGCGAGCCGCAGCGGAACCTGCTCGATGCCGGCCTTCACCGTCTCGTCCTCGGCGACTTTCCATTCGGCGGGCTTGGTGAACACGGTAAGCCCGCCCTTCGTGGTTACGACGGGAAAGCCATCCTCAAGGCTGAAGTCCGAAATGACGCCAAGCGTGCCGTTCACGAAGCGGCCATCGGGATCGTTCTTGGTGAACATCACCACCGCGCCAATCTTGAGGTCCAGGCGCTCGGGCGAGAGGCAGCCGCGCTTGAGCCCGTCGGCAAGCACCTTGTCGCCGGTCGAGGTCATGTGGAAGCTGTAAGTCTCGCCGGGAAGCTTGAGCAGTTCGGCCTGATTGATGCGGTCCACATCCATGTTGTGGGTGAAAAGCCGGGTGACACTGCGCGGAAGGCTGTCCTGCTTGAGCCGGCGGCTGGCAAGCGTGCCCGCGTCCTCCCGGCTGAAGCGGTTGGAACGGATCGCCGCGAGCAGGCCCGAGAATTCGGCATCGGACTGCCGGTACTGCTCGGTGAGATAGCAGATGCTGGGATCGAGATCGCGCCAGGCCCGCGACGCATAGGCAAAGGGCGAATTGTCCTCTTCGTCCTGGCTGTCGAATTCGGGTGCAAAGCGCTCGTCGCGGCGGATCACCGGCGGAAGCTGGAAGAAGTCGCCGACCAGCACCACCTGCAGGCCGCCGAAGGGCGCGTTGTTCTTGCGGACGAACTGGCAAACGGTGTCGACCGCGGACAGCGTTTGCCCGGAGAGCATCGAAACCTCGTCAACGATCAGCACGCGCGCCTTCTTAATCCGTTCGGTCACGCGCCGGTTCTTCGCGATTTGCTCCAGGTCGCGGCGCGTGACTTGCGAGCGCGTGCCGATGCCGCTCCAGGCGTGGATGGTGGTGCCTCCAAGCTGGGCGGCGGCGATGCCCGTCGAGGCGGTTATGCTGGCGGGGATGTTTTCCCGGCGCAAATAGCTCACATAACGGCTGGCGGCGTAGCTTTTGCCGCTCCCAGGCTCGCCAGTCAGAAAGACATTGGCGCCAGTCTTCAGGATTTGCAGGGCTTCGTCTTGTTTCATTTGGCTGGGCGCGCAGGGTATGGAACCAGGAATGGCCGGGGCCGTTCGCGGAATCGGCCGGCATGAGTCTAGTAACTCAGATAGAGCCCCGGCGCACGCGCTACCTTCTACGCGCCGGTCTAGCGCGCCTGTTGCCTGCATGTAAACCCCAGGTCAGCGTACCCGCTGGTAATTTACCCACCCAGTTTCAGTATACATGCTGGCCGGTTGAACCCCCGCGCGTGTCTGGGTAACGGAGCCGGCATCGGCATCCGGGCCTCGGATCCCCTCGCTGGCCATTGCTGCGTCGAGGTCGATCCACTCGGTGTGCATGATGCCGACGCTGCCGTCCCTGACCTTCACCTTCGAAGAAGGTGCCGCGCTCGAAGCTGCTGTGCGCGTATTCTTGCGGAACAGGTTCCCCTGCGCCATCAATTGCGCATCTGGCTGGTAACGCGTATTGGAGACAACGTGGACGACCTTGAATCCGTCTTTCTCAAGCTCGGTTAGAATGCCGTCGAGGGCCTCCGCCGTGGTCCTCTTGATGTCATGGAAAAGCACGATCCCTTTTCTTGCCGAACGGATGCGGCGAAGAACGTCGTGGGTAATCTGCTCGGCGCTTGACCCGCCCGCATCGGCATCGCCGGAAACGACATCGGTGCCCCACACGCTAATGTTGCGCTTGGCGAGATAGCCCACGGCCTCCTTGGAATCGCGGAAGCCAGGGAAGCGGAAGAAGGGCGATATCGGTCCGCCCACGGCCTTGCTGACGGCTATGAAGCCCTTCTCGATTTCGAGCTTGTTCGCCTCGAACGACAGCGTGTGCATGTAGCGTGGATGAGACCAAGTATGGGAGCCGACGGTATGCCCGCGCCGGGCGACTTCCCGGATCAGCTGCGGCTGGGACAGCGCCATTTTGCCGACGGAGAAAAATATCGCCTTCACGCAGTGCTTTTGCAGCGTGTCGAGGATCGACCGGGTGCTTCTTCCAAGCGGCCCATCGTCGAATGTAAGCACGATTTCGTGATCGTGCAAATCGAGAGTGCGGCGCTGAGGTCTGTTGTCAGCATCGTTGATCGTGATGCCGAAGAGCGGGCCGCCCGTCGAGTCTGCCGCGACTATCCGCGAAAGGTTGGTTCTTTTGGGATCGTAGGCGCAATCGTAGCCGCTCGCTGTAGCCTGCGCAGCCGCCGAACCGAGAACAAACAGCGCGAAAACAATCCGCAACATGAACCACCTGTACTGTGAGAAATGCACAACTTACTTTATGATGATAGCGCGCCGGGACTGAAGCGTAAATTGGCGCCGCGCGGAAGTTTTCAAAACGGCTGTTGATTCGAGGCGACAGGCGCTTTGTCCTTCATTTATATCAACTTTTATATTTAGTTCCCAGACTTTGGGTATAGTGCCGCTATCTGCCGGCGGGGCTTGGACTTTGGCGCGCGAGCCGGGGCCTAAGAGGAGGGCGCAAGTTTCCGCGTTAGGTTCTCGAACTCGCGTTTCAAGTTCTCGTTGCGGAAAATTTGCTCGAAGCCTGGCGCCTCCATCCGGTGGAGCGCATCGAAGGAAGGCTTGGCGTCCTCCATCAAAACCTTGAGTTGAAAACTCTCCTCCACGGTTTCGAAGGTGTTGTCGGCGACGCGCAGATCGAAAACCGTCCTGCTCCTGGCCTCCGCCAGAAGCCGGCGCTGATTTCTCAGATATCCCTTGTAGAAGGCGGCGACCTTTTGGGATTCCTCCTGGGCCTTGAGGTTCGCTTCGAGCACCCTGCGCTGGTCGTCCCTGGTGTGCAATCGCAGGAGCCGGCGGGTTTCGGCGTTGGTCTTGGAAATGTCGGTCACGATGTTATTAAGCCGGACGAGATATACCGTGTCGATCTGCTCGATAAGAAGGCCTTGCGCCTCCACCAGCATGGCGAAGAGGGCGGCGTGCATGGCGAAATAGCGGCGCGCGGCCTTTAGGTCGTCCTTCGACTGGCTCAACAGCGTGGCCAGCTTCTGGTCGGCGATTTTCGACACCTCGAAGGCCGTCACCAGCTTCAGGAGGTGGCTGCCGAGAACGCTGTCGAGAAGCAGATCCAGCTTTTCCTTGGACAGCTCCATGCCTGCGGCCGACAAGGCGTTGCCGATCTCCTGCTTGATGCGGGTAATGTCCGCTTCCCGCTTTTTGATATCGCCTTCAAGGGCCGCGATCCTCGTTGTGATGGTTTCCCGGGTGTCGGTGAGGATGCCTGACATGAATGCGGATTCGGGCGCGTCCAGGCGCTTCTCGCGCAAGCTTGCGATCCTGTCCCTGGCCGCGGCGATCTTCTCGCGGTGTTTGGCGATCTCCTCCTGAAGCTTGAGGATCGGAGCGTCGGTGACGATACTGAGCGCGCTGTCGAGAAGCTTGCGGATCGCGCGCTCGCGGTCCTCGCGCGTTTCAGTCCAGAGCGGCGGAAACAGGAATTGGTCGCGTTCCGGCAGGGTCTTGGCGGACTGCCGGTGTTCGGCCGCCCGCTTCAGAATATCGCCGATGGCGGAAAGCAGCGCCTGGGATTGTATGCCGCTGGTGTTGAGAGGGGGCTGGGGCGGCTTCGGCTGGGCGTCCGCCGCCTGCCCGGCGGTGCCTGGCGGGATGATATCCGCGGAAGGTCCGGCCGCAAGCGCAGGGCCTGTGAATAAGGTGAGGCCCCAAAGCACCAGCGCCACAATGCCGCCCGCCGTTTTGGAACTCATGTGCCTTGGCCTCCGCTCGCGCATTCAGGCTCGCCGCTGGCTTAATGTAGGGCCGGCAATGCGAATTACAAATCTTTACCGGTTGCAAAGCGGGCGCCGGGCGGCTTGAGGATGCAAAGGCCGCGCGGAAGGGTGTGGCGGCCCAGGCTGTGCGGTCCGGCGGGCGCCCGATGCTGCACATTGGCGCGGAGAAGTTTTTGTAAAGAAACGGGGACACTTTTTTGCTTGCAGCGCGGGCAGTGCGGACTTAAGCAAAGGGCTGAGGTGAGTGAGGTGAACTTCGGCGGACGTTGCCGGGGGGCGCCAAAACTGAGCGCAGCGTAAACATGGCCGATGACCCAGTTCTTGGTTCCGAACGTACCGGCGGGGACGAACAACGTCTCAAGGACCAAAAGGAGAAGGTGCGCGTCTTCCGGAAGCGGCTGCACGCGCGCGACACATTCATCCTGCCTGAGGTTTGGGATGTCGTTTCGGCCCGGGTAATGGGCGACGCCGGCTTCACTTTGATAGGCATATCCGCGAAGGCCGTGGCCTGGGCGAAGGGCTTGAAACGGGATGAGCGGCTGACGCTGGATACGCTCGTCGGAACCGCACAGGCGATCGCGCGCGGCTTCGACATCCCCGTCATGGCCGACCTTGAAGGCGTTGTGGGGCGCCGCACCGAGGAAATTGGCAACGCCGCCGAGACGGTGATCTCGGAGGGCTGCGCGGGCGTGGTGTTCAGCGACGGCGGCCGGGATGGCCGGGACGGCATCGCGCCAGAGAAAGACATGGTGGCGGCGCTGCAGGCGGCCAAGGCCGCGGCGCTCAAGACGAAGGTGCCGGCGGTCATCCTCGCGCGGACCGAAGCCTTCCTTCTCGACCCGCCCCAGGCCTCGCCTTTCGAAACGGCTGTGGAGAGGGCGGAAGCCTATTTCGCGGCTGGCGCCGATTGCATCTCCGTGCCGGGCGTGCAGCATATCCAGCTTATCGAGCGCCTGGCCGCTCATATCGATGGGCCGCTCTGCGTCACCATTGGGCTGACGCCCGCGCCTTGCGTCAAGGATTTCAAGGCGGCGGGCGCCGCTTGCGTTGCGCTGGGCCCGGCCTTGCTGCGCTCGCTTCTGGGCACGCTGCGGCACAACGCGGAAGAGCTGCTTGCATTCGGCCAGTTCAACAACATCAGCAAGGCAATCCCCGAGGATGCGCTGGATGAGCTTTTGCGCTGAAACGGGCGGGGGTGCTGAGCCCCGTCGATGATGTTCTATCTATCCAAAACCGTCTGGGCCCTGTTTCAACCTTCCTCGCTGCTTATCCTCCTGTTCGCCGCGGGAGCGGTTTTGGCTTGGTCCGGACGAATGAAGCAGGGGGTGCGCCTATTCGCCGCTGGGGCCGTTCTCTATGCGATCTTCGGTTTTTCGCCTTTGGCGAACTGGATGATGGCGGTCCTGGAAACCGATGCCAAGGCAAGCGCGGCGCGGAACCTGGATGGAGCAGCGGGGATAATCGTGCTGGGCGGCGCCATCGAGAGCGCAACCTCGCTCGGCGGCGATGAGCCGCATCTGAGCGAAGCCGGCGACCGGATGGTCGAAACCCTGCGCCTGGCCATGCGCTATCCTTCCCTGCCAGTGTTTTTCTCCGGTGGAAAAGCGGACCTGTTCCCTCGTGAGGACAGGGACACCGAGGCGGCGCTGGCGGTGCGCTTTTTCGAGGGGTTCAATCTGGCGCCGCCAAGGCTCAAATTTGAGGACCGCTCGCGGAATACCTACGAGAATGCGGTGGAGGCGGCCAAGGAGCTTCAGCCGAAGCCGGGGCAAAAGTGGATTCTCGTGACCTCGGCCTTCCACATGCCGCGCGCGAAAGCGCTGTTCGAGGCGCGGGGCTTCGAAGTCCTGGCGCATCCCGTGGATTTCAGGACGAATGGCTTCGATGGCTGGTGGCGTCCTTTTCCCAGGGCTTCGGAAGGCTTGAGGCGGCTCGATCTGGCGGCCAAGGAATGGGTTGGCATCGTCATGGCCTGGGCCAGGGGGCAGTTTTCGCCGCGCCGCTCTTTTTAAAGTGCGCGTGGCGTTTCAGCAGGTTTATGCCATAATTGATTATTAACGGATTCAGCCGATTCGCCCCGGCTTTTCCAATCCTCCAGCGAAGGCCCCGCAAATGATAGCGCACGATCCGAGCTTGGTGATCCTCTCGATCACGATCGCGATTCTCGGCACCTTCACCGCCTCCGTGATGACTTCCAACGTCACGCTGCTTCCGAGGGGCGATGGGCGGTCGCGCATTGTCATGGCGTCGCTGACTCTTGGCGGCAGCATCTGGGCGATGAACTTCGTGGGCCTGCTGGCGCTGGACGTCCCAATCGACCTTACGCGCGATCCGGCGCTGCTCGGCGTCTCCGCGGTGGTCGCCTTTTTCGGCGCAGGGATCGCCTTGTTCACGCTCTGGCCCGCTGGGATGACCGCGGGCAGGCTGCCGCCAGCGATCATGCTGATGGGGCTTTCGATCGCAGCCACGAGCTACCTCGGCATTGCGGCGATGGCCGGCCGGCAGCTCGAACTCTCATGGTTCCTGGGGTTGATCAGCGCGGTGTTCGCCATGCAGACCGGGCTGATGCTGATTGTGTTCCTCTTCCTCCCCCGCGGCGTGATGCTCACCTTGAGCGGCGCCATTGCGCTTGGCCTCTTGCTCACGGCTACGCATTACCTTGCCGTTGCCTCCATACCGGGCCTTGAGGAGAGGCTGCTTTCTATTCCGCGCAACGATTCTGGTATTTCGGAGCCCCACCTTGCCTGGGCGGCGACGATCATGATGTATTTCGTTTGCAGCATTTGCCTGAGCATTTTCGTCATCGCGCAGTTCCGCGAGGACACTGGCTAAGCTTGCCTCATTCTCCGTTGCCGCCAGCGGTGACGCCTCCGATCAGGTTGCTGCTAAGCAAATGCTCCGGCGTGAGCGCGGCTGCGTCCGCCGGTTCAAGCGCGCCGGGCAGGGCCGCCAGCCAAGCCTGCTGCTCCTTGAGCAGCCGCAGTGCCTCCTCGCGGCTCACCTCCTTGAAGCGCACGCTCATGCCCGCCGCGAGCCTGCCCGCCGCCGCGATATCGGCGCCAATTACGGTCGCGATGCGCGGATAGCCGCCCGCCGTCTGGCGGTCGGCCAGCAGCAGGATGGGCTGGCCATCGGGCGGAACTTGCAGCGCGCCCGCCGTGGTGCCTTGCGTGGTCATTTCGCCTTCCATCACGCGTTCGAGCGGGGGGCCTTGCAGGCGCAGGCCCATGCGGTCGGAAGCCGGCGCCACGGTGTAGGCAGAGCCGGTGAGCGTTTCAAAGGCGCGGGGGCTGAAATACGCGGTATTAGGGCCGCGCATCGCACGCAGGACGCTTGGCGCGCGGATTTCCGTCTTGAGCCGGACGGGCGCGCGGGTGGAGGCGGCGAGGCAAAGCGGCAGGCGGGCGCCGGCATAGAGGGGCCGCCCCTCATGGCCGCCCAATGCGGCCCTGCGATAGGTGGAGCGGCTGCCCAGCGCCGGCGGGACATCGAAGCCGCCCTCCACCGCGAGATAAGAGACGGCGCCTCCCTTGGGCGCGAGGATGCGGACGGTATCTCCGTGCCGCGCGGTGGCGCTGTGCAGCGCCGGTACGCGTATCGAGGCTTTTTCGCTCTCCAGAATGAGGCCAGGCGCCATGCCGGCCAGAGCCAGCGTGACGCTGTCCGCCTCGACCGCGAAGGCCAGCCCTGTTCCGGGGACTTCAATGGCTGCCGTGCCTGGCGGATTGCCTGCGAGGATATTGGCGATTGCGAGGCCTACTGTGTCGAGAGCGCCGGAAACCGGCACGCCGAAGCGCTGATAGCCGGGCCTGCCGCTATCCTGCAGGCTCGCGGCAAGGCCCGGTTCGAGAATTCTGAGGGCCGGCTTCATGCGCTCTCCATTGGCTCCGGCCGCCAGCCGTCCGCGACGCGCCGGCGCAGCGCCTCGGCTTCGCCGCTGTTGACAGACACGAAACGCACGCGGTCGCCGGGCTCCAGCAGCGGCCGCCCGTACCGCGCCATATCCCAAAGCACAACCGGCGTCCAGCCGATCAAATGCCAGCCGCCAGGGCTTTCCAGCGGATAGATCGCAGTCATGTCCGACGCGATGGCGACCGATCCGGCCGGTACGCGGGCGCGAGGCGTGGAGCGGCGCGGCAGGCGCAATGGCTCAGGCAGGCTGCCCATATAGGCGAAGCCGGGCAGGAAGCCCAGCATGTAGACATGGTAGACCGTGCCCGCATGGAGCCGCGCGGCTTCCTCCGGCTCAATTCCGGCGGTTCCGGCCACGCTGTCAAGGTCAGGCCCGGATTCGCCGCCGTAAACAACGGGGATTTCGAAGGCGCGCCCGCGCCCAGCTACATCTTGCGTGGAAGCGAACAGCCGGCCGGCCACTTCAACGAGGCGTTCCCTGGTAAGCCGCAAAGGATCGTAATGCACGGTCAAAGATGAAAGCGCGGGAACGCATTCGCCGACGCCGGGCAGGAGCGTGGCTGTGAGACGTTCGCCGGCGTCCAGGATCGCAAGGCTCAGAGCTTTACTGTAATGCGGGCCGAAATCCACAAGAAGCGCACTTTCCCCACAATCCATGAATGTGAAAGAAGGTCGCATTGCCGGTCCCAATGTTTTGTTTATACAGCTTCAGATAAGGTTAGGGTTGCATGATTTTTCAATCCTAAAGTTCCCCGCACCCGCACCGCCAGTTTCTGGGCGTGGCGGGAAGGGTGGGGTGTTCTCCGCGATATTAGAAGCTTAACCGTATTTCCGGGGTGTAATGCAAAATCCACCCGCCGTCTATTGCTGGGTTCTGCGCCCCATTAACAGCAATCCACAACTATAAGGCCGCGCGTTTGCCGCCTAGAGCGCTTTTTCGTGCGGATGGCCGGGCGTTAAGCCGGGTCGGCGGGCGGCTCCGTGGACCGGCTGTGAATTCATGGGCGCGCTATACCGGCAGCTTCTTAAAAAGAAAGCACGATTCATAATTCCGCAGGAGAGAGCATGTCTTTTGGGAAACACCCTTGCGCTTGAAACCAAATTAAGACGCCACGTTGCCAAGAGAATTCTTGAGCATATTGGTTTTTGTGATATACGAAGTGTATTCCCACCTGACTTCGAAAGGCAAACGATTGTGAAAGCAGCAAATAGGGTCAATGAAATGGCCGGAAAGCGCAGGAGTGAGGGACGCTGGCTGGATAAGGCCGGGATTCAGGGCAATTCGTACAAATCGTTAGATAGTTCAGCCCAAAGCGGCTCCAGGAGCCCGCAAATGATAGAAGAAGAGAAAATGGAAAATAGTGAGCTGGTCGAGTTCACCAGTCATATTGTCTCCGCCTATGTTAGTAATAATTCCGTAATGGCCAGCGACTTGCCGGCGTTGATCGGCGAGGTGCATACCGCCCTCAGCCACGCCTCCTCAAACTCGATGCAGGCTCCGAAAGAGGAACTCAAGCCCGCAGTCGCGATCAAGAAATCGCTGACGCCTGAGTACATCATCTGTCTTGAAGACGGAAAGAAGTTCAAGTCCCTGAAGCGGCACTTGCGGACGCACTACAACATGTCGCCCGAGGAATACCGCGAGAAGTGGGGTCTGGAGCCGGGCTATCCCATGGTTGCGCCTAATTATGCGGAGGCGCGTTCCTCGCTGGCCAAGAAAATGGGCCTTGGGCAGCGCAAGGGCCGCTAGCCCGAAGTTTTGCACAGATTATCGCTCCGGCCGCCATGGATGGCCCAGCGGCCGGTTTTTGCGAAGACGGCTATGTTTGGAGCGGCTTTCTTTGCCGCCGGAACCATTCTTTATATAATGTAACGGCCGCCGCGGCTGCGGGTTGCAAAAGCGCGATAAAGTCCGCGGCCGGTTTGAAGCAGCCGCTATGGCCCGGATCGAGAAGCACCGCCAGTTCAAGAACGGCGGCGCGGTGCGCGGGGCTCAAGCCCTTCAGCACGGCGTTCATCGCGGCAATCTCCCTGCGCTTGTTTTCACTGAAGGGCAGGCGCCCGGATGCGCTCGAACGAACCTCGGATTTCAGATAGTTGAGGCAGCCTATGTTCGAAAGGCTGGCGATGCAGGTTGTCAGCCTTTCGAGCGCTTCAGCCTCGCCATCGGACAAAGCACGGTCAAGAACGGTCAGCCGCCGGCGCAGCGAACGCTGCCGGACCGGTTCCGGCTTGGTCTCCGCTTCCTCGATGATAGCGCGCCGGAGCGCAAGCGGTGTAAGCAGGCTGCGCGCGCGGTGCCGCGCTACAATAGGGGTACCGGGCGGTGTCAGGATGTCGCGCGTGAAGGGGGTGTGCTGGCGGCGATGCCCGGTGGGGGCTTCGGCGAGGTCCAGTACAGGCAGCCTCTTTACCGTTTTCGCTTTAGCGGCCATGGCGGTCCTCCCGCTCAAAGGCCTTGACAAGGTGGCGCTGGCAATAGGAGGCGCGGCCAAGCGTGGGCGCCGAGCAGAAGGCGAAACCGGGCTTCGAGGGATCGCCAAGCGGCCAGCGGCACGCGCCGTCTGGCAAAGCGGCAAGCGCGGCTGCCCCGTAGATGGCGGATGGCCCCGCCGGGGAGCGGCGTATGAGCAGACCGATGCGCTCGGAGACGCTGGCGCCTCTGCCATACTGTCTTATGGCGCGGAGGCTGATGCCGTGGCGGCGCAAGGCGGAGCGCAGCGCTTTGGGGTTCACGCCGAGTGTGCGCGCGATGTCTTTGGTGCTGAGCGTGGCCAGCGCGGTGACAATTTCTGTGAGTTCTCCAGCAGTCCATCGGCGGCGGCCGTTGGCGCAGAGATTGGGAATCGGAAGGGATGGGAGAGATGCGGCGCTCAAATGCGGGGTGTGAGGTGAGTGGTGCTGCACGGGTGTCTCATTAACGCTGAACTGGCTAACTGCCTGTGGAAAAGCACGGAAGCGGGGAGGAATTCCACAGATCAGTTGACAAGATACACGAAACGGGTAAATGAAAAGCTTAATTTTACTAAAACACGAAAAAAGGTGTAACTGGCGTGGACGCAACTGGGAGGCGGCCCTAATGGCTTCAAAAATAAAGGATATGTGGCGGAGCGCCGCGCGTGGCGGCGGCGGAGGTGCTAGGTTGGCGGCGGCGATAACGTTTCGGTGCAATCACAAAAAAGCTCGACAATCCAATCGTTTTTGCCCAGAAAAGGTTTAGGGGCGTTTTCATAGGGTGACCTTCTTCCGGCGTAAGTGCATTACACAATATGTGTAGATTAGGGGCGGATTGCTATGCGGGATTGGACGGCTGAAGAAATTAGGTCCATTGCTGAACGTCTCCGGCGCGCGCGAATTCACGCGGGTTTTGAGCGGGCGACCGAGGCTGTCCGGAGATTTGGCTGGAACTATAGCCGCTATATGAACTACGAGAACGGCGAGCGCGCGATCCCCCCAAAGCAGGCCATTTTGTTCGCCTCCGCTTTTGGGGTGACGGTAGATTATATTTATTTTGGAAAAGGTGATATTTTAAATCAAATAGAAAGGACTTTACCTTTAACGTCTAGAATCGTGCGGCGCATCGCCCTTGTGGGGGGCGAAAATATCGCGGAACTCCAACGCATTGCTTCTGGGCTTGAGCCGATGTTAGCAGCCACGATTCCTGTATCCAGTGAGGACACGCTCCCAGATCGCGCCATTTTTATTGAAATTTGCGATAAGTCGATGTCCAACCCGGGCGAGCCCATATCCTTCGAGCCCGGCGACAAGGCCATGATCGACCTTGACGCGGCCCCTGCGCCGGCCGATTTTGTGCTGGCGCTCGTGCCCGGGGAGCGCACGGCCCTGTTCCGGCTCTACCGCGAGGTGGGCCGGGCGGAGGACGGCTCGATGATCGCCGACCTTGTGCCGCTAAACCAGAACTTCCGGACCGTGCGGATCGGCAGTTCAGGCGCGGCGCAGATCGTAGGCGTTTGCCGCCGTATCCACAGGATCGTGGAGCTGACTCCGGCCGGCAGGCGCTAGTATAGCCCGCCGGAGGTTTTGACCTAGGGGGCAGGCTCATGCGGCCAGCGGCTTGCCTGTAAAGGTCCATCTGAAGGGCTTAGCCATGGTCTGGTTGAAGTAGACGATAAACGCCTCGATGCACTCCTTCAGTTCGTCAGCGGATTTGAAGCTGCCCCGGCGCAGCAGCTTGCGGGCCAGGATGGAAAACCAGATTTCGATCTGGTTGAGCCAGGAAGCATGCTTCGGAGTGAAACAGAAACAGATGCGGTGATAGTTGTCGCGCAGGAACGCCTCCCGCCAGGAGACTTTCACTCCCAAGCTATCGGATATGCTGGGCACACCACGAAATCGCTCCCGCGGCAGGTTGCTGCCTCACGGGCAGTATTTTTCTAAATCATCAAGGCAAGCCGGCAGCTCCGATTGAGAATGGGACGTCAGTCTCACTCACAAGAGGAGTTGCGTATGAATATCAGTCCGCTCCGCCTGCACATGACCGGCGGCATGACGGCACGTCCGATACCCCACAGCGCAAATCCTCGCGGCTGTGGTGAACGTCGCAGCTATCGCGGCTTCGCGGCGCTGGGCGGCGAGGCGGGGGCGAAAGAGGCCGGCAAGATGCACCTCGAAGGCAAGGAGTACACCGCGCAGGATGGCGACATCATGCACTTCCGGTTTGCGAATTGATGCCACCATTAGCCGCTCAAGGCTCATTTCGCCCTCCCGGGTGGTGGGCTTTGGCCCATACGCGCTAACACGGCTTCGCCGACTCGACCGATTGTGACACACTAACGCTTTGATATATTTGGAACTAGCTATTAAGAAAGTCGGCACCACAGGGACCGTGAGCGGTAGACCGCCGAGTTGTTTGGGACTTGCTGGCGCAGTTCTAGGCTTTTTCTCGCCCGCAGCGATTCGTTACCCAGGTAATCACAAATGATTCAGAAAATCTGGAGCCCGGCAAGAAGGCAGGCCGGCACCGCAGACGATTTTGGAACACTGCCCCCTATGCCAGACGCTAGAAGTAATGACCGTTTTCACCGTCATTCCCGCGAAGGCGGGAACCCATGCAAGAGATTGATCCAGCGTCAAAAATAGACCCCCGCCATCCCGGGAATGACGCCAAATCGCAGGCAAATCTCCGGTATGTTAGCGCCCTGGGGCTTTGGCCCCTTGGCCATTGTGGATTTCGAAAACAACACAGCGCAGTCAAGCTTCGTAACAGCTAACGATTGGAATACTCCACCTCAGCTCACGGCAGATGGACTATCCATCGCCGCTCCAGAACGACTGGAATACAGGCTGTGGCAAAAACAATTAGCTCCATAATTGAAATACCGTTTAAGATACTTCCTTCCAGCGTAAGACAGAGCATCCGGCCTTCTAGAGTCCGTGTCGTCATCTATGGCACCGCTTGGGCGGACTGGATGTCCGCGCTCTCGCCTGAATCCCGAATTTGGCGGAACATCTCCGGGGTTAAAAGCGTTTTGACGGTGGGCGATTCCCCTGCCCCTGAAATCCCCGCCCCTTCGCCGAGGATCCCCCACGTCGTAGTGATCCCCCTGTTGGAATCCCATACCCGGAACCGCCCCAAGACGCTCCCTTCGCTTGTCCCTGACGAGCGATCCCTGAGCACCTTCGAAGACAAAATGCAGTTTCAGACCTATATCCAGGACAACGGTTTGGCGAACCTCTGTCCCGAGCACTTTCCCTGCCCGGCGGCAGCACGATTTCCCTGCGTGCTCAAACGGATAGACCTCCACGGTGGCCAGGGGATAGCGGTCGCGGCATCGGCTGAGCACCTGCGGAGCCTTTTGGAGCAGCCACCCTGGCAGGGGCATCCCACCATCCTCCAGGCCATGATGGAAGGCGATGAGGAGATCGTCACCCATTGTGTCTCCAAAAAAGGGCGTATCCTCTGGCACGCCTCTCTAGCGTATACTCTTTCTCCCGGAGAGTTCATCCGCAGCGCCTTGAACAATGTCCAGTCCATCCAATCGGTCCCCACTACCTCAAGAACCCTGCGGCAATTGCAAGAGTTCCTAGGTCCTCTGGGGTATACCGGCCCCTGCAATTTCAATTACAAGCTCATGCCGAACGGGACCGTGATGATAATGGAGATCAATCCACGCTTTGGTGGATCGCTGATGCGCCCGGAAAACGCGCACCATCTCCAGGCGGCTTTGTCCTGCATCATCGAGAACGCCCTGCACCCCTGAGCACCTGTCAGAAGGGGGGCGATCCTCTGGCACATTTCTTGAGCCTGAGGAATCACCGGTCACGGTCTTGCAGGACGCTCACACCGCATTGAACTTGCGGCCGTTTCTTGCGGAAAACCCCGCCGCGAACTCAAGCCGCACTTGCAGCGGGGCCGGCTCCGGCTGAAGCTTTGCGCCATGAGCGATGATTCGAAGCCGGTGCTGGACGCCGGAGACGATTTGCTAAGCGCAATCGAGGGGCGGCGCTTCGGCGCGATCCTTGCGGACCCGCCCTGGCAATTCCAGAACCGGACGGGCAAGATGGCCCCCGAGCACGGGCGGCTGAACCGCTACACCACGCTCACGCTGGACGAGATCAAGGCGCTGCCGGTATCCGGCGCCGCGGCGGACACATGCCACCTCTATCTATGG
>JBNKTW010000090.1:0-5385 GCA_050298295.1 Rhodomicrobiaceae bacterium
GATATGTTATTGTTTTTCCATGGTTTTAATGGTGCCGGCTGAGGGATTCGAACCCCCGGCCTTCGGTTTACAAAACCGCTGCACTACCACTGTGCTAAGCCGGCGAACGGCGCTGAAGCTGGCGCGGTGCTCCCGAGGGGCAGCGCTTGCGCTTCTCCCGCTTGGGGTGAGTGATAACAAATCCAGGATCTCGAAGCAACACGCGAGACAGCGCGGCGGCGCTTTTGGGTATGGAGTATGCTCATCTGGCAAAACGTACTTGAACCTAAAAACGGCAGTTGAGCCTGCACCACGCCGTAAAACACGCGCCAAAACAACGTGCTTTGCTACTCTTGCTGCACGCCTGCGGGGTGAATCGGCGGCAGCAATCCGCAACGTCATTCCCGCGAAGGCGGGAATCCATTTCTAACGCCGGAACAAGACTTTACATGGACCCCGCATTCGCAGGGATGACGCTGCGGCGCACTTTAACTGCCGGGTTTAGGTTGATAGCTGCTGGCCAGGTCCGCGTGGGAGCACACGTCCCTGCCTTCCGGGCTGGTTTTCCACCGCGGTCTGCTCAGCTTTCCTCAAAGCCGGTGATGCCGAAGCGGTTGTTTTTGGGCAGGCCTTTGGCCGCGGTGCCAGCCTGCGCGCGCGAACCCCGGTATTCGCCGGTATCGCTCAAGGTCCATACACGGCTCGACGGATCGCCAACACGCAAGCCCGTGGCGCTGTCGAAGATCTGAACGTCGGCCAGGCCGCCGTCCCGGTATTTCTGCAAGCGCACGCCGCGGCCGCGCGTCATCTCGTTGACTTCGGCCAGCGGAAAGATGAGCAGGCGGCGGTTGTCGCCCAGCACCGCGATGCTGTCGCCCCGCGCCGCCCGGCAGAGCGCCGCGCGCTCGCCCTCGCCGAGGTTCAGGATCTGCTTGCCCTTGCGGGTCTGCGCGACGACCTCCTCCTCGGCCACGATGAAGCCGTTGCCGGTATTGGAGGCAACCAGCAGCTTGCGGCCCGGCTTGTGCACGAAACCTTCGAGGATGCCATCCGCCTCATCGAGGTCGATCATCAGCCGCACCGGCTCGCCATGGCCGCGCCCGCCCGGCAGGTCTCTCACATCGAGCGTGTAGAACTTGCCGTTGGTTGCGAACAGCACGAGCTTATCGGTGGTCAGCACCTTGACCGCGTACTTGAGGCTGTCATCCGCCTTGAAGGTAAGCTTGGAGAGGTCCGCGTCGTGGCCCTTCAGCGCGCGAATCCAGCCCTTTTCCGATAGCACGATGGTGACGGGCTCCTTTTCGATCAGCGCTTCCTCGATGGAAGCGTCGATCTGGGGCAGCGCCGCCGTGCCGGTCTTGCGCTTGCCTAGCGGCGTTGACTTGCCGAACTGCTTCTTGATTTCCTTGATCTCGCCCGCGATTCTGTCCCACTGCTTTGCATCGTCGCCCAAGAGATCGATCAGGCCCTGCCGCTCCTGACTGAGCTGGCTATGCTCGGTCTTGATCTCCATCTCCTCAAGCTTGCGCAAGGAGCGCAGCCGCATATTGAGGATCGCCTCGGCCTGCACCTCGGTCAGATTGAAGCGCGCCATCAGCACCGGCTTCGGCTCGTCCTCGTTGCGAATGATGCGGATCACCTCGTCGAGGTTGAGATAGGCGATCAGGAAGCCGTCCAGCACCTCCAGCCGGTGCTCGATCTGCTTGAGCCGGTGCTCGGAACGCCGGCGCAGCACAACCTTGCGGTGATCCAGCCACTCCAGCAGCACTTGCGGCAGGCCCAGCACTTGCGGGATCTGTCCCTTGCTGAGTACCGTCATGTTGAGCGGCACGCGCACCTCAAGCTCGGAAAGCTTGAAGAGCTGCTCCATCAGGAGCGCCGCATCGACGTTGCGCGATTTCGGCTCGATGACGATGCGGATGTCCTCCGCCGATTCGTCATCCATGTCGCCAAGCAAAGGCAGCTTCTTGGCGGCCAGCAACTCGGCCAGCTTCTCGATCAGCCGCGACTTCTGCACGCCATAGGGAATTTCGGTGACGATGATCTGATAGGTGCCGCGCCCGGTCTCCTCGGTGTGCCAGCGCGCGCGCAGGCGGAAGGAGCCGCGCCCGGTGCGGTAGGCTTCGACGAACGCGGTCTGGTCGTCCACCAGCGTGCCGCCGGTCGGGAAATCCGGCCCCGGCAGGTAGGAAAGCAGCGTTTCAACGCTTGCCTTGGGGTTGCGGATCAGGTGCAGGGCCGCGTCGCACACTTCGTCCACATTGTGCGGCGGAATGCTGGTTGCCATGCCGACCGCGATGCCCGACGAGCCGTTGGCGAGCAGGTTCGGGAAGGCCGCCGGCAGCACCACCGGCTCTTCCTCCTCGCCATCGTAAGTCTCGCGGAAATCGACCGTGTCCTCGCCGATGCCGTCGAGCAGCGCCGCCGCGATGGCCGTCATGCGCGCTTCGGTGTAGCGCATAGCCGCCGCGTTATCGCCGTCGACATTGCCGAAATTGCCCTGGCCGTCCACCAGCGGATAGCGCTGCGCGAAACTCTGCGCGAGGCGGACCAGGGCGTCGTAGACCGACTGGTCGCCATGCGGGTGGTACTTACCGATGACGTCGCCCACGACGCGCGCGCATTTCTTGAAGCCCGTGCCGGGGTCGAGCTTGAGCTGGCGCATGGCGTAGATCACGCGCCGGTGCACGGGCTTGAGGCCGTCGCGCACGTCGGGGAGCGCGCGCGACGTGATGGTCGAAAGGGCGTAAGCGAGGTAGCGCTCTTCCAGCGCATCCTTCAGCTTGATGGGCTCCACGGGCGGAGGGAGGAGAATCGTTTCGTCTGCCATGCGTCAGAGGTAGCCGCTATGCGGGCGCGCGCCAAGCCGCAACCCGCGCTATTGAACACCTTCCTTCGGCAAGGACAGCAATTCGCGAACCGCTTCATCCATTTGCTGCAAAATCCCTGCTTCTCAAGGGGGTAGCTACTTCCGTCGCGCGTCAGGCTTCGCCGGCTCTCCCCAAGAGGAGAGGCTTGGGGTGAGGGGGGACTTTACGAAGAAGCCGGCCGGATTTCGCATGACGCCTCTACGCGCGCATGAACCCACACGGAAGACCGGCGTTCCGGCCCTACGTGTCCAGCGTGACGCCCCTGCCGAGCAGTTCCTTACGCAAGCGGACGAGCCGTTGCTCGAACGCCGGAATCACGGCCTCGCGCATGTACTGCGTTTCCTGCCAGATGGTGACGGCGGCCCGCTGCTGGCGCTCCAGAGACGCGCGCGTTGTCACATGCTCCATGCTGGCGGCGACATCCCGGTAATAGCGGCGCACGCTGGACAGGAAATCGGCCGGAAGCTGGAAGGTCACGCTCTGATGCTTCATCGCGTCCCAGATCAGGGTGGAAAGTGTCAGAGAGGGCGGATTGTCGTTGATGTGAGTAAGGCGGAACGCCGAGCCGGCCTTCCACCAGGCGACCCAGGCATGGCCGCTCTTCAGGATCTCCGGATCGGCGCTCGCCTTCAGCTCTTCCGCGTGGGCCTCGATCGCCGGGTCTTTGTCCAGGTGCGCCTGGAAATCCATGCTCCAGGCATTGACGGCCGCGACGTTGTCCTTCAATTCGTCCAGCAGGGCCGCACGCATGAAGTAGCCCTCGCGCTCGGCCCGGATGATCTCGAATTCCACCGTGTTTTTATGCGCGGCCCGTGCCGCGAGATACACGCCCAGCACGGTCGATACGAGCTGCACCCCGCTTGTGACCAGGAGTTCCGTTCCTGTCGCCATAGTCCCCTCCGCCAATCGTTGTCAGTCTGCTGAAAGAGCTGACGTTTTATTGTGACGGCTTCGGGGCCGGAAAGCGGCGGAAACCGCGGGTGCGGCAGCGGCGGTGCCTATTCCGAAAGCGGCGATGCAGTCAGCGCGCTCAGCATCGCGGTCAGCGTCTGGTTCAGGATCGCGTCCACGTCACCCATTTCATTCGCCACAACGTCAAAGGCACCGTCCAGAGCAAGTTGAGCGAAACCATGGACCATCGACCACGCCGCTAAAATCATCCCCATGGTGCGCGGGTCACACGCCTCCTCTGGCGCCAAGCCGCGAAACGTCCGCACGGCTTTTTCCAGAAACGCGAAGGCTTCGTCCGCCGCCTGCTTCAGCCGCGCGGACTGCGGGTCACACATATCGCGCCGGAACATGAGCCGGACCCGCGCCGGATGCCGCAAGGCGAAGGCGACGTATGCCGTGCCCAGCTCTCTCAGCCGGGCGGCGGGGTCCGCGCCGCCGCGTTGCTCCGCCTCGCACAGGCTTCTTGCCAGTTCCTCAAAGCCCCGGGCAGCCACCTCGGTTAGAAGCCCTGCCGCGTCGCCGAAATGATGCGCGGGGGCCGATGGCGAAACGCCGGCGCGGCGGGCCGTGGCGCGCAAGCTGAAGCCCGCGACGCCGCTCTCCAGCAAGATCGCCTCCGCCGCCTCGGCGAGGGCGTCCTTGAGCGCGCCATGATGGTAATGCCGCCGCGCTGCCGCGCCCTCCCGCTTCTCCGCCGGCCTCGCCGGAGCGTGATCCGCCCTATTCATCTTGACACCGTTCAGATTTACTGCAATCGTGCATCTTAACATTGTTCAGATCGAATGCCCAGAGTGGAGTGCCGTATGCAGCGTATGACCGGAAATATCGGATTTTGGCTGCTTGCGAGCCTTTCCATCGCGGTTGCGTTGTATTCTTATCGCCTGGTCGCTGCGCCTTGGGGCATGTTCCTTGCTATCGATGATGGTATTCGCACCGTTGTGCTGCGCGCGCCCTCCGCCATGCTGGTTCACGCGCTTTTTGGCGCGACGGCGCTGCTGCTTGGGCCATTCCAATTCATCGGTCGCCTGCGCCAGAACCGTCCGCGCCTTCATCGCTGGGTGGGCCGGTTCTATGCAGCTGCCTGCCTTTTGGCGGGTCTGGCCGCTCTCGCCGCCGCGCCCTTCGCGTCCGGCGGTCCCGTCGCCGGCCTGGGCTTCGGGCTGCTCGGATTGGCATGGATCGTCACGACTGGCTGGGCTTGGATCGCTGCGGTACGGCGCGATTTCGCGGCCCACCAGCGGCTCATGATTTACAGCTTTGCGCTGACCTTTGCTGCCGTCACCTTGCGCATCCAGATCCCGGCCGGCATCGCGTTTTTTGGCTTCCCGGACTATACGTCGCTGTCGCCCTGGCTCGCTTTCACGGCGTGGCTGCCCAATATCGCCGCCGTCTGGGTGTATACACGGTTCTTCTCTTCCGCTCAGTTGACCGGACGGCCGGCTGCACGCCCGGCAAGCGGGGTAGCCTGAAATGCGGCGCATTTGGAGGGTGGACCTAAATAGTAACCGGATGTGTATAGATTGGCCACAGTCTGATTGTGGTGTGAAAGGGGCTTTGCCTTGTCTTCCATGAAGGGCGCCGGCTT
>JBNKTW010000091.1:0-18005 GCA_050298295.1 Rhodomicrobiaceae bacterium
CCGCTGCCGCGAACTCTGTGCGTGTGATTTGGATGGTCATGCGATTCCCCCTCCCGAATCAGTATTCGCGTAGAGGAAATCACATCGGCTGGGGCTTGGGAATCCCCGCCAGAGGAGTCAAAATTTCTGGCCGTTGGTATAACGTCTTGTTTACGAGGATGGCCGCCGCGGCTTGAAATAGAAGTCCTCATCCGGAATGCGGCCGTAGACGAACGGCTCCTGCTGATTGCTGGTTGCCGCGAGCACATTGCTCGTCACCTTGCGGAAAAAGCGGCCCAGTTCCACCCCGTCTTCGTCCAAATGCTTCACGAACGCCTCCGCGAACGGGCTGTTTGCTCCGGCTCCATCGAGCGCTATGTTGCCGTCGCGCGCCGCGTAAAACACAACCTCGCCATGCGTGGGTTCGATGGGCGCCAGCCCGCGCGTCACGATCCGCCCGCCGCGGTTCATCGCCATGCGGGCCAGGAAAGGATTGGTGCGGCAGGCATCGAGAACCACGATCCTGAGCTTTTTCGCCTCGGCCAGCCGGTCCAGCACGCGATCCACCGGAATAGCCTCGTCCGCGAGGTCGGTGGCGCGGGCAAGGCTGGCGTCGACGGGGATGAGCCAATTCTTGCCGTTCAACTCCATGCCATGCCCGGAATAATATACCAGCGCCCATTCCGCGCCTCCGGCCCTGTCCTCGAAATCCCTGAGCACCTGCCGCATCTGCTCCGCGCCGAGGTCGTGCCGCTCAATGACCTCGAAGCCAAGGCGGGTTAGCGTGCCGGCCACGGCGGCCGCATCGTTGGCAGGGTTCGCCAGCCGGCTGACCGCCGTGTAATTGCCATTGCCGATGACAAGCGCCACCCGCCGTTCCCCGGAAACGGTGCGCACCAGCGCCTCCAGAGACTGGGGCGCGCGAGACTCTGTCTGTGAGGTTTTTGGCAAAAAGATTAAAATAATAATCAAAGTCGCTATAAGGACGACTGCGAATTCCGCCATGCCCGGCTCATCGTGTGTTTCATTACGTTTAGCGGCTAATTCTATATATATACGCCCGGCGCGAAACGCAATCCGCAGGCGCCCGCCATCCATGCCGCATTAAACGTTGCGCAATCTTCGAGGGATAGGGCCGGCTTGAGGCGCGGTCTGAAGGGCCCGGCAGAATTTTCGCCGCTGTGCCGGCGTTAGCTTCGAATATGCGCCCTACCCTACCTGCTGCGGCTCCCCGGTCCGGCCGCTGCACAGCAGGTGCAAACAGACAGGCGCAAACAGAAGTTTCAGGCGCGCGGTTAAATGGCAGAAACACAAGCGACCGCTTTGGATGAGGTTCCGGGAGCCGCAATAGGAGCCATCGAAGAATTCCCGGCCTTTATGCTCCAGGAATCTGCCGGGGAGCCGGAAGCGCCGCTGGCGGATGCCGGCCGCGAACTCGGCATGCTCGCCACGATGCTGCGCGGCCTTAACGCCATCGGCCTCGAACTCGCCCATTTGGCCCAGAATAGCACGGAAAACAACGCCAACGCGCGGTCTATCGCCCAGGCGCCGGAGCGGCTGTTCGTTTCCGTGTTCGAAATCTCGCAAAGCACCGGCGAAGCGGCCAGTGAGGCCGCCGCAGCGGACGAACGTGCCGTGGCCGGCCTCGCCGCGGTCCGCAACGCCATCGCCGCCATGCAAAAAATCTCCTGTGTCCGATACGGCCGGCTGCCGGCTCCAACAATGGCTCGGGGAAAATTCGGGAGCGGGCCTGGAGGAGATCGGAGCGCTTCACGAGCAGGTGCATCAGCTTGCACAAGACGTGCTGCGGGCACGGGAAGACGCCGGCGCCACCGCCGCACTCGAAGCCTTTTCGGCCTTCAGCCAGGCAAATAACAGGTTGTGCTGCAACCTGAACGGGCTAGGCCGGAACGGTCCCGCCTGAAGCCAGGCAGCGGACCGCCATCCCCGCGCAAGAGCGTGAATTATAATCGCCGGCGCGCTTTTCGCGGCTTATGGATAATCCTGGCGCGTGGGCCGGACCACGATATCGCTGAGATGCACATGCGGGGGCTGCGAAACCACGAAGTGGATCGCATCCGCAATCTCAGCACCATACAGCAGCGGCCCGAACCGCTCGTTGAACATCTTCGTGATGTCCTCGCCATAGCCGGCCACGGCCTGAAAGCCGCTGAGTACGACGCCCGGCTCGACGAGCGAAACGCGCACGCCCTTGGGGCCGATCTCGCGGCGCAGGCTTTCGGCCAGCCCATGCACCGCGAATTTGCTGGCGCTGTAGACCGCGCCGAACGGTGATATATGCCGGCCGACAACGGAGCCGATGACCACGATATCGGCGGCGGAGTTGGGGAAAGCCCTCTCCTGGATGGGAACCAGCTCCCGCGCGGCGCGCTGCAGAAGGAGCGTCACGCCGGTAACGTTGGTCCGCAGCATGTCTTCAAGCTGGGAGAGATCCGCGTCCTTGAGGGAGCCGCCAAGGCCGCGCCCGGCGTTCGCCACCACGATCGTGGCCGGCTTGCCGAAATGCTGGGACGTTGCGGTAAAAAGCTCGTCCACCACAGCGGCACTACCCGCGTCCCCGGCAACGCCGTGAAAAGCTGGTCCCAACTCGCGTTCCAGCCCGGCGAGCTTGGCGGCATCGCGGCCATTGCCGGTCACACCGAAGCCAGTGCCGATGAGTTTGCGGGCAGTGGCCTCGCCTATCCCGGAGGTGGCGCCGGTAACGATAGCGATGCGGGTGTAGTCAGACATTGTGGGCCTCCTATCACCGTTTGCGGCATCCCTGACGGCTTTCGCAGCATGGAATGTAGCCACGCAGACACGGAACCACGGCAGACACCGGCGCCCGCGAAGATCCCGGATAACGCCTGCGGCGTTTCCGGGAAAATGCGGAAGTATGATTTAAGTGGGAACGGGCGATCAATCCTTCAGATCATCTTCCAGGATTGCCATCTGAAATTGATAAGTTACCTCATTATCTTCGTCATCCTTATAAATGACGCCGATGAATTCATCCTTCACAAATACCTCAACAGAGTCGTCTTTTTTGTGTCTTCTTCTAACCTCGATTGCATCGAGTTCAAACTTCTTCCTGAGATATGTTTCGAGGCTCTTTGTCTCTTCTGGAGTCATAACCTGCCTTTCTTCTCAGCTTGCTGCTCGGCGCCGCCAAGCTCAATGCCCGCGAGAAGCTGGTCCATCACTCGCGACGGCGCACTGCATCCCGCTTCGCCTATCACTCTTGCGGGCACGCCGGCAACTGTCGTCTTTGGCGGCACGTCTTTCAAGACAACACTACCCGCGGCGATGCGCGCGCAATCGCCAACATGGATATTCCCCAGAATTTTCGAGCCGGCCCCGATCATAACGCAGCGCCCGACCTTCGGGTGCCGGTCGCCCATCTCTTTGCCGCTGCCGCCCAGCGTGACGCTGTGCAGGATCGAAGTGTGGTCGCCAACCTCCGCGGTTTCACCGATCACAATGCCCGAGCCGTGGTCGAGCATAATGCCGCGCCCGATCTTGGCCGCCGGGTGAATGTCTATGTTGAAAACCATGGATGACTGGCTTTGCAGATAGAGCGCGAAGTCCCTGCGCCCCTTGAGCCAGAGCGAATGCGCGAAACGGTATGTTTCCAGCGCATGGAAGCCCTTGAAATAAAGCAGCGGGTCGATCAGGCGGCTGCAGGCCGGATCGCGGTCATGCACCGCCGACAGGTCCGCCCTGACGATGGCGCCGAACTCCGGCTCCCGCTCGACGATCGAAAGAAAAGTCTGGCGGATGAGGTCGGCGTTGACATTATCGTGGTCCAGACGCTGGGCGAGGCGGTGGCAAACGGCGTGCTCAAGCTTGCTGTGGCTGAGGATGTTTGCGAACATAAGCACGGACATCTCCGGCTCCGCCCTCGCCGCGGCCTCGGCGTCGCGCTGCACGCCGTCCCAGACCGGATCGTAGGCCGCGATCCTGGCCGCCTTGCCCCGCCGTTTCATCTCGAACATTCGCAAACCTCACTTACCCCGTTGAAGCGTGAAATTGCCGGGAGTTTAGACGATTGGAGCCCCCGGCGCAAAGAGTGACAAGAGTGGCATTAATGCCGCCTTTTCAGAAATTCGAGAACGCCTTCCATTAACGCGCGGTCGCCTACTGCTTTCATATGGTCGCGCCCCGGGATTTCAAGCGCCCTCGCGCCGGGAATCGCATCCGCCAGCGGCCGGCCGGGGCCAGCGATGGTGTCCTCCGTGCCCACGGCGACCAGCACCGGCACGCTCAGCCTGGCAAGCTCCCCGTCGGGAGCGCGCGCGGGCGATGCCATGATGCAGGCGGCAAGCGCGCGGCGGTCGCTCCTGGTTCTATCGGCGAAGGCGCGGAAGGAGCGGGCCTGCGGATCGGCGATTTCCGAAACATCGTCCGCTAAAAGCGCTGCCGCGATGGGCCGGGGATCGCGCATACCGTGGTTCATATTCGCGCCAAGGCCCGCGAAAACCGCCGCCCGCACACGCTCCGGATGGGCCAGCGACAGGAAAGCGGCAATGCGCGCGCCCATGGAATAGCCCACCACACCAGCCTTTGCGATTTCAAGGTGGTCCAGAAGCCCGAGCGCGTCTTCCGCCATGACCGGGCCCGTATAGGCTTCGGGTTCGTAGAACTTATCGCTGTGGCCGTGGCCGCGATTGTCGAGCGCGATGGCGCGGAAGCCGTGGCCTGCGAGGAACTGCATCCAGCCGGTGCCGTGCCAGTTGGTCCGCGCATTGGAGGCGAAGCCGTGAATGAGAAGGACCGGCTCGCCCTCGCCCTCGGTGATATAGGCGATGCGCCCGTCCTTTGCCGCAAACCAATCCATGCCCTGCCTTGCCTTCCCTCCGGCTCCTGCGCGCCATCCGCCCGCCGCCCGCATCCCGCGCGCTGAACTGGGAAGATCGTAAAGAACGCGGAGCTTTGCAACATCGCGCCGCCGCCGCGCCTGTGGGATGCGCCCTGAAAACCTTGGCTGCAAGGCTTGACAAGAGAACCTGTCTCGCGTTTGGATGCGCTGTTTACAACTTTTTGTGGAAACTCTTTTTACGTGGAGTTATGTAATGCTGGGAAGCCGTTTCGTTTCAAAAGCGATTTTAGCCGCGCTAATGACAATCTGTCCCGATCTGGCCGACGCGCAAGGCGGCAAGGACGCCCCCGCGAACGCCGCTTGGTCGGCCGGCGTCATGCTCAGCACCCTCGGTCCGGGACTGCAAATCTCATATCGCGTTTTAGATTGGGCCGTGGTTCGGGCGGAAGGTTCCTATATAAGCGTCCCCACGGATGACCTGACCCTCTCGCTGCAATCCGCTGGAGCCATGCTCGACCTGCATCCCTTCGAGAGCGGGTTCCGCATTTCCGGGGGCTGCGCTATTTCGAATACGAGATCCGCGGGATCACCACCAGCGGCGGCTCCACGCCGAACCGCTACCGCATCGAGGCCACGAACAGCAGCAAGGCCGCGCCATACGCAGGCCTGGGCTTCGACACCTCGCATTATTCCGGCGGCCCATACGAGTTCAAGCTCGGCCTCGACTTCGGCGTAATCTATTCCGGCAAGCCGGTTGCTTCGGTAGTCAGCCTGGACAACCCAGGCGCGGACGTTCAAGACGAGTTGAACAGAATAATCGGTGAGTACCGTTTCTTGAACTTCTACCCTGTGGCGTCGGTTTCGGCGCGGCTCACTTTCTAATCCGCAATAGCCAGCCCTGCCGGAACTTCCCACTCACGCGCCGCCTAGCCCGTTCTCATGCGCTTCGAGCACCTGCCCCGCCAGGTAGAGCGAGCCCGTGACCATGATGCGCACCGGGCCGCGCGCCTGATTGCGGCTCTTGGCGAACGCGGCCTCAAGGCTCGCGGCGGGATTGGCCGCGATGCCCTCGCGATAGGCGATGGCGGCCAGATCCTCGGCGCCATAAGCGTTTGGCTGGCCGGGGATCTGGATCGTGGCGGTAAGCTCGGGGAGCCCCTGAAAATGGCGCAGGAAGCCGCCCGCGTCCTTGCTGTTGAGCATACCGACAATCAAGTGGACCGGGCTCGGTACGCGCTCCTCAAGATCGGCAAGCGCGCGCGCCACGACCTCGCCAGCGGCGGGATTATGGCCGCCATCCACCCAGATTTCGGAGTCCGGCGGCGCCAGCTCGTGCAGCCTCCCGGCGGGTAGGCGCTCCAGCCGCGCGGGCCAAACCGCCGTGGTGAGCCCCTTGGCGATGGCCTCTTCCGGGATATGGAAGCCTTCGAGCCGGCGCGCGGCGGCGATTGCGATGCCGGCATTGTCTGCCTGATGGCGGCCATGGAGGCGCGGCAGCGGCAGGTCGAGCAGGCAATCCTCGTCCTGGAAAATCAGCCGCCCCTGCTGCTCGAACACGTCCCAGCTCCGGTTTGCCGCGATGACAGGGGCGCCGAGTTCCCGCGCCCGCGCCTCGATCACGTCCAGCACGATTTCGTCCTGCCGCGACACGATCGCCGGCCGTCCGCGCTTGATGATGCCCGCCTTCTCGAAGGCGATGGCCTCGATGGTATCGCCGAGATAGGAGCAGTGATCGACCGAAATGGGCGTGAGCACGGTGACGAGCGGCTCTTCGATCACGTTCGTTGCATCGAGCCTGCCGCCAAGGCCCGTCTCAAGCAGCAGAACGTCCGCCGGGTTCTCCTCGAACGCGAGGAAGGCGGCCGCCGTGGTGATCTCGAAGAACGTAACCGGCTCGCCAGCGTTGGCGGCCTCGGCTCGGCTAAGCACCTCCAGCAACTCAGGCTCGCCGATGGGACGCGCGCCGCTGGGGCCTGCAAGCACGATGCGCTCGTGGAAGTGGCGCAGATGCGGCGATATGAATGCGTGCGTCCGGTAGCCCGCCGCCTCCAGCATCGCTTTCAGGAAAGCGATGGCAGAGCCCTTGCCGTTCGTGCCGGCAACGTGAACGGCGGGCGGCAGCCGCCGCTGCGGATCGCCCAGCGCACGAAGCAGGCGTTCCACCCGGCCCAAAGAGAGGTCGATGCTCTTCGGATGAAGCTTTTCGAACCGTGCAAGCAGGTTCCCGGTCTTTTCCGTCTGCAAAGGCGGTGTCCTAGGTTATGCGAAATCGAGGTGTTTGCTTGCGGGAGATAGCCAAGCAAAGCAAGCAAGCCGGTCCCGCGTTGAAAGCGAGCGGACAGGGCAACGCGCGCTCGCGATTCCATGATAACAAATGACGGTTAAGCCTATGAAGACAGGCTTCCCTTGGTGGAACCGTCCGCCTGGGAAGCATCCACATCCACGGTAACGATCTGCTCCGCCGTCGCCGGAAGGTTGATTTCCAGGCTGCCCCCCGCCGCCCTGGAGCGGACCTTCACATTGTTCATGCCAGGCCGGTGCTTGCGCTCGGTGACAAGCAGGCTGCAAAGCTTGCTCAAGGTCTCGCGCATTTCGTGCCGGTGCACCACCATGTCGATCATGCCGTGCTCCAGCAGATACTCCGCCCGCTGGAAGCCGTCAGGCAGCTTCTCGCGGATGGTCTGCTCGATCACGCGCGGGCCGGCGAAGCCGATCAAGGCGCCGGGCTCCGCGATGTGGATATCCCCCAGCATGGCATAGGACGCGGTAACGCCGCCGGTCGTTGGGTTGGTCAGCACGACGATGTAAGGCAGCTTCGCATCGCGCAGGCGCTGCACCGCAACCGTGGTGCGCGGCATCTGCATCAGCGAGAGGATGCCCTCCTGCATCCGCGCGCCGCCCGAGGACACGAACAGAATATAGGGGATCTTGAGTTCGACGGCCTTCGACATACCCGCGATGATCGCCTCGCCCGCCGCCATGCCCAGCGAGCCGCCCATGAAGGAGAAATCCTGCACCGCCGCCACAATGGAGAGCCCGTCAAGCGTACCAACGCCTGTGAGCATCGCATCGCTCATGCCGGTTTTCGCCTTGGCGTCCTTGAGGCGGTCCGAATAGCGTTTCTGGTCGCGGAATTTCAGCGGATCGGCTGGCACCTCCGGGACCGGCACCACCTCGAACTTGCCGCCATCGAACAGCCCCTTGAGCCGCGCCTCGGCCCCGATGCGCATGTGATAGCTGGAGCCTGGGACGACGAATTGGTTGGCTTCGAGGTCCCGGTGGAAGACCATCTGCCCCGTCTCCGGGCATTTCACCCAGAGGTTTTCGGGCATCTCCCGTTTTTGCCACAGGCCACGGATTTTAGGGCGGACGACGTTGTTGATCCAGTTCACGTATCCAGGCGCCTTTCATGCGCGACGAAGCGATTTACCTAACCTTCATGCCGCCTTCATACCGGAAGAAAGCTGCCCAACGAGATCCAAAACCGCCGTTTTGGTTAAGCTGGTCGCGTGGTGCGCCTCGTCAAGGCTCTGCGCGATGGCGTCCACAAGCACGGAGCCCACCACGACGCCATCCGAGACGCCCGCAATGGCGCTTGCCTGCTCCGGCGTGCGGACGCCGAAGCCGACGACGACCGGCAGCGGGGTGCGGGCTTTGATGCGCGCCACGCTGCGCTCCACTGCGGCGGTATCCGGTGCGCGAGTCCCGGTAATTCCAGCAATGGAGACATAATAGACAAAGCCGCTAGTGTTGGCGAGCACGGTCTCTAGCCGGTGGTCCGTTGTCGTGGGCGCGGTAAGCCGGATGAAGTTGAGCCCGGAATGCAGCGCAGGCAGGCAAAGCTCATCGTCGGCCTCCGGCGGCACATCGACCACGATAAGCCCATCCACGCCCGCTTCGGCCGCTTCCGCCAGAAAGGCATCCACCGGATAGACGTAGATCGGATTGTAGTATCCCATCAATATGACCGGCGTGTCCTTGTCCGTTTCCCGGAAGCTCTTCACCATCTGGAGCGTCTTGTGCATATTCTGCCCGCCGCGCAAGGCGCGCTGCGACGAGCGCTGGATCGCCGGGCCGTCCGCCATCGGGTCGGAAAACGGCATGCCAAGCTCGATGATGTCCGCCCCCGCCCCAGGCAAGCCCTTGAGGATTTCCAGCGAGACTTCGTAATCGGGATCGCCCGCCGTGATGAAAGTCACGAGCGCCTTCTTCCCAGCACCGTTCAGGTTCGCAAAAGTCCGCGCTATCCGGTCCATCAATCTATCCGTTTTCTTCAACGCTTCTTGGGCTTGGCGGGCATGGCCTGCCTAGTAAGCCAGTTAGATTTCCATGCCAAGATGCCCCGCCACGGCGAAGATATCCTTATCGCCGCGCCCGCACATGTTCATAACGAGGAGATTGCCGGGCGGCAAGCTTGGCGCAAGCTTCGAAACATAGGCGAGCGCGTGGGCGGGCTCCAGCGCCGGAATGATGCCTTCGAGGCGCGTACAAACTTGGAACGCCTCCAGCGCCTCGCGGTCGGTGGCGGCGACGTAGGTCACGCGGCCTGTATCGCGCAGCCACGAGTGCTCCGGGCCAATGCCGGGATAATCGAGGCCCGCCGAGATCGAATGCCCGTCGAGGATTTGGCCGTCCCCGTCCTGAAGCAAATAGGTGCGGTTGCCATGCAGCACGCCCGGCCGGCCGCCGTTCAGCGAGGCGCAATGCCCGTTCGGAACGTCGAGGCCGCGGCCCGCCGCCTCCACGCCGTAAATCGAAACCGATTTGTCGTCGAGGAAGGGATGGAACAACCCCATCGCGTTCGAGCCGCCACCGATGCACGCCACCAGCGTATCCGGCAGCCGGCCTTCCGCCGCCATCATCTGCTCGCGCACCTCGCGGCCGATCACCGACTGGAAATCGCGAACCATGGCCGGATAGGGATGCGGCCCCGCCACCGTGCCGATGATGTAGAAGGTATCCTCCACATTGGCGACCCAGTCGCGCAGCGCCTCGTTCATGGCGTCCTTGAGCGTCGCCGTGCCAGAGATTACCGGGCGCACCTCTGCGCCGAGCAGCCGCATACGGAAGACATTGGGGCTCTGCCGCTCGATATCGGTTTGGCCCATATAGACCACGCAGGGGAGTCCGAAGCGCGCGGCCACGGTGGCCACGGCCACGCCATGCTGGCCCGCGCCGGTTTCCGCGATGATGCGGGTCTTGCGCATGCGCTTGGCTAGCAAAATCTGGCCCAGGCAGTTGTTGATCTTGTGCGAGCCGGTGTGGTTCAACTCGTCGCGCTTGAAGTAGATTTTCGCGCCGCCGAAATGCCTGGTCAGCCGCTCGGCGTAATAAAGCGGGCTCGGCCGGCCGGAATAATAGGTGTTGAGGTTCTCAAGCTCCGCCTTGAACGCCGGATCGTCCTTGGCCTCGTTATAAGCCGCCTCAAGTTCGAGGATCAGCGGCATCAGCGTCTCGGCCACAAAGCGCCCGCCAAAAAGGCCGAAATGACCCCGCTCGTCGGGCCCGGTGCGATAGCTGTTCAAATGCACCAGCGTTTCGGAGGTAACGGACATGAACTTCTTTCCCTGTTAGGCCTTGGTTGAAACCGGACGGGCCGGCTCGAAGGACTTGGCGATCCTTATAAACTCTTCGATCCGCGCGGGAGCTTTTACGCCGGGAGCGCTCTCAACTCCAGACGAAACATCGGCCGACATGGCGCCGCTGACGCTTAAGGCGTTGAGCACATTATCAGAGTTGAGCCCGCCGGAAAGCATGAAATTTGGCCGGAGCGAAGCCTTGGGCAGCCAGGTCCAGTCGAAGGCGATCCCGTTTCCGCCGGGCAGCGCGTGCGGCGCGGCGCCGGGTTTCGCATCGAACAGCAGGATATCGACGCAAGCCTCGAAACGGCGCGCCTCGGCAACATCCTCCTCGCAGCCGATCTTGACCGCCTTGATGATGCGGGCGCGCGAAAGAGCGCGGATTTCAGCTATGCGCCCGGGCGTTTCGCCGCCGTGAAGCTGCAGGAAATCTGGGTGAACCTTGGCTTCGATTTCCAGGATCAGTTCGTCCGGCGCATCGACGGTCAGCACCACCGTCTTGATGCGCCCTTTGGCGGCCTTGGCGAGCGCCGCCGCCTGTTCCACCGATACGTTCCGGGGACTGCGCGGGAAAAACACAAAACCGGCATAGTCCGCCCCAGCCTGGATGGCGGCTTCAAGGGTTTCCGCCGTAGATAACCCGCAGATTTTTACCGAGACGCTCATTGTTCTTCTTTTATGTTTCAGGCTGGGCTGAAGTTCGTCTTTGCCCCTCGGGGCTCGTGGCCGGAACTGAGGGCATTACCCCTCATCCTGTCCTTCTCACAATGGGAGAAGGAACCTCCGAACAACCCGCAGCGATTATTCTGGCGTCCCCTCTCCCATGGGGAGAAGGACAGGGTGAGGGGTTGAATCCCCGATATGAGAAACCACCCCACGGCCCGGTATAAGCCCACCTTGGCGGCTGTGCCAACCGTTGTGTTGCAAGCCAAATATCAGAGGTAGGCGCGAAGCGGGCGCGGGGCCGCCGGCGCGCCCGGGGCGGATTGCAGTCCCGCCTTCAAGGTTTCGGCCTCGCGCTTCCAGAGCGCCACCTCCTTGGTCTTTGCGCGCGCCGCTTGGCGCCAGCGCCCCTGCCCTATCCAGACCGCCGCCGCCCCAAGGAACATTCCCACGAACAAGGCCGCGAAGAGATAGACGAAAAGCGGCGCCTCAATCGATGGCACCAGCGCCTTGTCGCTGTAGGGGCTGAGCGGATCGAGCACGAAGCGGACAGGCGCACGGTTCGCAACCGCGTAGGCGGCAACCGCGCAACCCAATAAGCAAAGCGCCAAGACCTTGAAAAAGCGTATCATTCTGCCGCGGCCAACTAAGAGCCCTTGACCGCTTTCTTCCGGCTGCCGCCCTTCGGCTTCTCTGAGGGCAGCCCGGGCGGGTTCAGCCTGAGGCGAAGCTCCTTCCCCGTCTTGAAGTAGGGCACGTATTTTTCTGTCACATCGACCTGATCGCCGGTGCGCGGATTTCTCCCGGTCCGGGCCGGCCGGTGCTTGACGGAGAACGCGCCGAAGCCTCTCAGCTCCACGCGGTCCCCACGGGTCAGCGCGGCCGTGATCTCCTCGAAGACCACGTTCACGACCTTCACTACGTCCCTTTGCATCAGGTGGGGATTTCCCTCCGCGAGTTTATCGATAAGTTCCGATTTAATCATTGCAGCGCCTCAGTATTTTTCAGTTCAAGGGTGCCAAATCGACAAGAGTCCGTCAAGCGGCCTTGTTTTGATCGAGTCGAATGCACCGGATACGCTCAAGTCGAAGATACGGCCAAGTCCAAGCCAGTCCGCCATGCCAGCCGCGGCGGAGAGGAAAATATCGTACGGCAAATTGGACTCGGCCTTCCAGTCTTTCACCTTAAGGCCGCTCTTGACTTTTCTTTGGTCCGAGAACCACTTGATCGCGATTTGCTCATCCCCGATCGCATCGATCAGACCTATCTTGAGAGCCTCGCGGCCGGTGTAGATCCGGCCGGTCTTGATCTGGTCCATATGAGGCGCGACGTTCTTGCGCCGCTCTGTGACAAGCCCAACGAACCACTCCTGCGACTCTTTGACAAGCTGCTGGGAAAGGCGTTTCGACTCCTCGCTTGCGGGCTTGAACGGCGACGGCTCGGCTTTCAGCGGGCCGCTCCTGATCTCGTCCACCTTCACGCCGAGCTTGGTGAGCAGGTCGCTGACCTCCGCCCACTGGAAAATCACGCCCACGGAGCCCGTGACCGTGTTGCCGCGCGCGACGATATAGTCAGTCGCGATACCGCCCATATAGGCGGCGGACGCCGCCACCGTGCCAAACACCGCCGCCACCGGCTTGGCCTTGGCCAGCTCGCGCAGGTCTTCGTAAAGCGCCTCCCCGCCAACGGTTGTGCCGCCGGGACTGTTGACGGCTATGATCACCGCCTTCACGCGCGGGTTCTTGCGGAGTTTTTCCAGGAGCTTGTGCCGCTTGGAATTATCGCTGATGAAACCGCTAATCTTGACGCGCGCGATGTGATCGCTTCCGAAGGCTGTAAGCGGCCCGTGATCCCCTTTCGCGGTGGCGAACACGATCGCCACGATCAGAGCCAGGATCGCCAGGACGCGCCAAAGGGTGAGCCTGCGCCTCAGGCGGCGCCGGTCGATCAAAATGTCCGAATCCAACGTCATGCGCCCGCTTTCCGCAAAGACCCGGGCCACAGAATGGCGGCCCGGTTAGTTACTTAACGCCGGAAGCTTAAATAATCGCGGGCGGCGGCCGATGCGCCGCCCATTCGCTCCGGGCTGAACGATGGCCGGTCAAACCGGCCATGGGATGCTATTCCGCCAAGCTTGCGCGGCGCTTCACTCTTTGTCTTTGGCCTGAGCCTTGTTCAGGGCTGCGCCAAGGATATCGCCAAGCGACGCGCCACTATCGGTCGAGCCGAACTGCGCCACGGCTTCCTTCTCCTCGGCGATCTCAAGCGCCTTGATCGAAAGCGCGATCTTGCGCCCGCTCTTGTCGACCTGGGTGACGACAGCGTCGACCATATCGCCGGTGGAGAACCGCTCGGGCCGCTGTTCGCTGCGGTCGCGCGAAAGGTCGCCGCGGCGGATGAAGGCGGTTACGTCGGTGCCCGCGATCTTCACCTCGATGCCGGCCTCCTTCACCTCGATGACCTCGCAAGTCACGGCGCCGCCCTTCTTGAGCGTGGCCGCGGCCTGGAAGGGATCGGCGCCAAGCTGCTTGATGCCAAGGCTGATGCGCTCCTTCTCGGGATCGGTCTCAAGCACCACGGCCTTGACGGTATCGCCCTTGTTGTAGTCCTTGATCGCTTCCTCGCCCGAACGCGACCAGTCGAGGTCCGACAGGTGCACCATGCCGTCGATGCCGCCGTCGAGGCCGATGAATAGGCCGAACTCGGTGATGTTGCGGACCTGGCCTTCGACCGCCGTGCCCTTGGGGTGATTGGCCGCGAAGGCGTCCCAGGGATTCTCCTGCGTCTGCTTGAGGCCCAGGCTGATGCGGCGCTTGCCGGGGTCGACCTCCAGAACCTGCACCTCGACCTCCTGGCTCGTGGAGACGATCTTGCCGGGATGGACGTTCTTCTTGACCCAGCTCATTTCGGAGACGTGGATGAGGCCCTCCACGCCCGGCTCCAGTTCGACGAACGCGCCATAGTCGGCGATGTTCGTAACCGTGCCCTTGAACTTGCCGCCAATCGGGTACTTGGCGTCGATGCCGGCCCACGGATCCGCGCCGAGCTGCTTCATACCGAGGCTGATGCGTTGCGTTTCCGGATTGATGCGGACGATCTGCACCTTCACCGTGTCGCCGACGTTCAAAATCTCGGTCGGATGATTGACGCGCTTCCAAGCCATGTCAGTGACGTGGAGCAGGCCGTCGATGCCGCCCAGGTCGATGAACGCGCCGTAGTCCGTGATGTTCTTGACCACGCCATCGACAACCTGGCCTTCTTCGAGCCTAGCGACGATTTCGGAGCGCTGCTCTGCGCGGGTTTCTTCGAGCACTGAGCGGCGAGAGACGACGATATTGCCGCGCCGCCGGTCCATTTTCAGGATCTGGAAGGGCTGAGGAACGTTCATCAAGGGCGTCACGTCCTTGATCGGGCGGATATCGACCTGGCTGCCGGGCAGGAACGCCACGGCCCCGTCGAGATCGACCGTGAAGCCGCCCTTGACGCGGTTGAAGATCACGCCTTCGACCTTCTCGCCGGCGTTGAACTTCTGCTCAAGCTTGGTCCAGCTATCCTCGCGGCGGGCCTTCTCGCGGCTCAAAACCGCTTCGCCCGCGGCGTTCTCGATGCGCTCGACATAGACTTCGACCTCGTCGCCAACCGTGACGGTGGCCGCCTGTCCAGGAGCGGCGAATTCTTTGAGCGGGACGCGGCCCTCTGTCTTGAGGCCCACGTCAATAACCGCGAGATCCTTTTCGATGGAGACGATCTTGCCCTTTACCACGGCGCCTTCGCTAGGCGCGGAACCGGCCAGGGACTCGTCGAGAAGAGCGGCAAAGTCTTCGGCTGTTGGATTGTATTCCTTGGTCTTTGGCTCCAAGGTTGTTTGTGTTGAGATCATTAAAACTCCGATTGGCCGAAGCCAAGGCTGCGTTAGTGTTGAACTTGCGGCTTGCCGGACCCGCGGTATCCGGCGCCGCTTGCATGTGTATCCTGGCCGCCATGTAGGGAGCGAAGATTCAGAGATGAACCGCGCGTGCCTGAAATCATGGCAGACCGGCCCATATGGGTCATGAGAGCAATGATTTATCCGAGGCCCGCGGCTTTATCAATAAGGTCAAGGGCGGCGGCCAGAGCTTTTTCTATATCTAACTCTGTTGTATCGAGCAAGAGTGCGTCTTTCGCGGGCACCAGCGGCGAAACCGGCCGCTCCCGGTCGCGGCGGTCGCGCTCCTCGATCTCCTTGAGCACGGTCTCTTTCGAAATGTCCACGCCGTAGCCTCTAAGCTCGACGTATCGGCGCGCGGCACGGGCTTTAGCGCTCGCGCTGACGAAGATTTTCGCTTGCGCATCGGGGCAGACCACGGTGCCGATGTCGCGGCCTTCGATGACCGCGCCTCCGGGCGTTGCCGCGAAGTTTCTCTGGAAGTCGAGCAGGGCGGCGCGGACCTCGGGGTAGGCCGCAACCACCGAGGCCGCCTCGCCCGCGCCCTTAAGCCTCAGCTCCGGATCGGAAAGCGTCGCCGCGTCCAGATTGCGCGCCGCTTCCGCCGCGGCGGCAACATCGGTCAGGGCGTGACCCGCCTTCTGAACATCGCGCGCAACGGCGCGGTAAATCGAGCCCGTGTCCAGGTGCGGCAGCCCGTAATGCGCCGCGATCCTCCTGGCAAGCGTGCTTTTTCCGGCCGCGGCCGTCCCATCTATCGCAATAATCATCCCAATCCCCCCAGACTTTCCGCCAGATTATTGTTCGATGGTGCCTTGAACCGGGGGAATCTCCCCTCATCCTGTCCTTCTCCCCATGGGAGAAGGGACGCCTGCACTACGGTCGCGGCATCGGAACCTAGCATATGGCGGGCGCCTTCGAACATGCTCGAACGCATCGGTGGAATCATCGGCCTTTCGCCCCATCCTCGAAAGAAGCGCCCAGCGTTTCCATAAGCCCCCGGAATTCGGGGAAGCTCGTCGCGATCATGGAGGCGTCGTCCACGGTTACGGGAGCCCCGGCGGCAAGGCCCAGCACCAGGAAAGACATCGCAATCCTGTGATCCATATGCGTGGCGATTGTGGCGCCGCCGGGCACGGAGGCCGTGCCGGTGACGGTCAGTGTATCGCCGCTCGCTCCGGCAGCCACACCGCACGCTTCAAGGCCCGCCACCATTGCCGCGAGCCTGTCGCTTTCCTTTACGCGCAGCTCGCCCAGGCCCTCCATGACGGTCGCGCCCTCCGCGAAGGCCGCCAGCGCGGCCAGAATTGGGTATTCGTCGATCATCGAAGGCGCGCGGGACGCGGGAACGTGCACGCCCCTGAGCCTCCCGGCCTTAACATGAAGATCGGCGACCGGCTCGCCGTTCAGCTCGCGCTCATTCTCGAACGCGATGTTCGCGTCCATCTCCTTGAGCGTTTCGTAGAAGCCGGTCCGGGTTGGGTTTATCAGTACGTTGCGCACGAGCACGCCGGAGCCGGGGCAAAGGATCGCCGCGGCGGCAAGGAACGCGGCTGAGCTTGGATCGCCCGGCACGGTCACAGGCCTGCCGGAAAGCGTTCTGCGGCCTTCCACCGAAATGCGCGCGCCCCCTTCCACCGGCTCCGAAGAGACTGCGGCGCCGAAATAGGCCAGCATCTTCTCGGTATGGTCACGCGTCTTCTGGCTCTCCACCACGGAGGTGCGCCCCTGCGCCAGAAGACCGGCCAGCAGCACGGCGGATTTCACCTGCGCCGACGGTACCGGCAGCCGGTACTCCACCGGCACCAGCCCGGAAGTGCCAATCAGCGTCAGCGGCAGCTTGGACTGCCCCTCCTCCGCGATCTGCAGGCCCATCCGCTTCAAAGGATCGAGCACGCGGCCCATCGGGCGCTTCTTCAAGGACTCATCGCCCGTAAACACGGCGCGCAGCGGATGGCCCGCCACTACGCCCATCATCAGCCGCGCGCCCGTGCCGGAGTTTCCGAAGTCGAGGGGAGCCGCGGGCTCGATCAGCCCGCCAAGCCCCGCTCCCGTTACGATCCAGCGGTCTTCTTGCTTCTGCATGTCCGCGCCAAGCGCCTGCAAAGCCCGCGCCGTACACAGGATGTCCTCAGACTCCAACAGCCCCGCGATCTCCGTGCGGCCCTCGGCGAGTGCGCCCAGGATTAAGGCGCGGTGCGAGATGGACTTGTCGCCGGGCACGGAAACCGCGCCGCGCAGTGCACCCGCCCGGCGCGAGCGAAGCGGCTTGGCATTGGATGGAAGCTGGGACATCGGCGGCTGACACTGCTTTATAATAGAAGACCGGGGTACAAACGTTACCGCGTCATAGAGCCCCGCCGGGCCACTCTGTCAATCCGGCACGAGATAAATTAGCGATAGTTGTGTCTTTGCCTTTGACAGGGAGAGACGATGCTGACTATCCCATTCCAGTTTAGCGGCGCCACTGCGCCCATGCCCAACAGCTAAGGAAGCCCAAGACAAATGTCGATTAAAGCTGAGCGTGGAACCAAGCGGGTTTGCCAATCCTGCAACAGCAAATTCTACGACCTCAACCGCGACCCCATTACTTGCCCCATGTGCCAGGCGATATATCAAGTCGCCGCCACCGCCTCGCGTACCACCGGCGGCAATAACCTCGACGCCGACGACGACGCGGTTCTCGACAAGGGCCGGATCGAATTTGTGCCGCTCGACGAGGTTGCGGCGAGAGAGGGCGAGGATTTGCCGGATATTGAAGGCGACGACATCGGCGATGCCGGCGTCGACGATGAGGCGCTCGATACAGGTACCGGCGACGAGGCCTTCCTTGAAGAAGAGGATGAGGGTAGCGACGACGTGTCCGGCCTCGTCACCGGCGGCAAGGACGAAGAGGTCTAAGAGCCTGACCCAAAACTTTCTTGCGCAAGTGCTGGTTGCATGATTCACCGGTTCCAGGACAACGGAGGGGTGATTCGTCATGTGGACGGAAGAACATCGCGCAATGTACAAACGGCCGGCGGGACGCTCGCCAAGCCGC
>JBNKTW010000092.1:0-1524 GCA_050298295.1 Rhodomicrobiaceae bacterium
CACGTGGGGGGGCGGGGGGGGGGGGGGGGGGCGGGGGTGGGGGGATGGGGCGCGGTGGCGGCCATTGTTGGTGATAAAGGCTGCATCGCCATTGAGGCACTGGCGAAAATAGGAGGAAACGATGCGAAGGCTGGTTCTGGCGGCGGGGCTGCTGCCAATTCTCACATTCTCTGTCGCGGCTGAGGACACGCGTACCGCGATCGATCTGCCGCCGGATGTGAAGGTGCGGTTCCTGGAGCATATGCGCGCGCATATGACTACGCTGAACAGCGTTATCGAACTCCTGGCCAGCGGCAAGGTCCGGAAAGCTGGCACCCTGGCGCGCAATGAGATGGCGATCGGTAAAGGATTGGGCTTCGGGCGCTACATGCCGCAGGAGTTCAGGGAGATGGGCTTCGGCTTCCACCGGGCGGCGGATGATTTCGCGCGCGTGACAACTGGCCTGTCCGAGCCGCTGGATGCGGCCGGGTGGGGAAAGGCGATGGAGGGCCTCGCGCAGATTACGGCGCATTGCGCGGCGTGCCACGGCACGTTCCGCGTCAAATGAAGGCATGTTCGGCGGAGGAGCTGTGAACACCTACCCTTGCGGGCGGGAAGTATCGCCGCGGGAAGATTGGGGGTGAACGGCCGCTGTCGAAGGGCATTTCAGCCGCATAGCTGGGGTGCTTCGAATGTCTCCTTTTGGAGCATCGCTTCATTGGATACGTCAATCTTCTCAGTGACTGCCCCGAACGCCTACCGAGCGATGGCAACACTCGTAATTTGGGCTCGCCGCCAGCCTCGGTATGCTGCCGCCACCATGCGGCGAGTGCGTCGCGGGCTTCGGTATCGGTGGCGTCGAGGCGCCGACAGGCAGTGGCTTGCAGGATCGGATCGCAAGCGGCGATGAGCGCCAGTTTCGTAAGCCTACGGTGAGGGCCGCCTTGCGGGCGCGGGCGGATACGGCTCTTGTTGGTGTCGATTGAACCCAACAGGAGCTATGTCTGTGCCTATGTCTGGAGACAGTTTTTCACGCCGGTATTCGGTTGTTGCCGAGACGCGGCGGCGTTGGAGCGAGGCGGAGAAGCAGTCGATCGTCGCGGAGGCCGAGCGGCCCGATGCCAACATCTCGGCGGTAGCGCGCCGACACGGGATCAAGCCGAGCCTTTTATTCCGCTGGCGGCGGTTGGCGAGAGAAGCGCAGGCGTATCCTGCCGCTCCAGCTTTCGTGCCGGTCACCCTAGCTCTGCCGGCGACGTACACGGAAACGGCGGCGCCGGAGGCTTCGTCTGCGACAAGTCCGAACACGGTGCCAGTACGGCCAGACGCGGAGCGGACGCGGGGTGACGATCGCATTGAGATCGAGCTTGGCAATGGCCGGTTCGTGCGGGTTGGAGCAGGCCTCGACATCGATATCCTCAAGCGCATTGTCGATCTCGTGGACCGGCCAGCCTCAAACGGCGAAGCGGCAAGCGGGAAGCAAAGCCGATGATCCCGGTCCCGACAGGCGTGCGCGTGTGGCTGGCGACCGGTCACACCGATATG
>JBNKTW010000093.1:0-9176 GCA_050298295.1 Rhodomicrobiaceae bacterium
CCACCGGCCGCCTCCTTCTTGTACTTCAGTACGATCGGATCGCCGGACGTGCGCTTGACGGTGACTTCGATATCCGGTTCCTTCACCTTGGCGAGCGCCTTGGCCCCTTTGCCCACGACCGTATCGAACACGGGATATACAAGCGCGCCAATCAGCCTATAGGTGGCGGTCTCGTCCTGTTTCTGATCCTTCGCCAGGCCGGCCAGCACGAACTTGCCATCCTTGCTGCGTTCGAGGAGTATGTCCTTGATGGCAATGCTCGCGATCTTGTCCCGCTCGATGTTGAGCAGGCTGCGGTCCATCCACTCGCCGCCGTTCGTGCCCGCTTCGTAGGCGGAGAATGCAACGCTGTAAACGTCATTGCTGCCGGAAGCGCGGGCATTGACGGACTTGAAGTTCGGCGCGGTCCCCAGCAGGATTTCGCCCGCCGTTCCGCCGCCGCTCTTAAGTACGATGCGCCGCTCGAAGGTGTCTCCAGCGACTTTGAAGCGCTTGGCGGCGCCGGCCGAGGTGGCGACCGGCCAGCCCTTCTTGAGGCCCGCGAGCTTGGTCAGAAGCTTGTCTACCTTCGCAGCGTCAGCGGGGAAACCGGCGGACGAGGGAATGACCCACTTGCCGTCCTCCTTCACCAGCGCGACGGAATTCGCATCGTTTTCAGCGATTTCGATCCGGTCCACCTTGGCGGGATCGAACGTCAGCAGCGGCTCTTTCGCTTTGAACGCGCTGTAATCCGGCCCCCCGGCCCAGAGGACCAGCGCCAGAACGAGCTGCAGGCCAAGAATGACGGCCAACTTGAAGCTGAGACGGTCCATGGGGTCAGGCTCCCTTTGTCCCAAGCATTTCGACATATTTGCGGTCCGACGCGCGCCGCAGGCGGCGGCGCACGAAGTAGACGAGGCCCAGGCCAAGCAGGGCGAAGACGTAGTTCAGATACTCCCACACCGGCTGCTCGCCCGCCTTCACGGGGGCTAGCGTGCGCGAGAATAGCCCGCCGCGCGCCCGGAGCGCCAGCAGCCCGCGATCCTCAAGCGACCAGTCAACGAGGTTTTGCGCGAAGCTGAGCGGCGTCAGATATTGCGTGCGGTCGATCTGCGAGAGCAGCGCCAGGATGTCGTCCGACAGGAAGCTGCTTGACCCGATCAAGATGATCCGGGCGCTTTCGGGCGAGCGCTGGATCACCCCGGTGATCGTGGCCTTTTCGCCTTCCTTCTTCTTTGCCGCGACGTCGCCGGGCTTGCTGATGGCGCCAGGCTTGGGCGCCGGCTCGGCGGGTTGGGCGTCCTTGGCCAGCGGCGAAGGCTTACCCGCGAAGTAGGACTTGAATTCGCCCTCGGCCATCACGCCCAGGAGCTTGCGTCCGCGGTCTTTGCCCGGCGCGAAGCCCGTATCGGGATAGGCTTTGAAGTCCGGCACGGTATTGGGCGGATTTGAGACCCAGGAGCCGGCTGAGCTTTGCAGCAGCCGCGTCACCTTCAGCTCCTTCGCCTTGTCCTTATCGAGCGCGATTGGCGCGGCCCAGGACAGCGTGAGCTGGCGCAGGCCGAGCACCGGCGTGTCGCCCTTGGCGAGCCCATCCTCGCGTATATCCGGGAATAGCGGATAGTCGAGAAGCTGGAACTGCCGTATCGGGATGCCCGCCACCTCGCGGTCGACCGGGATCGGCAGCGGCGAATTCTGCGGGTCGAGCACCAGACCTTCGCCGAGGCCCAAACCATAGGATTTCAGCCAATCCTCAAGGCCGGTCGGCGACTTCTTGGCGTCGATGCTGCCCTGCATCGACACTTCGTAGGGCGATGCCGCGATCACGACCGTGCCGCCCTTCATCAAGAACTGATCCACAGCGAAAAGCTGCTTGTTGTCGAGCTTGGTGGGAGCGGCCAGGAACAGAATGTCGGCGTTTCCGGGCACGGAACCATCGCTGAGTGCGGCCTTCTCGACCGCCGCGCCTTCCTTCAGCTTGGCTTCGAGCGTCTGGAAGGTAGGCCCGCCGCTGCCTTGGATGCCGAATTGCGGCATGGGCGGCGTCGATGGCGGCGTGTAGAGCGCCACATTGCGTAAAGCGCCCGGCCGCAAGCGCTTCAGCTCGGCCTCGATGTTCTGCTTGAGGCCAGCCTTGTCCAGCGATTTGGGAAGCGAAACCTTCTCGACCTTGTCACCGCTCTTGAGCACGAGGCCGAACCAGAATTGCTTCGGGTTGAGCAGGCCAGCCGCCAGCGGATGCAAGCCGTAGAGCTTGTCGAGCTGCTTGGCCATCGCATCGCCGCCCTGGTCCGGGTCGATGAATTTCGCGCTGAACTTGCCGTGGCTTGAGGCGGTATAATCCTTGATCAGCTGCTTGAGCCCGGCGAGCATGGCAGGCAGCGGCTCGGGCAGCTTGCTCTCCGCCGAGACATAGGCTTCGAGCTGCACGGGCGCGGGGATGCTGCTGAACAGGTCGCCCCCGCCGCGATAGCTGTCGAGCACCTTCTTGATCGCGCGGGTGATCTCGAACTCGGGATCGCGCAGGTTTACACTGATGCCGGTTTCACCCGACTGCTTGACCTCGATCAGGTCGCGGAAGCCGAGCGTCTGGAACTCGCTGCCATATTTCACCAGGATGTTGAAATAGGAGTTGGTGACGGAGGCCGAGTATTTGTTCTCGGTCTGGAACGGCACCGGCTTGATGTTGTACTGGCTGTTCGCCTCGGATTCGAGCGCCGGCTCCTTCTGCGGGTCGATGAACTCCACCCGGACCCGGCCATTTCCCGCGATCTCATACTCCTTCAAGAGATCGCGAAGACGCGGCACTAGCGGCGCCAAGAGGGGATGCGTCTGCGCGCTGAAATAGCCGCGGATGAGCAGCGGTTCCTGTACCTGCCGCAGGTAGGACTTGGTTTCGTTCGAGATCGAATAGACATGGCCTTCGGTGAGGTCGGCGCGCGCCCAGGTGAGCTGGCCCAGCCAGAAATTGCCGGCGATGAGGTTGGCCGCCGCGAGAGCCGCCGCCAGCCGCCATTTCGAGTGCCTTTTCTCCTGCCCCTGAGCGGACCAGCGCAGGCTCTCCAGCGAATAGAGGTTGAGAACGAGGAACACGCCAAAGATGCTGAGGTAATAGTAGATGTCTCGAAGGTCGATGACGCCGCGTTCAATGGAATCGAAGCGCGAGCCGCTGCCCAGCAGCCGCAGGAATTCCGTGCCGGTATTACCGAATAGCGAGGTCAGCCATGGCGATCCGGCCACGTAGAACGCCCCGCAGATCAGCGACGAGACGATAAGGCTTACGATCTGATTGTCGGTGCGCGAGCTTACGAACAGCCCGATGGAGATATAGGCCGAGGCGAGCGCCAGGGTCGCGATATAGCCGCCGATAGCCGGACCCCAGTCGAGCGGCCCGAGAATCGCAACGGTGATCGTCAAGGGCAGCGTCAGCGCCAGCGTGATGGCGACAAGGCCGAGGCAGGCGAGGAACTTTCCAACCACGAGGTCGAGCGTATGCACGGGCGCGGTTAGCAGGAATTCAAGCGTGCCCGCGCGCCGCTCCTCGCTCCACATGCGCATGGTCATCGCCGAGACGAGGAAGATCAGCAGAACCGGCATCCACTCGAAGAGCGGGCGCACGTCGGCGATGTTGCGCGCGAAAAAGCGGTCCACCCAGAAGAAGATGAAAAGCAGCGCGGCAAGGAACACGCCGATGAAAATGAAGGCTGCGGGCGAGGAGAAATAAGCGGCAAGCTCCTTCCGGGCGATGCGCCACACCCCCTGGCCGGGAGGAGCCGGAAAGTCCGCGAAAAACGCGGACACCGCACCATATGCTTTGCCAAGCATGTTGATAAGGGTCTCAAGCATTGGCCACCTCCTGGGCTGCGGCACCGGCGGTTATTTCTGCGAAGACCGTTTCGAGATCGCGGGTTTCGGCATAGAGGGCGAAAAGGGAGAGCCCGGCATTGTTGATCGCGCGGGCGACGCGCGCGGCGGCTTCGTCCGCGGACTGCCCGTTGAGGCCGAGGCTGTAAGCGGTGGCCTTCTCCCCGGAGGACAGAATGTCGATCTGGCTCACGGCATTCAGAGCGGAGAGCAGCGGTTTGGCGACATCGGGCTTCCCATTCGTGAGGAGCCGCAGCCGGCTGCCGCCGCCAAGCTCGCTTAGCGGCTTGTCCAGCGCGAGCTTGCCCTGGTTGACGATGATGACGCGCCCGCACACCGCGGCCACCTCCTGCAGGATGTGCGTGGAGAGCATCACCGTCGCGTTCTTCGCCAGCCGCTTGATCAGCGCACGCATGTGCTTGATTTGCGAGGGGTCGAGGCCGTTGGTGGGCTCGTCGAGGATGACGATCTTGGGATTGTGCAGGATCGCCTGCGCCACACCCACGCGCTGGCGGTAGCCGCGCGAGAGGCTTGAGATCGGCTCCATGATCTTGTCTTGCAGCTCGGTGGCGGCGAGGGCTTCCTTGATCGCATCCGCCCTCTCACCGTTGGCGATGCCCTTAAGCTCCGCCGCATAGTCGAGAAAGGCCGCGACCGTCATCTCGGGGTATAGCGGACAATTCTCCGGTAAGTAGCCCACGTAAGCCTGCGCCCGGCTGCGCTCGGTCTCGATGTCGCAGCCGTTGATGGTTACGCTGCCCCCCGACGGCTCCAGAAAGCCGGTGAGCATTTTCATGATGGTGGTTTTGCCCGCGCCGTTATGGCCGAGCAGGCCCACGATTTCGCCATCGCCGATCGTGAAGTTCACACCATCGACGGCGGTGAACGATCCATAATTGCGGGTGAGGTTTTTTGCGGAAATCATCGCAGCTTGAGCCCCAGTGTTGAAGGCGAACCGGCGGGAGAGATTCCCCGGGAAGTTGATAGGGCTATCGCGGCAGGTTTGGGCGAAAAAAAGGCTTTAAGATTACATTTGAGAAATCTAAAAGCCTAAGCGGGTGCATGGGCTTGGTGTTTGCCCTTCCTGAAATTGTACGATTGCCGCCACATCGCGGACACGAAATTGGTAGGGCTTTCAATGCCGTGACCGGGCGGCGGAACAGGCGCCGCGGCGATCCCGGATTGAACGGCGCCGCGGTGGAACCGGAGGCTGGCCTGTGCATTCAAGCCGTATCGTCCCCAACATACCCACTCTCCAAGCGAACCTCCGCCGTTTACCAAGAGGCGAAAAAGTGGAATCCAGCGGATCGATTCTTCCCCAAAAGTAAGCGCGCGGGCACATAGAAGCCCTTCCGCCTTAAACTCGCTTTAACTTCATGCGTGCAACCTGAGGTGGCCTCACATGCGGCGGCGCGGCCTCTTGGCTGCGCGAGACGCTGGAAGGCGCAGAGTGAAGGCGGAAATCGAGCCTGCCGGCGGCCTAGTGCACATGACCCCAGATACAACCGTAAACCGGCTAGTCACGGCCGCTATCAAGGAGCCCCCGGACAAGCCAGACAAGCGGCGCACCCTGCTGGGCATCACGGTCCCCGAGGGCATAGTTCTTCTGTCGCTGCTATTTCTGGTTCATCTTGCAACATATTACTATAATTATCTACTATTTCACATGATAGTAGAGTTGTTCGGCATCTTTATTGCCATAACAATAGCAAATATTACGATTAATCGTCTGCCTTACATTGAAAATCAGTATCTCAGATTTATAGGTATTTCATATTTATTCGTCGGTTTGCTAGAACTTATGCACACCCTCTCGTACAAGGGTATGCCCATTTTCACAGATTACGACTATTACTCCACCCAATTCTGGATTGCCGCGCGCTATATGGAAGCCGCCAGTATGCTGGCCGGCTTCGGCCTTCTGAAAATGAAGAGCCGCGTCAATCCGGTCCTCGTCGCCGCCTTCTACGCCGTCATCACGGCGTGGCTTATCGCTTCGATCTTGTACTACAAGACATTTCCGGTCTGTTTCGTTGCCGGGAAGGGCCTGACGCCGTTCAAAATCGTCAGCGAATATGTCATTTGCACGCTGTTCGCGGCAAGCATCGTTCTTCTCTATCTCCGCCGCGCATTCTTCGAATCGCGGGTCTACCGCCAGCTCATGGCGGCGCTGGCGCTCATGATCTTGGCGGAGCTGAGCTTCACGCTCTATGCAACGGTGAGCGACGCCTTCAACGAGATCGGCCACCTGCTGAAGATTTGCGCCTTCTACCTGATCTACAAGGCCATCGCCGTCACCGCCGTGGACGAACCGGTCCAGCTCCTATTCCGTGAGCTGTCCAGCAGCGAAAGGCGTCTTAGGGAAGCGCAGGATCTGGCCCGCGTTGGCCGGTGGGATATGGATTTTGACACCAAGGAGTGGACGTGGACGGCGGAAATGTACAGCTTCTTTTCCGCTGGCGAAGCAACGGCACCGTCCCTTAACGCGCTGCTGAAACCGCTTCAGCCGCGGGACCGGGAAAAGGTGCGCGACGTATTCTCGAGGCTGGCTTGCTGGGGCACGCCGTTCGAACTCCTGCTCCGCGCCGAAACAGGGGGCGGGGAGGTCCGGTTCGGCCAATTGCGGGGCGAAGTCCTGCGCGGCGAGGATGGCGGAATATCGCACCTCCATGGAACGCTGCAGGATGTCACCGGCCAGCAAATCATGATCGAGGATCTCAAGGACCGCACGGCTCAGCTCCACCAGCGCACCAAGGAGCTGGCTGACGCCCGCGATGCGGCGGAAGCGGCCAGCAAGGCCAAGAGCGTGTTCCTGGCCAATATGAGCCATGAGCTGCGCACGCCTCTAATTCCCATCCTCGGCTTCTCCACCTTGATGCGGCGCGAGCCGTGCGTTAGCGCCAGCCAGCGGGAGGACCTTGGCGTCATCTACCGCAGCGGCGAGCGTCTCTTGACCCTCATCAACGAGGTGCTGGACCTGGCGCAGGCCGAGACCGGCCGTTTGCAGCTTGAAATCGCGCCGTTCGACCTCGCCCATGTTGTGCGGAACGCGGTGGATACGATGAGCGTCGAGGCCAGGGAGAAGGGCTTGGAGCTGCATATGAAGCAATCCCCGTCATTTCCACGCTTCGTCAAGGGCAACGGGACGCGGCTGCGCCAGATCCTGCTCCACCTTATTGGCAATGCGGTGAAATTCACCAGCGAAGGCAGTGTGACCGTCCGGTTGCGCACACGGCCCGGTGAAAGGAACCATCTTATCATCGATGTGGAGGACACCGGGCCCGGCATCGAGCCAGAAGACCGGGCGCGGCTGTTTCAACCCTTCGTGCAGCTGGCGGAACCGGGTATGCAAAAGGGCATTGGCCTCGGGCTCGCGATCACGCGGCGGCTCACGGAACTGATGGGCGGATCGGTCAGCCTCACGAGCACGCCGGGCGAAGGCTCCACCTTCCGCGTCGAACTGCCAGTGGAGCTTGCGGAGGAGGAGACCGTGAGCGCGCCGCCGGTGGAAGCCGGGCCTGGAGAGGTGTGCGGACTGGTACCCGGACAGCCGGATTACCGCATCCTCATTGCCGAGGACCAAAAGGAGAACCGCGCGCTGCTAACGAAAATCGTGAAGTGTCTCGGCCTGAGCGTCAGAGCCGTGAAGAATGGCAGGCAATGCGTGGACATGTTTCAGAGATGGCATCCGCACCTCGTCTGGATGAACCGGCGCCTGCCGGTTATGGACGGCGCTGAAACCGCCCGGCGTATCCGCGAGCTTCCTGGGGGAGATAAGGTCAGGATCGTTGTTGTGACTGCTTGCGCTTCGAAGGGGGAAGGGCGGCAGCTACTGGATGCGGGGATGGATGACTTTGTGTGCGAGCCCTACCGCGTGGATGAGATTTACGGCTATTTAGCCCGGCATCTGGGACTGGAATACCTCTATCGCCCCGCCGCCCCCGAGATGGAGGCGGGTGCCTCTTACAGCATTGAGGCTGACGAAGCTGACGATGAGCCCTGGCCCGCCATCTGAGAATCCAGCCATGCCACCGCCGCCCCTATTCCGGCAACCGGAGAACCGGGCGGGCTGGCGGTTCCGTCAGCGTCCGCGTAAAGCAAGCGCGGGAGCGGCCACCAGAAAGAACAGCGCGGCGAGCGCGATCACGATGGACGGCCCGGCGGCGGTATCGAGGCTCAGCGACAGGTAGAGCCCGCCGCAAACCGCCGCTACCGCTCCCGCGCCCGCCAGAAGGGCCATTTGTTCCGGCGTCTTCGCGAAGGGCCGCGCGGCCGCCGTTGGGAAAATCATGAGTGAGGTGATGAGCAGGATGCCGATCACCTTCATGGCGAGCGCCACCGTCACGGCGATGAGCAGGATGAACGCCATTCCGGTCCGCCGCACGGGCACGCCTTCGGCCGCGGCCAGATCCTCGTTCACCGTCATGGCCAGAAGCGGCCGCCACAGCCAGAAGAGCCCGGCGATTACCACGGCCGCCCCGCCCCAAATCCAGGCGAGGTCCGCCTTCGAAACCGCGAGGATATCGCCGAAGAGATAGCCCATGAGGTCGAGGCGCGCGCCGCCCACGAAGCTCGCCGCGATCAGCCCCGCAGCCAGCGCCGTGTGGGCCAGGATGCCAAGCAGCGTGTCGTAGGGGATTTTCCGCTGGCCTTCAAACGCCGTGAGCAGAAGCGCCATGGCTATCGCGGTTGCGATCACGCCAAGCGTCAGGTCAATGCCCAGCAGGAAGCCCAGCGCAACGCCGAGCAGCCCGGAATAGGCGACCGTCTCGCCGAAATAGGCCATCCGCCGCCAGACCACGAAGCAGCCCAGCGGCGCAGCCAGGATTGCGGCGCCAATGCCGGCCAGCGCCGCGCGGATGAGAAAATCGTCAAGCATCGCGCTCCTCAATCGTGCAGCCATCCTGCCGGCGCCCGGCTACCCCAATACGCCCGCTGGCTTGATCCCAAGCAGTGAGCATCGCCGCAGCGGCGTATCCGCGCAGGTGAGAACCTATGTAAAGGCCTGTTCCGGCGTGAGAAATGGATTCCCGCCTTCGCGGGAATGACGGCTGCGGAAGCCCGCGGGATGCGAAAGGGTCAGCTAATCGCCACATGCGACATCGCCCGAAAGGGTGTGCGTATGATCGTGGCGGTGCTCATAAAGCCCGAAGCTGCGCGCCGCCTCCGGGCCGAACAGCCGCACATATTCAGGATGGCCCGCCACCGACTCCGGCACGCCTTCGCAGCAGATATGCCGGTTGAGGCAGATCACCCGGTCGCTGGCGCCCAGCACCACCTGCAAATCGTGGGAGATCAGCAGGATGCCGCAGCCGCGCCGGTGCCGGATGGCG
>JBNKTW010000094.1:0-74307 GCA_050298295.1 Rhodomicrobiaceae bacterium
GCAATGGCGTATAGTCCGCCTGGCGTCCTTGGTGAAGACCGGCCGCTTCATCCAATTCTCCGCTGCGCTACACTTTTTCAAAGAACTCCGCGGGCGCGCCCCGATTATGCCAGGCAATGCGGGAGCGCCTTCCGGATAGCCGTAAGATGGCGGCAATCCGGCGCGAACACAACCGGAACGGGAAAGTTCTCCACAATTTTGACGGTAGCGCCGCCGTATCACCCGGAAAGGTTGTGATGAAGCGGTGTGGCAAGCTCCGCGCAAGCTGCGTGCGAACAATACGGCAACAAAGTTTGGCGCGCCGGGGACGCGCCGCGCGAAATTTGCGGATGTGGATGCGGGATGGAGTTATGAAATTTGGCCATGCGCGTACATTTTTTAATAGGCCGCGCGGCGGAACGGCGGCGCCGCCGGCGTCTTGCGCCTGGCGGGCGCGCTCCTGGCCCCGGCGCTCCACGCTTGGCGGCCCGGCGAACACAGCGCGCCTGTCCCGCGTCATGCCCGCCTTTCTATGGAGGCGCGGCTTGCAGCATGGGGGCCAGAGCGATCCCATCCGCCTCAAGCGCCTCGCGCACGGCGCGGGCCACGCCCACAGCCGCGGGTTCATCGCCATGCACGCAAAGCGTATCCACCTGCATTTTCAGGCGGCCGCCATCGCCGGTGGCAATCTCCCCGCCGCGTGTAAGGCGGAGCGCCTGCGCCGCCGCGGCAGCCGGATCGCCGATAACAGAGCCCGGCGCGGAGCGCGGCACAAGCGAGCCGTCCTGGCGGTAGAGCCGGTCGCAAAAGCCCTCGCGCGCGAACTGCAGACCGCACGCATCCGCCGCCTTCTGCATCTCCGATCCGGGTGGCCCAACCAGGATCAGGGCGGCGCCCGCAATCTTCGCCGCGCGCGCGATGGCGCCGGCGTAAGCCGCGTCTGCCGCGGCCATATTATAAAGGGCGCCGTGGGGCTTCACATGGCGGAGCGGCGCGCCGGAATAGGCCGCGAACGCCTGCATGGCGCCAATCTGGTAGGCCACCAGATATTCGAGGCCGCGAGCGTTCATCGCGATGTTGCGCCGCCCGAAACCCCAGAGGTCGTTGAAGCCGGGGTGCGCGCCGAGCCCTACACCAAGCTCCTTCGCGCGCATGGCTAGGCCGTGCATGATGGTGGCGTCGCCGGCGTGAAACCCGCAGGCGACGCTGGCCGAGGTTACGATGCGCAGCAGTTCGCCGTCGTGCCCCATGCTGTAGGCGCCGAAGCCCTCGCCCATATCCGCGTTGAGATCGATCTGCATCGCCGCATCTCCTTCGCCATCGTTCCCGGACTAAGATGGCGTCTGCATTTCCAGGTCAACACCCTTCCTCTTCCGCCAGTGGCGGCGGCAGACAACGAACGGGCGGGATATGCCTGGCGAAGAACGGGTCAGCGGATTTGCGGGGCAAAAACGGCGGCAAGGATGGTTAACATGGCGTTGCCTTAGTCCGGCGGCGGAGCAATTGGGCAGGTCTGGCAATCACATCACCGCCAGCAGAACCAGCGGCAGGGTGAAGGCCGACATGAGCGTCGAGACCAGGATCACGCCGGCCACCTCGTCCGGCCGGTTATCGTACATGCGCGCGAAAAGGTAGTTGAACACCGCCGCGGGCATGGCGCTTTCGACGACCAGCACGCCGCGCGCCACGCCATCGAGCCCGAACGCCGCCGCGACGGCCCAGCCGCAGGCCGCGCCCAGTCCCAGCCGCACAGCCGACAGCGCCGTGGCGCGCATCATGCTGGGCGCCCGAAGTTCCGCCAGTGCCGCACCGAGCGAGAGCAGCATGAGCGGTATAGTCAGCCCCGAGACCATGGTGAGCGTGTTCGACAGCCACAGCGGCAGCTTCCAGCCCAGCGCCAGCACTGCCAGCGCGGCGGCCACCGCGTAGAGCAGCGGCACCCCGAGCAGCTTCCTGGGGGCGAACTCCCCCGCCGCGATTGCCGGGCCCAGGGTGAATTGGCTGGCGCTCGTCACGGCAAAGAACACCACGCCCAGCGCCATGCCCTGCTGGCCGAACGCGAACAGGCAGACCGGCAGCCCCGCATTGCCGATGTTCGGGAAGGTCAGCGAGGGCAGATAGACCCTCAACGGCATCCCGGCCAGGCGCAGCGTCAAAGCCGCAACCGCCGCCATCGCCAGCAGGCACGAGGCCGCGGCCAACGCCATCCGCGCGCCCGTTTCGAACGGCAGGGCGGTGTTCGCGAGCGTCGAAAAAACCAGCGCCGGCGCGCCGATGATGGTGATCAGCCGCGTCACGAAGGTGTGGTCGAACGGCAGGCCGGAGCGCGCCCACGCATAGCCGCCAGCGGCGGTCAGAAAAACCGGCGCGAGGATCGGCGCCAGGACCGGCAGCAGGTTCATCCCCCCTCCAATTCCGCTTCGAACCGCGTCAAGCGGCGCCCAGGCCGCGAAGTCTTCCGCGCGCCCGGATACCGCTCCCGCCATGCCCGGAACTCCGGCTGGCCCGCCCGCGCCCGCCGGACGCGCGTTCTGGTAGCAAGTTCGTGGCGCTGCGGCAACGCCCGGCGCCTCTCGATACTCGACCAATCCGGCGGGGCGTTCCGTTTTTATGAAATATGAATATATTCCTGCAACAATTTGGAAAAAAGCGGCGTCCGGGACGCCCCGGCGTCTCAGCCCGCACGAAGCCGCGAGCGCGGCCCGGCACATGCCTCAGGTTACAACCTGGAGCTGTGGATATTTGGCGACACAGGCGGCAATCTTCGAATTGGTTTTTGGTTGCGTGTTACTGTTAACCAAACTATAGCGTGTATTTGCGAGTGTGTGCTGTCGGTTGTGATTGTCGGGGTGCTTTATGAGCGTGTCACTACTTTTCGCCAAGATTCGCAGCATCGTGCAACGGCAGCAGGAAACTGCCGGGATGCGGCGGCAAAAGCCCAATGGGCATGGTTTCCGTGCATTCGCCGTCCTCAATGGAAGGTGCATCGCGGACGTATCGATGGGGTATGGCCAGGGCGTGATCTTCGCGCCTGAACGCAGGCCGGCTTTGGCGCGCAAGCGGCAAATGCGAAGGCCGTCCTTCGAAGCCGGATTCGCCTGACGCGAATTCCGCCACGGCAGGGGCCACGGACCATTTCCGCCGTTGCGAGGCGCGGACCCTCGAAAAGTAACCGGCAGGCACAGGCCGCACCGCCGCGGCCTTGTTGCGTCAGCCGGCCTCGATGCCGCGCAAGAGCCCCGCGCCGTCCCTGCTTTCAAGCATGTGAGAAAACTGTGGGAACGGCCCAAACGGCCCGGAATTCAAGTCCGCGGCGCCATCCCGGCCTTCGGGCACATGCGCCAAAAAAACGCTAAATGGCGGATTACACTGGGGGAATCACTCCTCACCTTGTCCCCTGCCAGAGAAGGAACACCTGCACAACGGCCGCCACGGTTATCCGGGCGTCCCTTCTCCCACAGGGAGAAGGACAGGATGAGGGGTTGAATCCTTCGCATAATCAATGACTGCCGGCTACCTTAGATAGTGCAGCGGGCCGCGGCCGGCGCCCGCGGCGGGGGCTATAGGCAATCGGCGGTCATCCCCAGACCGATGGTGTCAAAAACGCGCACTCCGCGCCGGCGGCTTCAAGCTTCACGACGAATAACGCAAAATTGCGGGCAATTTTCCGTTATGTTAGAAGTGTGCATGGCCCGCCGCCAGAGTTGAAACCAGTCCGAAGAAACCGCACACCTATCCGGGTGCATAGCCGGGAGATTGTTACGGCCAAGGAGACTATCGTGCGCATTGGAGCATTATTCGCGGCCGTGGCGGCGCTGCTGGTTTCCACAGGGGTGCTGGCAGCCGGAACGCTTGTAGCCGGAACGCCGGCACCGGTACCCCCGGCAGCCCCAACGCCAGTCAAGATCGGCATTCTCAACGACCGTTCCGGCCTCTATGCGGACCTTGGCGGCGAAGGCTCTGTTACCGCCGCGAAGATGGCCGTCGAAGAGTTCAATGGCGCCGGAAACGGCCTGAAGGTGGAACTCGTTTCCGCCGATCATCAGAACAAGCCCGATATCGCGGTGAACAAGGCCCGCGAATGGTACGATCAAGGTGGCGTCGATGCGATCTTCGACGTGCCGAATTCCAGCGTGGCGCTCGCCATCTCCGAGCTAACGCGGGAAAAGAACAAGGTTTTCATCGATTCCGGCGCGGCCTCGTCCGATCTGACCGGGAGCAAATGCTCGCCGAACACCCTGCACTGGACCTACGACACTTGGGAACTCGCGCACGGAACCGGTTCGGCTATTGTGAAGGCGGGCGGCCCGGCCTGGTTCTTCCTCACCGCCGGCTATGCTTTCGGGGAGGCCTTGGAGCGTGATACCGCCGCCGTCGTCACTGCGGAGGGCGGCAGGGTTCTGGGAAGCGTGAAGCATCCGCTCAACACGCAGGACTTCTTTCCCTACCTGCTGCAGGCGCAATCGTCGGGCGCCGATGTGATCGGCCTGGCCAATGCCGGCGGCGACACCATCAACGCCATCAAGCAGGCTTCCGGGTTCGGCATCGTGCAGAGCGGACAGAAGCTCGCGGGCCTGCTCGTATTCCTCTCGGACGTGCACTCGCTCGGCCTCAAGGCCGCGCAGGGTATTGTCCTGACCTCGCCGTTCTATTGGGACCTCAACGATAACACCCGCGCCTTCGCGGACCGGTTCATGAAGCGGACGAACCGGCGGCCGACCATGGTTCAAGCCGGCGTTTATTCGTCGGTGCTGCACTACCTGAAAGCTGTCAAGGCGGCGGGCGGCGCTCAGGACGCGCTCGCGGTCATCGCCAAGATGAAGGAGATGCCGGCGGAGGATCAGGCTTTCGGCAGGAGCACCGTGCGGGCGGACGGGCGGGTCATCCACGATTCCTATCTCTTCGAGGTGAAGAAGCCGGAGGAGTCGAAGGGGCCGTGGGACTACTACAAGCTGATCGCAACCACGCCCGCGGACAAGGCCTTCCGCCCGGTGAGCGAGGGCGGCTGCCCGCTGGTGGCCCGGAAATAGCGGCGGATTGGCGTGCCGGGCGCAATCTTTGCCGTCCAAGCGGTTTCATGGCTGTAGCGTTAAAATTGCGTTAAAAATATATCCGCATGTTAACCAATTGTTAATCATACGACGCCACCATCAGAATCGCGATATGCTTGATTTGGGCGCTTGCGGCGATCCTCAACCGCGCGGACGCCGTGAGCAGTTCTGGTCTGTATCGCTTGTCAGTAGCGTTTCCGGCGGCATTTGCAGCCGGTAGTGCCGCAGTCCGCCGGGCCTTGCCCCGGGACAAGGCATCGAGGACGGCAAGCCTAATCTTCGTCGCCTGCAGTCCCTTCTGCAAAGCTTCCAGCGGCCAGCGGAAACGAGGCCGTGAGGAGGGTTTCATCCAACCCGGGGCTTTCTCCTCGTGCATACGAAGCCACGGCTTAGAAGAAGGGCGGAGGACCGATGCTAAAGTCAGCTCTCGAAGGTCTGCTGGGGTACCGTTCGCGACAGATAGTTCAGAGTAAGGGTCGCGGCGAAGACTGGACTGTACCCGGGAGCGATCACCTCCTTATGCCGCAACATCTCTACCCTCCAAGCCGGAGGGGTTAGGGGCGCGCGGGCGGGCGGGCCCGGGGTATCGCGTTTTTCAAGGCATGCGCTGGTGGCTCGTGGATTGCCTTGGAGCTGGTAAAGGTCCCGTCCATGAAGGCAAGGAACCGGGCGTTGAGCCCGGTTTCTTTCGTTTGGCGCGCCAGTCACGGCGCCGTCACCGCCGCGGCGTCTCACCTCACCGGATACGCAGTCATCGCCGCACTTGCCTGAGCGATTTCGTGCGCAAGACGACAAGATTTGGCAGGTGAGGGACCAAATCCAGCAGTAGAAGCTGTACTGACTGGAAAGTGCGGGAAAGAACTTCGTGTCCGGGCATTTCACCAGCATACCCGGCCGGTGAAGCATAGGCTGTCATGGCCCCAGCTTGACCGGGCCATCCAGTGGCGGGTGTCCCGCGACTTTGCAAAAATCCAAAACGCTGCCGAAGCACCCAACTCTATCAGCAATGGTCCGCAGCGTAGTAATAGCGCCCCGTCAGGCGCACAATCCGCATTTTACAGGCGTCGAACTTGCTTTGCATGAACCGCCTGCGCCGGTCTTTTTCGTCCCACGCAGCGGAAAGAAAGCGGTCCACGTCCTGCCTTTCATCACCCCAGCTCTTGATTGCGTGGCCGGTGAACGCCTCGATTGTCTTGACGCCGCCGCCTCTGGCGATCACCAGATATTCCTTGTAACGGCTGAAGAGAAGCGGCCCAGGCCCCGCGCCCCAGTCGAATACGATGACCTCATCATTCGGGCGCTGCGCGGCGGCCGCATCGTAGCTGGCCTTGCGCCATAAGAGCCGGCCGTAAGCCTCGCCGAAGTCCGCGGCCAGGATTGCAACCGAGACCGCGGCGGATGCGACAAGTACGCCGGCGCTGGCCAGTTTGCCGCGCGCGAACCAAAGCCGGATGCCGGCAAAGACAGCGAAGGCCGGCAGTCCCAGCAGCACGGCGGATACTCTCACCCACTCAATGACTGCCCCGAGTGTGACGGAGGTTTCCGGCCCGAACACAAAGAGGCCGGCCGCCCCGAGCCGGATCGCCAGGCTCAGCAAAACCGGCGGCAAGAACGATATGAGCAGTTCGCGTCTCATCCGCGCCGCCTAGCCGGCGATTATGTCGACTCCGCGCGCCCATTCCGGCGGTACCAGGGCAGCGCGCCTTAATCACACGTCCGCGCCGCGGTCCACAGCGCGCTGGCGGCGGCGATGGCCCGCCCTCTGGAAAATGCTTGCCAGCAATCCAATCTCTGGCAAGCATTTTTACTCAAACACAGCAACGCCAGCGCGGCGAGGAGCGTACAACATGGTGGACGAAGCGGTTAAGGACGAAGTCCTGGCCTTCATCAAGGCGATGAACGAGAGCTGGACCAAGGGCGACGGCTCGGGGCTCGTGGATTACTTTCACCCCCGCATGGTGGCGATCACCCCGGCCGACCAAGATATCCTTTATGGGCGCGACGCCTGCGTCCGATCATGGCAGGGCTTCGCGCAAAGCGCCCGGATAGACCGCTGGGAAGAGATCGAGCCGGATGTGCGGATCTACGGCGATACCGCCATCGTCACCTATTATTACGACATGTCCTTCGAGATGGAAGGCGAGCGCTTTGACATGGGCGGGCGCGACATGGTTGTGCTCGCCAGGGAGAACGGGCGCTGGCGTGTGGTTGCCGACCAGTATTCGGGTTATCCGGAGCAGGCGGAAAACTAGCCCGTATTTCTCACAAGATCGCGCGATGATGGCGCAGGGATTTGTTTCAGCGGGGCTTTTGAGACCGCAGCCAATACAAAGCGTATTGCCGGGGATCGAAAAAGACATGCTGGAACAAAGATCAAGCCAGGGCGCGCGCAGATTGTGAGAAATGCGGGCTAGCGGGCGCGCGAGATCGTCACCGCCACGTCGGCGGGCTTGGCGGTGTAGGGCCAGGACGAGACGATCAGCCCTGCCCCAGCCTCCACATATTCGCGCGCGTTGGCGGGCGTAACTCCGCCCGCCACGGCGATGACCGCGCCGGATGAAGACTGGCGCGCGAAATCCGCGACAGTGGCGACGCCGGCCGGCGGCATCTTTTCGAGCTGCACAACCTCGAAGCCCGCCTCGATGGCCTCGTGCGCCTCCTTGACGGTAGACACCTCTATGCCGCGCTTCTTCTCGGGCGCTTCCCGGCGAAGGCACGCCGCCAGCTCCTTCAGGCTCATGCCAGGCAGGAAAGCCCTGTGCTCGGCGAAGACGAGGATCGTCTCCGAAAGCCCAAGCCGGTGCGGGATTGCGCCGCCCGCGCGAATCGCCGCCACCGATAGCTGCCGGGTCAGCGGCACGGTCTTGCGCGTGCACGCGACCTTCACATCGGGATTGACCGCCTCCACCGCGTCCACCAGCGCGCGCGCGGCAGTGGCGATGCCGGAGAGAATTTCGGTGAGCGTCTGCGCGGCCTTCCAGGACAGATGCAGCGCGGCGGCGGGGCCAAAGGCGGTCAGCAGAAGATCGCCCGGCGCGGCCTGTCCGCCCGGTTCAACCAGCACGGATGCTTCCCCGCCCGCGCGCGAAATAAGCGCCGCCGCAACGCCAGTGCCGGCGGCGGTCATCGCGCCCCTGGCGCGGAATTCCATGCGGCCCGCCATGGCGCCGATGCCCAGAGCTTCCGTTGTCAGATCGAGGTGCGGTACGTCCTCGGCGAGCAGGCTTTCGACGAGCAAGGGTGGGACCGGCATATCAGAAGGCTCCTGCCGCGCCAGCTTGCGCGGGTTCGTTCGCAAGCAGCCCGCTGAACGCCTCAAGCGGCAGGGGAATGCGCTGGATATTTTGCTGCGCCATGAACCGCTCTTCGTTGCGAGTGGGCGTTTCGGGCAAGACCGCCCAGTGGCGGTCCGAGGACCGCTTCATGATCTGCCGCGCGAAAATCCGGCCAAGCTGCGTCGAGAAGCGGCAGCCCAGAAACAGAAAGTGACGGTTCTTGCGGATATCGAACACGGCTTCGGGGATCGGAGTTTGGATGTCGATCTCTGTCAATACCTCAACAAAGTCCGAGTCGGAAACTAGGAAATTCGCCGCAGGCGAAACCGAGCCCAAAGGCTGATACAAGAGCGTGGACCAATCCTTTACATCCGCCGCGCCGGCGCGGGCCAGCGTCCCGCCGCTGAAGTAGTGCACCCAATCCCCGCGATGCTCAGCCTGGCTGACACCTTGTACCATGCCCCAGCCTGCCCGTTCCGCGAGCGCTCTTTGCGGGAGATCGTCGTACCAGGTGTGGACGATGAGCGGCAGTGCCGGCTGCGCGGCCAGGAAGCGATGCAGCGGTGTTGGCGGCAGGGGTGCTGAGAAGGCTTCCCTCATCGCGCCCGCCACGGTTTTGCGGTGCTTGAAGTTCTCGATGAACTGCGCCGCCGCCGTGAGTTTCTTGCGGATCTTGTGCGGCACGCTCGCCTTGGCGGTGAGCCGGTCCGCCAGCTCCTCCGGCGAGCGCGGCAGCGGGCAGCCCTCGCCGGCAAGCGCCAGCACGCCCGGCCCCAGATATGGGATGACAAGGCCGCGCGCGAGGTCTTGCCGGATGGCTTCGATCGCTTCGAGAGTCATGATTGCCTCCATTTTCAGCGGCGGTGCCCTGCACAACGCGCACTACCCTCATCCTGTCCCTCTTTCAATAGGAGAAGGAATGCCAAAAGTCCCGCCGTGGGTAATCCGGGCGTCCCTTCTCCCATAGAAGAACAAGATGTGGCGAGATGCGCCAAGTTCAAAGCACCGCCAGCCGTTTTGTTGACGCGTAAGCGCCGGCGGCGCGGCGCGTGCGAACCGGCCGCAAATAATAGTAGTTGAGACGCGCAGCCGAAGCACTTAGATCCAGGCCTGTAACTTCAAGCGATGGTAGCCATGGATCATTACGCGCAAACTGCTCCCCTGAATCCGCCCGCCGCCGAAATCCGGCCTGCCCGCGATCTCCATCACGGCATAGAGCGCGTGGACAATTACGCCTGGCTGCGCGCCAAGAACTGGCAGGAGGTGATGCGCGATCCCGCCACGCTCCCCGCTGACATCCGCGCCTATCTCGAAGCGGAGAACGCCTACACCACGCGGGCGATGGCGGACACGGAGGCGGCGCAGGAGACGCTGTTCAAGGAGATGAAGGGCCGCATCAAGGAGGACGACTCCACCGTGCCCGCGCCCGACGGCGCCTACGCTTATTTCACGGGCTACGTCACCGGCGGGCAGCATCCGCGCATCTGCCGGGAGCCGCGCACGGGCGGCGATGCCGAAGTGCTGCTCGACGGCGACGCCATGGCGGCGGGCAAGGCGTTCTTCTCGCTGGGAGCGGCGGAGTGGAGCCACAATCACCGGCTTCTCGCCTACGCCTTCGATGACAAGGGCTCGGAGTTTTTCCAGATCAAGGTCCGTGACCTTCAGACAGGCCAGGATCTCGCGGACGAGGTGCCGGATATGGAAGGCGCGCCGGTCTGGAACGCGGATGGCTCCGCTTTCTACTATACGCGCGTGGATGAATACCGCCGCCCGCAACAAGTCTTCCGCCATCGTATTGGCGGCGACGCGGCGCGGGACGAGCTGATCTATGAGGAGGCCGATCCGGGTTTCTTCACCCGCGTGGCGGGCAGCCTGGACCGGCGCTTCCTGAACGTCAGCACAGGCGATCACGAGACGGGCGAGGTGTACCTCCTCGATCTGGCCGCGCCGGAGAAGGGCTTGCAGCTCATCGCGCCGCGCCTGACCAATCAGGAATATTACGTGGAGCCGCACGGGGATCAGCTCTACATCCTGACGAACGAAGGCGGCGCGGAAGACTACAAGATCGTGGAAGCGCCGCTTGCGAATCCCGGCCGCGAGAATTGGCGCGAGTTCGTGCCGCACAAGCCTGGGCGGCTGATCCTGGAATATATCTGCTTCAAGGACTACCTCGTGCGGCTTGAGCGCGAGGACGGCCTGCCGCGCATCGTCATCCGCCGCTTCGCCGATGGGGAGGAGCACGCAATCGCCTTCGCCGAGGAAGCCTATTCGCTCGGCGTCTCGGAGGGCTACGAATACGATACCGAAACGCTGCGGTTCACCTATTCGTCGATGACGACGCCCAAGCAGGTGTTCGACTACAATATGCGCACGCGCGAGCGGGTCTTGCGCAAGACGCAGGAAGTGCCGAGCGGGCATAACCCCGCGGACTACGTGACGCGCCGCGTGTTCGCGCCCTCGTGGGATGGCGAAACCGTGCCCGTCTCGCTGCTCTACCGCAAGGATTTGGCCCTCGACGGCTCCGCGCCGCTGCTGCTTTACGGCTACGGCTCCTACGGTTACGCCATCCCCGCGAGTTTCTCCACAAACGCCTTCAGCCTCGTGGACCGCGGCTTCGTCTACGCCATCGCGCACATACGCGGCGGCAAGGACAAGGGCGACCGCTGGTACAAGGCCGGCAAGCTCGAACAGAAGACCAACACCTTCAAGGATTTCATCGCCGCCGGGCGCTATCTGGCGGAGCAGAAGTTCACAAGCGCCGGCCGGATCGTGGGCAAGGGCGGCTCGGCGGGCGGGCTGCTGATGGGCGCGGTGGCGAACATGGCGCCGGAGCTGTTCGCCGGCATTATCGCGGACGTGCCTTTCGTGGACGTATTGACGACCATGCTGGACGATACGCTTCCGCTCACCCCGCCGGAATGGCCCGAATGGGGCAACCCGATCGCCAGCGCGGACGCCTACCGCACCATCGCGGCTTATTCGCCCTACGACAATGTCCGCGCGCAAGCCTATCCGGCCATCCTGGCCACGGGCGGCCTTACCGATTTTCGCGTCTGCTTCTGGGAGCCCGCGAAATGGGTCGCGAAGCTGCGCAGCGTCAAGACGGATGCGAACCTGCTCCTGCTCAAGACCAACATGGAGGCGGGGCACGCCGGCGCCTCGGGCCGCTTCGACCAGCTCAAGGAGGACGCGCTGGCCTACGCCTTCGCGTTGAAGGTGGCCGGCAAGCTCTGACCGCACGATTGGCGGATTGCAGGAAACCCCGCCGCGCCCGATACATAGCGGATGGAAGCATTCGAGCTCAAAACCTACGATACCGGCGCGGGACTGTTGCGCCCGTTCTCGCCCGGCAACGCCGGAAGGCTGGGCGCGGCACTGGCGGCCATGCCGCCCTGGTCGGTCATCGGGTGGCCCGCCGGACGCCTTACGGCTGGTCTGATGCGCGAGGAGCCATGCCTGCGCCGCTTCGAGGTTGTGGTGGAAGGCGAGCTTGCTGGCATCGCCAGCATCCAGGCCCCCTTCCTGCACGGTCCTTACCTCCAGCTCCTGGCCATCCTGCCGGAGTTTCAGGGACGCCGTCTCGGCTCGGCCGTCCTTGAGTGGATGGAGCGCGAAGCCCGGCGGCAAGAGGCGCGGCAGCTCTGGCTGTGCGTGTCAACCCACAACGCCCGCGCGCGCGCCCTATACGAGCGCTTCGGCTTCGAGGAAGCCGCGCTGCTGGACAAGCTCGCCACCGCCGCCTCGGACGAGGTTCTCATGCGCAAGCGTTTGAGCTACGGAACGCCGTGCTTTTGAACATTGGCGCCGTCCGCGCGGCTGTAATGTCCGCTTTCCAACAAAACCGGTGGGCGGTGGGCAGCGGCGCTGTCGCGGTTCGCACAGGCACGGCGCTTCGCCCCTGAGATAATATCAGAAATTCAATAACTTGCCAGAATGGCACGGCCATTGCGAAAGGGGTGCCCGAGGGCTTGCGCGGGGTATGCGCGGCCAGCGGAGAATGCGGACCGCCCTGCCGCCCCCGGCGTAGCGGCCCAACGCGAGGACCGGCAATGTTGGATTTCGAACAGCAGCAAGATCCCGGCGATGGGGACAAGGCCCTGGACGAGGTGCTGCAAAGAATCGCGGAGCACAAGGGCTGCGGTTCCAAGAGCGGGGCTGGCAAGGCTGGCTGCGGGTCCAGCAAAGGACAGGGCGATCTGCCGCCGGAAATCTGGGAGAAGGTCAAGACCCACCCCTGCTACAGCGAGCAGGCGCACCACCATTATGCGCGTATGCACGTGGCGGTCGCGCCGGCTTGCAACATCCAGTGCAATTACTGCAACCGCAAATACGATTGCGCCAACGAGTCCCGTCCCGGCGTGGTAAGCGAGCGGCTGACGCCGGAGCAGGCGGCGAAGAAGGCGCTGGCGGTTGCCGCCACGATCCCGCAAATGACAGTGCTGGGCATCGCGGGGCCGGGCGATCCGCTGGCGAACCCGGCCAAGACCTTCAAGACTTTCGAGCTGGTGGCGGAGCAGGCGCCCGACATCAAGCTGTGCCTCTCGACCAACGGCCTGGCGCTGCCGGACTACGTGGACACCATCGTCAAATACAAGATCGACCACGTCACCATCACCATCAACATGGTTGATCCCGAGGTTGGCGCGAAAATCTATCCTTGGATCTTCTACAATCACAAGCGCTACACAGGCGTCGAAGCCGCGAAGATCCTCTCGGAACGCCAGCTCCTCGGCCTCGAAATGCTGACCGCGCGCGGCGTGCTCTGCAAGATCAACTCGGTGATGATCCCCGGCGTCAACGATAAACACCTCGCGGAGGTGAACCGCGAAGTTAAGTCGCGCGGCGCATTCCTGCATAACATCATGCCGCTGATCTCGGCGCCGGAGCACGGCACGGTGTTCGGCCTTTCCGGCCAGCGCGGGCCGTCCGCGCGCGAGTTGAAGGCCCTGCAAGACGCCTGCGAAGGCGGGACGAACATGATGCGCCATTGCCGCCAGTGCCGCGCCGATGCGGTGGGCCTGCTCGGCGAGGACCGCAGCGCCGAATTCACCACGGCCAAAGTCCAGGACATGAAGGTTCGTTACAACCTCATCGACCGCCTCGCCTATCAGGCCAAGGTCGAGGAGACGCGGCAGGCGGAGGCGGCCGCGAAGAACGCGGAGCTTGCCACGCTCGCGGGCGGACACAGCGGCACGAAGATCCTAATCGCGGTTGCGACGAAGGGCGGCGGGCGCGTGAACGAACATTTCGGCCATGCCAGGGAGTTCCAGGTCTACGAGCTGAGCACCGATGGCGCCAAGTTCGTTGGCCACCGCCGCGTGGACCTCTATTGCCAGGGCGGCTTCGGTGACGAGGACAAGCTCGAAACCGTGATCCGCGCCATCGCCGACTGCACAGCGGTGTTCGTGGCGAAGGTTGGCGCCTGCCCGAAGGAGGCGCTGCGCAAGGCAGGCATCGACCCCGTGGAGCAGTACGCACACGAGTTCATCGAGCAATCGGCCATCGCCTACTTCAAGGACTACCTCAAGAAAATCGAGGCCGGCGGCACGGCCCCTGCTCCGCTCGCGGACGCGCAAATCCGGCAAGGCGCCTACGTTGCCGCCTGACCGCAACTTCCTTAAATCAACAGGAGATCTCCCATGGCTTACAAGATCATCGCTTCCCTGTGCACGGCCTGCGCGGCGTGCGAGGCCGAGTGCCCGAACGTCGCGATCAGCGAAAAGAACGGCGTGTTCGTCATCAATTCGAAGAAGTGCACCGAATGCCTCGGCCATTTCGATTCGCCGCAATGCGTGGCGGCCTGCCCGGTGGACGACACCTGCGTGATCGACGAGAGCGTCCCGCGCTACGAACTTCGCGCCTAGGGACTGTGGCCAGTATGGGAGCTGCCGGATGCGAGGACGCGGCCTGATCGAAGCGTTCAACCCCTCACCCGGTCCCTCTCAGCGATCCCGGCTTGCCGGGATCGCCACTTTAAGTGGCCAAATCCGCAAGCGGATTTGGCGTGGGAAAGGGACGCCGGAAATTCCGCTGCGGGTAATTCGAGGGTCCCTTCTCCCATGTGGAGAAGGACAGGATGAGGAGAGACTCGCCCGGATCAGGGCACTACCTGGCGCCATGCCGGCGCCGATGCGGTTATAGGAGATCGCAATGGATTTCACGGTGACGCCAGCGGCGGCGAAATTCATGCAGCGCATGTTGCGCCTCGGCGGCGCGCCGGGCAGCGGCTTCCGGCTGCAGGTGAGGGCGGGAGGCTGCTCTGGCCTGGCGGCGGAATTCAGCGTCGAGGCCGCGCCGCAGGCCGGCGACGCCGTAGTGGAAGCGGAAGGCGTCAAGCTGTTTCTGCCCGCGGAGAGCCGCCTGCTGCTCGATGGCGTAACCGTCGATTTCAAGGAGACGCCGATGGAAACGGGCTTCGTCTTCCTCGACCCGAAGAATAACGCCTGTGGCACATGCGGCGCGATGGGCATGGGCGCGGAAGCGCCGGACGGGCGGCGTTAGGGCAAGGCGATGGCTGCGGTTCCACCACATCGCGAATGGAGAAGGACGGCGGATGCAGCGCTTTCCGCCGTGTTGAACCGCTTTGGGGTGCCGCATGACGGATGACATCGGCAACGCCGTCGATTGGGAAGGCCGGGAGGTTGAGTGCGGGGTTTGCCCGCACCGTGAGTTGCTTGATAGCGGGCGCTGCGCGCTCAAGCACGCTTGTGTAAACGATCGCTACGCGCGCCGGATCGCGCGTTTCTTCATGTGGAATCCGGCGCTGGCCAACGATTACCTCGACCATCCCTATTTCGAGGTGCGGGCGCTCGCGGCGAAATACGCGGATGTGTTCCACTTGCCGCCGCTGCTCGCTGACCCTGACGAGACGGTACGCTGGAGCGCGGTGCAGCGCCTGCCGCGCCATTACCTGCTGCTCCTGCGCAACGATCCCCATCGCGAAGTGCGCGTCCGCGTGGCCTCGCTCCTCCAGGGCATCGAGGTGAGCGCCATGATGCGCGACCTCGATTATTCCGTGCGGATCGAAGTGGCGCGGCGCATCCCGGCGGATCTTCTGCCCCTGATGATGGCGGACGAAGAGGCCGAGGTGCGGCGCGTGGTGGCGAGCCGCATCGAAGGCGATGGGCTTCAGGGGATGGCCCAGGATGAGGACGCGGAAGTGCGGCTGGCCGCCGTGCGCCGTCTTGAGGACGGGGAGCTTTGGCGGTTCCGGCAGGACCCGGACTGGCGCGTGCGCTACGAGGCGGCGAGGCGCGTTCCGGCTGGCGCGCTCGGCGGCATGAAAGACGATCCTGATGACATGGTCCGCGATTTCGTCCTGGCGCGGATCGCGCAGGAGGGGGCGGAGTTGCCGGGCGGCAATGTCGTGGCCTTCAGGGCGCGCGCGGGCCAGCAGCCGGCCCGGAGGAGGTGAAATGAAAATCAGCCGCGATAGCGACATAGTGGAGCTGGATGGGCCGCCGGTGTTCGAATATGGCGAGAAAGTCCGTAGCCTGAAGAACATCCGCAACGACGGCACCTTTCCCGGCAAAGAGATTGGCGACCTCCTCTGCAAGAAGGGCGAGGTGGGCTATGTCGTCAGCATCGGGACGTTCCTCCAGCAGTTTTACATCTATGGCGTTGAGTTCGTCTCGACGGGCTACCGCGTCGGCATGAAGCGCAAGGAACTAGAGCTGGTGGAAGCGGTGCCGGAGCGCTTCCGGGATGGGGGGCTGGCATGAACATTCCCGAAGCGCCGAAGTTCGAGTGGGGACAGCGCGTAAGCGCGGTGGACGATCTTTACAACGATGGCTCCTTTCCGGACCAGCCGGCGGATGTGCTGCTGGTGAAGGCGGGCGATGCGGGCGAGATCGTGCAAATCGGCACGCATACCGAAACCGGCACGCACATCTATCTTGTGGAATTCGGAGAGCGGCTTGTGGTCGGCTGCCTCGAAGGCGAATTGCGCGCCAGCAGCGCGAAGCGCGATAGCGCGGCTGAAGAGAGCGATGCCATCTAACCGCCCGGCCGGGCAAGGAGCGAACGATGAAGGTCATGATCCGCAAGATGCCCGACGGCAAGATGTCGGCCTATGTGGCGAAGAAGGATTTGGAGGAACCCATCGTCGGGATGGAGAAGCCGGAGATGTGGGGCGGCGTGGTGACGCTCGCCAATGGCTGGCGGCTTGAGCTGCCCGATCTGGCCGCGGACACGAAGCTGCCCATCACGGTCGAAGCACGGAAATTGGCAGGGTAGTTGCGGCGCGGGCGCCCTATTCGAAGCCCTGTAACCCCTCACCCCCGCGCCTCTCAAGCGAGGGGAGAGGGGAGCAGGCAGCGGGTAGCCGCGATGCTAGCGCCTATGCCCGTCTGCCGGCCAGTTCCTTCAGCGGCGAGGCGTCATTCGCGCCTCAGCGCACGCGGTTGGCGTTGATATGGACGCCAAGCTCCCGGTCCGAGCCCATGATGTGCTGGGAGAGCCAGACCTTCAGAAATTCCAGGACTTCCCCAGGCAACCCCGCCGACGCCCCGGATTGAAAGTCTGCATTGACTTGCAGAACCTTGGCGGTGAAGCCCTCATGCTGCCGGCGGTGCTTTTCATAGCCGGGGTAGCGCCAGCGGCGGGCCAGTTCTTCCTCATGGGAGAAGTGATAAACCGTGTAGTTAACCAGCCCGTTCAGTACGCCGCGAAGCGCGGCTTGCCCCGCGCCCGTTTGGACGGCACCGTTCAGTTCGTTAAGAAGATTAACGAGCCTCTTGTGCTCGTTGTCGATTTGGTCGACATGCACGCTGAGCTGATCCGACCATTCCACAAGCCGGGTGCGGGCTTCCGGACCCATCCGGTGAGAAAGCCTTAAAAACGCCACCGCCTCGCGGCTATCGCCGGCCTGATGCTGCATGGAGTGGGCGAGCATGTCGAAGGTTTCCGCCCAGACCTTGCCGATCTCGTCGTTGTAATCCCTTCCAAGCAAACTCCTGATGGCATACAGCAGCGCCTCGCGCATATTGGCAAAGTGCTCGGGCCGCACGCCATAATTGAGCTCATGGCGCGCGCCCAGCGCTCCGACGCCTGGAATGATGGCTTCCCCGCCCTTCCCTGTCACGGGCAGGAAGTAATGCGACCGCGACTTGCGGCGGACGAAGTCGCCGAAAGCACGCGTTATCTTCATCGCCTGCTCTTCCATGTCACCCTTGAAGAGACGCCGCGCGTTCGGGTCGATCTGGAATAGCCTCGCGAAAATCGCGTTCGCCAGTTCGGGAAGGCGGTTCTCAAGTTTCGCGAAGCTTCGGGCCAATAGCCGCGTTTGTTCAGGTGTCATTGTCCGGTTGCACCTTTGGAGTTGCCCCAGCATTGATACCTCCCATGCGGGAGGGATGCTTGCAACATGATCATTGGTCACGCATAGCGCGATTGGCCGAACGGGGCACCCCCGTTTTTGCCTTTGCTCACTCTCCGGGTCCAACCTAACGCTTCATGCCGGTAATTAACAAGTGCCTTTTGGGGCAATATCGGCTACCCTTTTTCAAATATCTCCTGATGTGCGGTGTGGCATACCACTAAATACTCAGATACCCGCTTCCTGTCTATTGGTTATTTAGGCAGTTTATACTTTAGTTTATCCTAGAAATGGCGGCTAGTGCGGGTGAGCTGGCCGCGGCACCGCTCCCGCGAAGACAGAAGCCCATGATATCCACGCAGCCCGCTTTTTTTTGCATGGGTTCCCGATTTCGAGCGTGTAAAAAACTGCGGAAGCGGTCCAAACGGCCTCAAACTCATGTCCGCCGTGTGATCCCTGCGAATGCGCGTGGGCGCCAATGCCGCGGCCCTGGGGACGCCGGTCCAGCCTTTGCGCCGTCAACCCACAAGTTTACATGCGGTAAATATTCGCCAGGTGCTCGCCATGGTAAATAAGGATATGGTAAACGCGCTCGTGGCGCGCCTGAAACATGCGTATTTCTGCGAAATTTTGCTACTTTTCGCGCGATTTTCACTTCTCAAAAATCCCGTTAAATATAATACGATGTTCGCCGTTAACCAGAATCGACGGCCCAGTCTGCAATTTTCCCTATATATATCAATACACTAATAGTTTAACGCATATTCAAAACTCTTCTGCTATATTGCGTCAAAATCGAAACTCGCCTCCAAACCCCAAAATCGGGTGGGAATAGCGGTGACAAAAGTTGATTTCACGTCCGGATCGCGCCGGGCCTCCGGCTTGCGGCGCAGGCAAAGGCGCGGGACCGCCCAGGCTGGCATCCGGGACGGCCCTGCAACCGGCGGCGCGCCAAAGGCGGATTCCTCATCCGCTAGCGGCGCACCCGGCTTACGTCGCGCACGGCGCCTCGCGCGGCGCTGGTTGCCATCGCGGCGTAGACCTGAAGCGCCGGGCTTACCTTGCGGTCGCGTGCGGCGGGCTTCCATGCCGCCGGCCCCCGCGCCTCCATAGCCTGCTTCCGCGCGGCCAGCTCATCGCCGCTCAGCCGCACGTTGATGGTGCGGGCGGGAATGTCGATGTCGATCACATCGCCCGGCTGGATGAGCCCGATGGCGCCGCCCTCGGCCGCCTCGGGCGAGACATGGCCCATGGAAAGCCCGGAGGTGCCGCCGGAGAAGCGGCCGTCGGTGATGAGCGCACATTGCTTGCCGAGGCCCATGCTCTTCAAGTAGCTGGTCGGATAGAGCATTTCCTGCATACCCGGCCCGCCGATGGGGCCTTCGTAGCGGATCACAACCACATCGCCCGCCTTCACGGCACCGCCCAGGATCTTCTCGACCGCCTCCTCCTGGCTCTCGCAGACCACGGCGGGGCCGGAGAATTTGAGGATGCTCTCGTCCACGCCGGCGGTCTTCACGATGCAGCCGTCCGCCGCGATGTTTCCGGAGAGCACCGCGAGCCCGCCATCCTTCGAGAAGGCGTGCTCAGCCGAGCGGATCACGCCCTTGGCCCGGTCGAGGTCCACCGCCGCCGAGCGCTTGGCCTGGCTGAACGCCTCCAGGTTCCGCACACCGCCTGGCGCCGCCAGATAGAAATTGCACGCCTCACTGCCCATGCCACGGCCGATATCCCAGCGGTCCAGCGCCTGCACGATGGTGGCCGAATGCACGGTGGCGCACTCGCGGTTGATGAGCCCGGCGCGGTCCAGCTCGCCCATTATGGCCATGATGCCGCCTGCGCGGTGCACGTCTTCGAGATGCACATCGGGCTTGCTGGGCGCCACCTTGCACAGGCAGGGCGTGCGCCGCGACAGCCGGTCGATATCAGCCATCGTGAAGGGAACCCCCGCCTCCTGCGCCGCCGCCAGGATATGCAGCACCGTATTGGTCGAGCCGCCCATGGCGATGTCGAGTGTCATGGCATTTTCGAACGCCGCGAAGCTCGCGATGGAGCGCGGCAGCACGCTTTCGTCGCCCTTCTCGTAATAGCGCTTCGCCATGTCCACGATGCGCCGGCCGGCTTCGAGGAACAACTCCTTGCGGTCCGCGTGCGTCGCGACCAGCGTGCCGTTTCCCGGCAGCGCCATGCCCAGCGCCTCGGTCAGGCAGTTCATCGAGTTGGCGGTGAACATGCCGGAGCACGAGCCGCAGGTAGGGCAGCTTTCGCGCTCATAGGCCGCCACTTCCTCGTCGCTCACATTCTTGTCCGCGGCCTTGATCATGGCGTCGATCAGGTCCACCGCGTGCGTTTCTCCCTTCACCGTCACCTTGCCGGCCTCCATCGGGCCGCCCGAGACGAAGATCGACGGGATGTTGAGCCGCAGCGACGCCATCAGCATTCCGGGCGTGATCTTGTCGCAATTCGAGATGCAAACCAGCGCATCGGCGCAGTGCGCGTTGGCCATGTACTCGACGGAGTCGGCGATCAGCTCGCGGCTCGGCAGCGAATAGAGCATACCGCCATGGCCCATGGCGATGCCGTCGTCGATGGCGATAGTGTTGAATTCCTTGGCCACGCCGCCCGCCTTCTCGATCTCGCGCGCAACGAGCTGGCCCAGATCCTTCAGATGCACATGGCCCGGCACGAACTGCGTGAACGAGTTCACCACCGCGATGATCGGCTTGCCGAAATCCCCGTCCTTCATGCCGGTGGCGCGCCAAAGTCCGCGGGCGCCGGCCATGTTGCGGCCGTGAGTGGAAGTGCGTGAGCGATAGTCGGGCATGGCCAGAATCCCCTAATAGAAGTGGCGGCCCTAAAGCCTGCAAAGCAAAGTAGGAAACGAAAGAGCTAAGGCCGGTGAACGCTAAATATTCCCAACCGCCGCCTGCGTCAATTCCGCCGCCCTCCCTTCGCCTTAAGCCTGGCATAAGCGGTTGATACCGGCGCAGGTAAACTGGCGCCGCCACCAGAAGCGCAGGGAAAACACTATGCCCGGAACCATGTACGAAGGCAGGCTTCAAACGGTGATCGTCCCGCGCAAATGGGCGGACGCGGCGAAGGAGCCCGGGGGTGCCCATCACCTGGCGTCGGCTGTCGTCGATTATGTCAATGATATCCAGCGCGCCGGCGTCTTCGCCACGCATGAACTACCGCAAAAGGCCATGCAGGCCTATCACGCCGATTACTATGAGGCCCAGGTCGGAAACGGCGGCCACAGCCAGTTCATTTTCAACGCGCGCGGGCAGCTTCCAGCCGCCGTCGCCGATGCGCTGGCCGCCTTCGCGGCGATGGGCGCCACAATCCAGCACCAGATCCTCACCGAGATGGCGGCCTGGGTGAAAGCGAACCCGCAGGAGGCAAGCGTCCAGAACGGTTTCGGCACGCGCGCGCAGGCTTTGGACGAACTTGACACCTGGTTCTCTGCCGCCGGTGAGCAATCGCCGGTGGCTCCCCTCGCCGCGCGCTGGATCGAGAGCTGGCCGGAGCTGCGCATCGTGGAGGACGATAAATATGCCGCCGCGATTGAAGAACTCGCCGCCTCCAACCCCGCCCGCGGCCCGCGCCAGATGTGGCGCAATGTCGAGAACATCCGCCACCAGCTCACCGATCCACTGCAAATCGCCATCGCGGCCGTATGCGGCACCGTGGAGCCCGCGCCGGAAATAAAGACCGGCGTGGGCGGCGGCTTCTATCAGGAGATCGAAGGCGAGCAACGCATGGCGTTCTTTTTGCGCACTATCACGGGCGAGCGGCTTTGCGTACCCGGTGAAGATGGGGCGCGCCTCTACGAATACATCCAGCAAAGCCCAGTCCCCAATTTTGGCCCGGACATGAGCATCGAAGACCTTGGGGATTTCAAGCCTCCCGTTGTAGGCGCGCGGCTGGCGGCGGTGAGCGCGGAAACGATCCAGCGGCTGGCGGCGCAGGCGAATGAAACCAAGGCGCCCGAGGCCATCGACCTTCTGCTGCGCAAGGCGGGGCTTGAGCCCGCCGCGATGATTACGGCAAGCCTTGCGAACGATGGCGGCGCCATATGGATCGTTGCCACGGAGCAGAACCTCTCGCTCGCCAGGAGTTCCTCCAGCGGCGCTCAGCTCAGGGATCACGAAGGGAAGCCATTGGCAACCGTGACAAGAGCTGAGATCGAGCAGCACGCCTTGGAGGCCGAAGCGGCGGGCCTTACGATGCGCCCTCCCGCCTGAGCCGCGCCCAGGGGGCCGAAACGCCGATGAACCTTCCAACCGAACCTTACCCCGCCCAAGCCGCGCGCTGGCCGGCTTCGGGCCGGCACATCCTCGCCTGCTATGACGCCGCCAGCGTCATCGTCTATCAGGCCTACCGGCCGGCCATCGCCGCGCACGCGATTTCCGCGAAGGCTTTCGGCGGCGATTTTTCTTTCGCGCGCATGAGCTGGATCAAGCCGAACTTCCTTTGGATGATGTACCGCTCGGGCTGGGGAACGAAGGAAAATCAGGAGGTTGTGCTAGCGCTCAGGCTGCGCCGCGCCTTCTTCGACAGGCTCCTGAACCTCGCCGTTCCCTCAACCTACGATCCGCGTCTCTACGCGAGCGAGGCGGACTGGAAAAGCGCCGTGGCTTCCTCCGGGGTTCGCCTGCAATGGGACCCCGATCACGACCCGCACGGCAATCCTTTGGAGCGGCGGGCGATCCAGCTAGGTTTGCGCGGCGCGATCCTTGAGGAATTCGGCAAGCGCGAGTTACTGGAGGTTATCGGCATGAGCGCATTTGTGGCGGAGCAGCGCGCGGCGCTCGCGTCCGGTGGCCCCAGCGCTTTGGTGCTGCCCGCCGAACATGTCTATAGGCCGGAAAACCCGGATACCGCCGGGCGCCTGGGATTGGGCTAATTTTTCAGAGCCTCGAAAGCTCCGCGGGCACCGTTCGCAAAGCAGCCTGACAAATTTGCGGCTGCAACCTCAAAGCGTCGCAAAGTCAACAACTGTCGGGATCACGACAGCCCGATCTTCCGCAGTTTTCACAGAAATACCGCATGTTAGCAGTTTGGCACGGCTTCTGCTTCCGATGGGCCAAACCCCATTGCAGGCGGACAGAACGCACATGCTAGAACTTTCCTTAAGCCTGGAGCAGGAAGCGCCAAGTGAAGGCGATACCGGCGCGGAAGATGGCGCACAGCCAGCGGCGCTTTTCCAGCGGCGGCGCCTTGGCCGGCGCGTCGCGATCAACGACACGACACTGCGGGACGGCGAGCAGACGCCCGGCGTGGCCTTCTCGCCATCGGAGAAATTCGACATCGCGGGCGCGCTCGCCGACGCCGGCGTTGACGAGATCGAGGCCGGCACGCCCGCCATGGGCGAGGGCGAGCAGGAGGCGATCCGGCGCATCGCGCGGGGCGGTCTGCCCGTGCGGGTAATCGCATGGTGCCGGATGCGGCGCAGCGACGTGAACGATGCGCTTGCCGCGGGCGTGAGCATCGTGAACCTTTCCGCGCCAGTTTCCCGCCAGCAGATTGGTGCCAAGTTCGGCGGATCACTGCGCGCCGTCGTGGCCGCGACGGCTGATGTTATCGGCTACGCCCGCGCCAGGGGGCTCGAAGTGGCGCTGGGCGGCGAGGATTCCTCCCGCGCCACCCGCGACACGCTTGAGCCGGTGCTCGAAGCCGCCGCGCAGGCAGGCGCCGTCCGCTACCGGTTTGCCGACACGCTGGGCATCATGGACCCGGTTTCCGTGCACGAGGCGATGGCGAGCGTGCGGCACATGACGGACCTTCCCATCGAGTTTCACGGCCACAACGATCTGGGCCTCGCCACGGCGAACACGCTCGCGGCCATCGAAGCGGGGGCCGCGGCGGCCAGCGTCTCGGTGAACGGCCTTGGCGAGCGCGCCGGCAACGCGGCGCTTGAGCAGATCGCAACCGCGCTCAATGCGGCATACGGCAAAGTGCACGGCGTGCATCTGCCAGCCTTGCAGCACTTGAGCGGTCTCGTCGCGATGCACAGCGGCACGGAAACGGCCCGCGCCCAGCCCATCGTTGGCCGCGATGTTTTCACCCACGAATCCGGCATCCACGTCGCGGGCATCCTCAAAAGCCGCGACTGCTACGAAGGGCTGGCGCCGGAATTGCTGGGCCGCAAGCACCGTTTCGTGATCGGCAAGCACTCCGGCCTCTCGGGCCTGCGGCACGAGCTTTCGCATCTCGGCCTGCAAATGACCGACGCCGAGCTGCGGCGGCTGCTCCCGGCCATCCGCGCCCATTGCGAGACGAACAAGCGGCCGGTGTCGGCGTTCACCGTGCTGCGCTTCGCCGCCTCGCTCATCGACGAGCGGACGCGGCGATCCAGCACCAGGGCCGAATTTGCGGAGGCGTCATGAGCGTTCTGGCAGACCTTGAGAAGCTTTCCTCGGCGGAGGACTTCTTCTCCTACCTCAAGGTGGATTACGACCCTGCCCTCCTGCGGGTGGCGCGGCTGCACATCCTGAAGCGCATGGGTAAGTACTTGGCCGCAAAGGATTTTAGCACTGCCAGCGAGGAACGCGTCTATGCGGAGGCCCGCGAAACGCTGGCGGCGGCTTATCACGACTTCGCGGCATCGAGCCCGCTTGATGAGCGCGTCTTCAAGGTTCTGAAAGACCGCGATCCGAACCGGGCGCAGCCGGAAACGGAGGCCGCGCTTAGAGCCTTCGTCCCCCTGGATCAGCTAACGGTTATCGGCCGCTGAAGCCGCCCATGCGCCTCGATTACAGCGGACGCCAAGGTTGAAAGAAACGCATGGCAGCTTTGTGCGGCGCACAATTGTTCAAAAAGCAGGCACCGCCTATTCCGCAGGCATGACAAGTTAAGGTTCTGTTCTCAAATGATACTTCCCCGATTGTGACCGGAATTCAAGTCATCGTGCAGGCTAACATATAGACACGACAATCGGCAGGCCGCCGTGCTAAATTTGGCGAAGATTGCATAGCCACGCGATTCCAGACAAATTTGCTGGAATTAAAGTTAAGCGGAGGCGGGAGCCTATGACAAACTCTGCGCCGGCCGGAGCGGGTGCCCCCCCGGCAGCCGGCAGATATAGCGAAACCGCTCTGAGCGGCATCTACGAGATCTCCAAGATTGTGACATCGCCTGCGAGCCTCAAGGTGATGCTTAACAATGCCGTCTCGGTGATGAGCTCGTTCCTCGACATGCGGCTGGCCGCATTGGTGCTGATCGATGACGAGGGCGATCCCGACATCAAGGTTTCGGCCTCGACCGAGCACGAGATGTCCTCCGGCGAGGACGCCGAGATCCCCATCGCGGTGATCGACCAGATCGTCGCTACGGCCACGCCGCTCACCGTGCAGAATTGCGCGCTGCATCCGCTGTTCGCGGGCTGGAAACGCCTTGGGCGCGTCGATCCGGGTTTTGTGCAAACCTTCATCGGCGTGCCCATCCGCGTCGATAACGAGACCGCCGGCGTGCTCGCCATCGAACGCGTCTGGAAAGGCACCATGGACGTGCGCATCGATCACGATGTCCGCTTCCTGACCATGGTCGCCAACATCCTGGGTCAGGCGCTCAAACTGCACCGCGTCGTGGCCGAAGACCGCCAGCGGCTCATGCTGGAGCAGGCGCGCCTTGCCAAGGAGCTGTCCACATTCAAATCGCCCAAGGCGCGGCCGCCCAAGCTCTCCGGCATCCTCGGCAGCAGCCGTGCCATCCGCGCCGTTACCGGGCGCATCGAGCAGGTGGCCAAGTCCAACGCGCCCGTGCTGATCCGGGGCGAAACCGGCACCGGCAAGGAGCTGTTCGCCCGCGCCATCCACGAGCTTTCGCCGCGCAAAGGCAAGCCGTTCATCAAGGTGAATTGCGCCGCACTGCCCGAAAGCGTGATCGAATCCGAACTGTTCGGCCACGAGAAGGGCGCGTTCACAGGCGCCATCGCCACGCGCAAGGGCCGCTTCGAGCTGGCGCATGGCGGCACCATCTTCCTGGACGAGATCGGCGAAATCTCGCCCGCCTTCCAGGCCAAGCTGCTCCGCGTACTGCAGGAAGGCGAATTCGAGCGCGTGGGCGGGCAGCAAACGCTGAAAGTGAATTTCCGCCTCGTCTGCGCCACCAACCGCAACCTCGAAGAGTTCGTCACCCAGGACAAGTTCCGCGCAGACCTCTATTACCGCATCAACGTCGTGCCGTTGATGCTGCCGCCCTTGCGCGACCGCGTCGGCGACATCCCCGAGCTTGCCGCGCACTTCCTGCAAGCCTTCGCGGAGGAGAACGGCCAGCCACGGCAACTCGCGCCAGACGCCACGGAAGTGCTGTGCAAGTGCTACTTCCCAGGCAATGTCCGCGAGCTTGAGAACTGCCTCCGCCGCACCGCCGCAATGACGCCCGGCAGCGAAATCCACGCCAAGGACTTCGCCTGTATGCAGGGGCATTGCCTCTCCGCCATGCTCTGGAAGGGGCCGGCGCATGGGCACCACGCGCCCGCCGCCAAGCCCGCCCGGCCCGAGGCCGCTCCCCCGCCTCCGCCACCGCCCGCACAGCCGCAAGCCCCGCATCCGCCCGCCAATGCCGATGCGCGGGAGCCTGGCGAAACCAATGGCGCGCTTACAAAGCTTGGCAGGGAAACGCTCATTCAAGCCATGGAAAAAACCGGCTGGGTGCAGGCCAAGGCCGCGCGCATCCTGGGGCTGACGCCGCGCCAGATCGGCTACGCGCTCAAGAAGCACGGCGTCGAAATGAAGCGCTTTTGAGCGGCCGGGGCGGACCCGTGCCGCGCCTGCGGGTAAGTGGCTGTTAATGTTGTTTGCGGGCATTTTGGAGGATTCGAGGCGTCTATCGAACTTTACTCAAATATAGCATGGACGCCTTAAAGCCCGCTTAAGGTGGGCAATACTACCGCAAGCGATTGATATATAACACAAAACATGCACGCACAACCCCGCCGGTGCGGTCAGTTTGCCAGCGTTTCTTGGTTAAGGCGCGAGTTGATCTTATATTTAACGGGATTTTCCAACAGCAAAATTCGCGCGAAAACACGCAAAATTTCGCCGGAATACGCAATTTTGAGGCCAGGGATCAGCGCATTTACCATACTCGAATTAACCATAACGCACTGGCTCGCGAACTTCATCTTGCGTTAAGAAGCCTGCGCCTTCGATGCACCCGCGAATTTGGGACTGGGCGCTTGCCCAGCCCATTCGTTCGCAATCCTCAAGCCGCCTGCCGCAGCTTTTCCTCGACGTAATCCCAGTTGATCAGGTGATCGACGAAGGCTTCGAGGAATTTCGGCCGCGCATTGCGGTAGTCGATGTAATAGGCGTGCTCCCACACATCGACGGTCAGCACCGGCGTCGCCCCATGCACGAGCGGGTTCTCGGCGTTGGGCGTTTTCATGATTTCGAGCTTGCCGTTCTTGACCGCGAGCCAGGCCCAGCCCGAGCCGAACTGCGCCTTGGCGGCCTCAATGAATTCATGGCGGAATTTATCGTAGCCGCCCAGATCGCTGTCGATCCTGGCCTGCACCGCGCCCGGAAGGCTCTTGCCGCCGCCGTCCTTCTTCATCCACTTCCAGAATTCCGAGTGGTTATAGTGCTGGGCGGCGTTGTTGAACAGCGGCACATTCTTGCCGAAGCTCTCCTTGATGACCTCTTCGAGGCTCTTGCCCTCCAGCCCCGAGGCCGGAAGCAGCTTGGTCATGTTCTCGAAATAGGTGAAGTGGTGCTTGTCGTGATGGAACTGCAGCGTCTCGATCGACATGAACGGCAGCAAGGCATCGTAGGAATAGGGAAGATCCGGAAATTGAAATGCCACGTCTCACTCCTTTTGGGCGATTGTTTATGTTTGAGCAGAGTCAACTTAAGCCACGCCGGTGGCCGTCATAGCCGCGTATGCGGATATCCACATGAAAGGTTGTTCCGCCGCTTGGAACGCGGCTTCCCGGTCCATTCTCCGCATCCGCGGCATGGCTGCCGCATGGAACAAATTTCGCGGGAAGGCCAGCCAGCGGCCCGGCTTTAAATCAAATCGCTCTAGTCCGTGTACCTAGGCAAGCGCCGTGAGTCTGACAAGCGTAGCTGGAACCTGGCCTATACAAAAATAAGGGAGGTACGAGACCCCTGAATCTCATACCCCCCATGAATTGGCCGAGGAAAGGTTCGTGATGGTTTACCTACAGGGATTGGACGGCGTTAACCATGCCCGTGCCCGTCTGAACGCCGCATGAACGTGTTGTTCAATTTCCGCCGGAAGCCCGGACCGCCTTCATCGCGCGCCCCGCCGCGCGATTTGGCGCGGCGTGAGCCCGAGGCAGGTTCGCACCCCATTCGCCGCGAACGCGCAAGCGAACCAGCCTCAGATAATTTTTATTAGATTCAATACGTTGCTAGCACGCTTTAGCGGCAGGAAATCCTGCCGGCGCCCGCCGCGAATGGAGCAGGATGTCCAGCGGAGCGTGCTTGCGCCGTTCCGGGGGCAAAAGCAGGCGGCGCGATCACGCGAATGTGAGCGCCAGAAAGCGGCGATAGATGGCGGCGAGCGTTTCGAGATCGGCGGCGGGCACGCATTCGTCCACCTTGTGCGCCGTCGCGTTCAGGAGGCCAAGCTCGGCCACGGGGCAGAGGTCCTTTATGAACCTTGCGTCGGACGTGCCTCCGCTGGCCGAAAGCTTCGGCCGCCGGCCTGTCTCCGCCTCGGCGGCATCGCTCAGGCGCTCAACAAAACCGCCCGCGCTGGAGACGAAGCTTTCGGCGGAGAACTCGTATTCGAGCGTGTAATCGATGCCGGCGCCCGCCAGCGCGGCCTTCACCTGGGCTTCGATCCAGGCTCTAAGGCTGGCGCCCGTGTGCAGGTTATTGAAGCGGATGTTGAAGCGGGCCGTTGCGGCGCCGGGAATGATATTCGTGGCCGGGTTGCCGGTGTCGATGCTGGTGATCTCCAGGTTCGACGGCTGGAAATACTCGCTGCCGGTATCGAGCGGCTCTTTTTTCAGCAGGCTCAGCGCCGCGATCAGCGCCGGCAGCGGATTGCGCGCTTTTTCCGGATAAGCCACATGGCCCTGCACGCCGAGCACCCTGAGCTGGCAGTTGAGCGAGCCGCGCCGGCCGATCTTGATCGTATCGCCGGCCGCGTTTTCCGAGGTGCATTCGCCAAGCACGCAGGCGTCCGGCCGCTCGCCGTTTGCGATGAGCCATTCCACCACCTTGCGGGTTCCGTTGATGGCGGGGCCTTCCTCGTCGGCGGTGATCAGGAAGCTGAGCGACCCCGCGAACGCCGGGCGGCGTTCGCCAAGGAAGTCCAGAACCGCGGCGAGCTTCGCCGCGAGCGCGCCCTTCATGTCCACCGCGCCCCGGCCGTAAAGCGCGCCGTCCTCGATATCGGCCGCGAAGGGCGGATGCCGCCACGCCGCTTCGTCACCAGGCGGCACGACATCCACATGGCCCGCGAAGCAGATGTGCGGCGAGCCGGCGCCGAAGCGGGCGTAAAGATTGTCCACATCCGGCGTGCCGGGCTCGCTGAACGGAAGCCGCCGGCATCTGAAACCGGCGGCGGCGAGCTGCTCCTCAAAATAGCTCAGAGCACCCGCCTCCCAGGGAGTGACGCTGCGGCAGCGGATCAATTGCTGGGCGTGAACGATGGCTTGTTTCATGGACGCCGTGGCGGGTTAGGCGGGAACGGCGGCCCAATACCGGCCGCCGCGCTTCCAGCTGTCTCGATCATTGCGATGGGCTTTAGCCCCGAAGCAATCCAGAAGCAACAAGCATGGCGCGAATTCTGGTTTGCAATGGCGCCGGGGCTGGAGCTGGAAAAGAGCTGACCCCCGCCTTCTGGGGCGCATCGGGCGAGGGTCTTTGAGCGGCGCGGCAGCGCGCCGTAATTGACATGCTCGCACAGCCGGGCTGAAAAATAGCTGACTTGCTATTTCAGCGATCTCCGCCCGCACAGCGGCCAGGTGCGCCTCAAGAAGCCCGCCCTTCACGCCCCGCTCAAAATCGTGGACGCGAAGATAGCGCTCATTCGCTCAAACCGGGACCGGGACGCCCGCCATGGCGGTTGGCGCCCGCCGCACCTTTCCGCGCACCGAGCAGGATCATGTAGACAAGTAAGACAAGCCCCATCGTGGAAAGAAGCGGGTCCGGCAGCGGCGCGGGCGGAAAGGCCCCCGCGCGTTTCAGCTCCTCCACCAGGTACACCGCGAGAGCGGGACCGTAGGCGACGAGCGTGAGCCACCCGCTTTTGCCCATGTCGTGCCAGCGCTTCACGTCGATGGCAAGCGATGGCCACAAAAAGACAAGCCCCGCCACAAGCCCTGCCCGGTCGCTGAAGTAGGCCTCCAGCTCGCCAATGCCCGCCACCGGCGCGGCCTCGCCCAGCATCTCATCAAGCAGGGCGCTTACCGCGAACTCCGCGGCGGCAAGCGCCAAGAAGAAAACAAGCCATGTAATCCGGTTGATGCGGCCATGGAACGAAAACAGGATTTCCAAAATCCGGTCCATGCCTAGTCGCGCCCCGCCTGCGGATCGGGACCGTGCTGGTTGGGTCCGGTTTCGCCCTCCAGGAACCCGAATTGAAGCACGCTCCAGATCAGCGACGCCAGGAATAGCAGCAGAACCAGCCGCACCACGCCCTCCCCCGCCGCGCCGGGCAGAATGACAAGGCCGAGGAACGGCAGCACCACCACCAGGATCAGCCAGCTGCTCAAGCCCCGGTCGTGCAGGCGCTTCACGCTCAGCGCCATGAAGCTCCACGCCGCCAGCGCCAGTACGGCCATGGGAATCATCGCCCAAAGCCCGAGCCTGAACAGAATGGGCGCTGCCTCCGGGCTGTTGAGCCAGGCCGGGTTCGACAGGTTCTTCTCAAGGTCCGGATAGCGCGCGGCGAAGGCTTCGATCACGGCGGTCATCACGGCCGAGGCGGCCATCACGGCGATCACGGCGATCAGGACGCCGTACCACCATCTGCCCCGGCTGATCCGTCCCTCGCAGCCCAGCATCAGGCTCAGGAAATCCCAGTCGCCGCCGAAATATCCGGCGGGAAGCGTATCGCCGCCATGTGCGTTGGCGCCCGGCGTTCCCCTGAGCACCGCAAGTTCGAAGAAAACGTATATGCCGAACACAAGCAGTCCGGCCATCACACCGCTGCCCAGCGGCCCCAATTCCGCGCCGGACATGTTCTTGAGCGGCGGCATCGAAAACACGATGGTCGTGCCGTAATACACATACCAAAGCCATGGCGGCCGGTCCCGGTCGTGCAAGCGCTTGATCGCGAGCGCGGAGAGCGGCCAAGCCAGGAACGCAAGCCAGGTAAACCACACGGGCACCCATGTGCTTTCCTTGCCCGCCGGCGTGCGCCAGATATCGGGCGACAAGGGATCACCCGTGGCGACGCTTGCAAGAAACGCGATTAGCAGCGCACCTGCGATACTCACTGTAAGCCAGCCGGCCCAGAAGGTCTTGCGGTTGATCCGGCCGTGAAACCCGAAAAAAACGTCACCCCAGCTCATGCTCCGCCTCCACCGCTCCTTGCCGGGTCATGACCTGAGACCGCCCAGCCCGTCCGCATCGCCAGGGCGCCGGCTTCCAGCAGGCAGCGGCGCTTGAACTCCACATTCAGGGGATATGACAGCTCGCGGCCATTCCTGCATCCACCACGCCGCCTCGCGGTGCGCGCCAAAAGGCCGCCCCCCAATAATTCAATTGGCCTCCCCCATAACACGCGGAAAGTTACCGGACCATATCAGTCGCGCAACAGCTCGTTGATAGAGGTCTTCGCGCGGGTCTTGCTATCGACCCGCTTGACGATCACCGCGCAGGCAAGCGACGGCCCCGGCGCGCCATCGGCTAGCGGCTTCCCAGGCAGCGCGCCGGGAACCACAACGGAGTATGGTGGAACGCGCCCGTAAAGAATCTCGCCAGAGGCCCGGTCCACGATCTTCGTGGACTGGCCGATGAACACGCCCATGGAGATGACGGAGCCCTCACCAACGATCACACCTTCGGCGATCTCCGAGCGCGCGCCGATAAAGCAATTGTCCTCGATAATGACCGGGCTCGCCTGCAAGGGCTCCAGCACGCCGCCAAGGCCCACGCCGCCGGAGATATGGCAGTTTTTGCCGACCTGGGCGCAGGAGCCAACGGTGCACCAGGTGTCGATCATGGTGCCCTCGTCCACATAAGCGCCGGCGTTCACGAAGCAGGGCATGAGCACCACGCCCGGCGCGATGAAGGCGGAGTGGCGCACGACCGCGCCGGGAACCGCGCGGAAACCGCCCGCCTGGAAATTTCCGGCCGTCCATCCGGCGAATTTCTGGGGAACCTTGTCCCACCAGGGGCCCGGCACCTGCCCGCCCATGACACAGGTCTCATTCAGCCTGAACGAAAGCAGGATGGCCTTTTTTAGCCAATCGTTGACCGCCCAGCCGCCGCCTTTCTTTTCGGCAACCCGCGCCTGCCCGCTGTCCAAAAGAGCGAGCGCCTGCCCAACCGCATCGGCGGCGGCCCCCTTCTGGCCGGGCGTGATGTCCTGGCGCTGTTCGAATGCGGCGTCTATGGCGTCCTTCAGGCTTCCGGTCATGCGTCCTCTTCTCCATTCGCTGGCGGTATCCCTATCCGCGAATTGAGCTTGAACGTCAATCCTGCTGCGCTGGCGCGGCTATTGAACGGTTTGCCTGCGGTTGTCGAATTCGAAAATCTGTCGAAGGAGGCCAGGCGCGAACATGGATGCGGGGTTCACGATGACTTCCGGATTCGACGTGCGCCCTTTGATCGCAAAGGTCATGGCGAATATACCCTCTTTGCCGCCGGGGCCGGTCAGAATATCCCCGATGATCGGAACGCCTCCGAGCAGGTTGTTGACGCCGTAAAACGGAACATAGGTTCCCGAAAACGCGACCAATTCACGGGAGAAATCCACGCGCCCATGGCCGGTCACGCCGAATCCCGTCCCCTGCACGGCGGCGTCGCGTATCTGAAGCTCGCGGGAAGTAATCGCGAACGGCACGACCATGCGATCGAAGACCATGCGCTCCCCGTAGGCTTGCTGGCCGCCGTTTCCCGCGTTGGGTTTCACGCGCGCTCTTTCCTGTTCGGCCTGGGAGACCACCCGGCCCACCACCTCGTCGTTTACGATCTCAAGCCTGCGGACGTCGATCACACCGGATTTTTCGTAACCCCGGCCGCCATCCAGGTTCACCTTCAGGTTCATGGTCCCGCCGCGCGCGCTGCCCCACGCTCCCGTAAGGCGCAAGACCGAGCCGGCGTCGGTGGCGTCGGAGGTCAGCATTCGCGGCTGTCCCTTCTTCTTCTCCACATGCACGATCAGCGGCGCCGCGCCATTGAGGCGGCCGGCTGCTTCAAGATAGGTGAGCTTTCCATTCCGTCTTTTGGCTTCGACAACCACCGACTTGAGCGTCGCGTCGTAATAGCCGAACACCGTCTCGATCTCGACGCTCAGGTCGAGCCCCGGCTGATCCTTGAGCGGCGCGGGCTGGCTCTCCGAAATCCTGCCGCCCTTGAACAGCGACCTGAAGAATTGCCGGCCGTCGAAGGAAGGCCCCTTCGCCTGCACCTTGAGCACATTCTTCGGCGTCAGCTCGCCGCTGATGGCAAGCTTTGTCAGCGCATTGGTCGAAAACACCGGGAAGTTGAAGCCGGCGATGCGGCGCTTGCCGTTCAGGAGCACATGGCCGTTGATGTTAAGCCCGTCCCCGGTCAGCGCGAAGTTATCGAGCATCAGGTCATCATCCGGACGCTGGATCAGATCGAAGGTCAGCGAGGCCTTCTGCCCGGGCGGCTTGCGCCAGCCGATTGCGGTGAGGAAAACATCGGTGTTGGTAAGGTTGGCCTCCACGAACAGCCTGGGCGGTCCGTCCGCCCCCATGGACACGGCGAGCGCGATGGGCAGATCGCCCTTCAGGATGTGGTTCACGTTGAGGCCCAGCCTGTCCCGCGCCTTCTCATTCAGAACGCCCGCCAGCCGCAAAGTCGGCTGCTGCTCCGGCGGCGCGTCGTAAATGCGCTGCCAGGCGAGCACGACGGGCACATTGTTGACCTTGAGATCGCCTTTCGCGCTGATCGCGGCCTCCGAGACGTCGAAGTCGACCGTCCCGCCGTTCACCGAGAGGCCGCCCGGCAAGCCGCCCGATTTAAGCTGCGTCACATGCACCTTGCCCGCTAGGCTCATTTGCGCCAGCTTGGGCTCCGCGATCATCGGCAGGCCGATCTTGAAGCCTCCGGAAACCTGCCCGGTGACGAGATCCGCTTCGAAGCCCGTCGATTTGACATAACCGAGAGCCGGCTGATCGAGCAGTTCCAGCACCGCGCCAACGTCACCCTTGGCCTTGAACCTTATCTCACCCTGCTGGGGGTCCGGCCTCAGATCCTCGATGATGAATTGCCCGTCCATGACTGAAAGGGAGCGGCCGCTTGGAAGGACGACCCGTCCTTCGCCCGGTATATCGAAGTAGTAGTGCCTGCCGGCGAAGCGGAGGACGCCCTCCTTTGCGTTGATCGGGGGAAGGCCCTTGACATGATAAATCTCCAGCCCTGAAAAGCCGGCCTTGATCTTCACGGCCTTATCCGGGATGTCGCCGCCCTCTTCAAGCGCCGCCAGCATGGCCCCGGTAACGTTCACCGCGATATTGCCGCTGGTAAGGCGGCCCTTGGGGACGCGGGTTCCAACCCATTCGCGGGCGCCGTGCGCAGCGAAGGGAGGCCAGATGACCTTGAGCAGGGAGATTGGCATCGGCGACAGGATGCCATTGACCCTTATAGGACCGCCCGACTCCAGCCCGGACGCCTGGCCGTTCAACGCTATCGCGCCGCCCGCCCCCGCCAGGGTCAGTTCCTTGAGCGTGACGCTGTCTCCCGCTCCTTCATAGCTCAGCGACACCTTGAAGATATCGAGCGGCACCGGCGCCACGCCGAATTGCGGCGCGCCAAGCACGGTGCCCGTTCCGTCCAAGTTCACGAGCACGGCCGGCTGGTTCGTGGCGGCGTCTTTCGAATAGGCGGCCGTTCCGCTCAAAGTGAGCAGGCTGTCGTCCCAGCGCAGCTCGAACGGCTTAATGGAAAACACCTTGCCCGCCTTGTCGTAGGAAACCTTGAGCAGGCCCCCGTCGATTACGGCTGGATGCTTCTGGTCGAAGGGTGCGAAAAACTTGCCGGCCCCGAGCTTGATCTCGCCCTCGCCGCCAAGCAGCGTGCCATCGTGGCCGATGTCGAAACGCGCCTCCCCGCTTACTGGCAGGTCCGCAAGTTTCAACGCGTCATAAACCGGAACGCTCTTCCAGATTGCGTGCGGAACGATGTCCTGGACCGAGGCCGTCAGCGAGTAGCTGCCGCTCTTAAGCCGGTTCACCGCGCGGAATGACGCGTGCCACGCCGTATCCTCATGCGTAATCATCAACTGTCCGCGCAGCGCACTCTCGCTTCCGCCCTCTTCAAGATCGATGTGGAAGTCGGCGATCCGCCAAGTCACGACGCCCTTCTCGCTCGCGAAGTAGACTTCCGCATCCTTGACGCCGATCTGCTGAAGCGCGGAGGACGCCCCGCCCCTGAGTTTCAGTGCCTTGAACAGCCGGGCAAGCACCGGCGCCGGATTGAGGCGCTCCACAAGCGGCTGCTGCGAACCGCCTTGCAGGCTGGCGGCCGCCGCGCGCATCCGCTCTTTCGCGGCCAGATCCGCGTATGGCGCTTCCGCATCCGGCTCCCAGCTATCCCCGGACTCCGCCCCGGCAGGACCGGAAGCCCCGGCCGCGGCGGGCGGCGCGGTTAGCGTCAGGCCCTTGCCGGGCGTGTTGAACACCAGCAGCTTCGGCCCCAGAAGGCTGATCCTGGATGCGGCGGGCGAAAACTTGAACAGCGACATCCCGCTGATGCCGATCGCGGCGAACGGCGCCTTGGCGAGTTCCTGATTGCTATCGTCCACCAGCCGCACCCCGGCCAGGCGGAATTCCACTCGCCAGCCGTTCGCCAGCTGCAAAATGGCATCGCGCGCGTGGAAGCTATAGCCTTGAAGCTGCGAATTGATCTGTTTCTGTAACGCCGGAACGAGAAAGGTGAGCGATACCGGGCTTACGAACAGCCGGGCATAAAGAAGGCCAATTGCGGCAAGCAGAAAGACGCCGGCGTAGGTTGCCACGCGCCTGCCAAACCGCATGGAGCGCCGCGAGGCCGGCTCCGCTGGCCACGGCTCGCCGGAATAATACCGGTCCTCATTTGGAAACCTGCCAAGCGGGACTTGCTTTTCAAGGGCGCGGCCCTGCCTTTGCGACACAAGCGCGCGGCGCGTTCCGGGCCTGCTAGAACGATCATCCATATTCATTCGCGGCGCTCATGCTGGACGTGACACCAAATCCCGTACGATTGCCCCGGCCGCAACCCGGCCGCCTTTCCCGCCCGCGCGGGCAAAGCCTGGGCTACATACGCCGGGAAAGCTGCCGGGGCGATTCCCAATAACGCTCGCCAGGCATGAAAACTTCTCCCATGTAAATCCATGCTGTCCTGTTCATATAAAACCCATCCCTGACCCTGGCAGGCCAGCCGCGGATGCCGTTCGCCACAGGCTCGCGGCTTCTATAGACTGGAAAAGACGACAAAAGGAAGGCTCAAAAGTATGCTTCAAGAGGGTGATCCCGCACCGGAATTCGCGCTGCCCGATGCGGAGGGCAATATTGTGAGATTATCCGATTCCAGAGGCCATTTCGCGGTGGTCTACTTTTATCCAAAGGACAATACCTCTGGTTGCACGAAAGAGGCGCTCGATTTTTCCGCGCTCAAACCCGAATTCGACAAGCTTGGCGCCAGGGTGCTCGGGATTTCGCCCGACGGCGTAAAGTCTCATGCCCGGTTCACCGGCAAACACGCGCTCGCCGTGACGCTTCTTTCGGACGAGGCAAAAGCCGTCCTCGAAGCCTATGGCGTCTGGACGCAAAAGAAAATGTACGGCCGGACCTATATGGGCGTGGAGCGTTCAACTTTCCTCGTGGACCCGCGCGGAAAAATTTCGGCCTGCTGGCGCGGCGTTAAAGTTACAGGCCATGCCGCCCAGGTGCTCGATGCCTTGAAAAGGCGGCAATGATGGCGCCCCTTGCAAGCCTCTGCGGTTGTGTGAATTTATCGCATTACTGCGGCTTGCGGGAAACATGATGGCAAATGCCCAGCGCTATCGCGTAAACAGCGTTGAAATAACGCGGACTGTGCTCTAAAACGGACGCGCCGCCGCCTATCGCTCCGGGGACGCGCCAAATGTTCAGTGAAAAGCCGAGACGGATATGAGCAATTTCGATCAGCAAAAGCCGATAACCAAGACAACCAGCAAAGCCATTGGCGGTCAACCGATGCAGGGACAGCCCATGGGAGGCCCCGGCGGCGGTATGCCCCCGCTGGGCGGCCAGGCGCAGAAGCCGCCGGCGTTCCGGGGTCCGGACCGCATGGCGCCCTCGATCATTGGCGAGGACCTTACCGTCACCGGTAACGTACTTTCCCGCGGCGAGGTGCAGGTGGATGGCCAGATCCAGGGCGACGTGCATTGCTCCTCGCTGATCGTGGGCGAGAAGGCCCAGATCACGGGCGGCATCGTCGCCGAGGACGTCGTGGTGCGCGGCCGTGTCATGGGCTCCGTGCGCGGCAACCGCGTCACGCTGCAGGCTTCGAGCCATGTCGAAGGCGACGTGTTCCACAAGTCGCTCGCCATCGAGCAGGGTGCATTCTTCGAAGGCAAGTCCCGCCGTTCCGAGGATCCGATTGCCACAGCGCCCCGTCTCGAAGGCATGCAGACCAGCGCCGCGCAATAGCGCCCCGGCCTTGGATCTCAAGCTCCGCCGGCAGCCGCGACGGCTCCGGCTGCCGTTTCGTGCGCGGCAACGGAGCGAAGGCCACAGCTTATACACAGGCTCTTTCCGGCATACCGTCTCGCAGCTCCCGGCTGCCGCTTGGCGCGGCGCCCGGGAGCGAAGGCGTTTGCATGGCTGAACCGGCGGGGAAAAAGCGAAACCGGCTCCCCACTTCACGAAGCGCCGCGTCCGCCAATAGCGGAACCTCATTCTTCCTTTAGATTTTGACCCGGCGGTAGCAGGCGTTACGGCTCCAAGCGGCGGCTAGGACGAGCCTATCTCCTTGCCCATGATGAGCCTCGATAAAAAGATCGTCGACGATACGGTCAGCACCGTTGCCAGCGCGAGCCCCATGCCCCTCGCCGCGTCTCCATCGTCGCCATAGAAAACGAAATACTTCGTTCCCTGCCACGACGTAATCAAATTGATGGCTATGCAGGCCGCCCACGCGGCCCTCAGCACCTGCACCATGAGGTCGTCGCCCTTCATGGTCCAGATAAGGTGCGTGGCGATCACGAAGCTGAAAACGATTGTGGTCAGCACGATACCGAACATAAATTGCACCGGGTTGATGCTGGGGTAGAATGGCAGGTCGAAATAATGGGCGACGCCATAGAAGGTTGTGAACAGATCCCAAAGCGCCCCTGCCGCAAGGACGGCTGCAACCACACGGACGCCCGCTGACATGTTCATTACCCCTACCCGTATGCCGCCCGTGGCGGCCGCGCTTCCAACGAACCAAACCCCGCCAGGCCAGACGCCAGTCGCCAGGCCAAGCGCACACGGCCCCAAGGCGGCCCGCCGCCAGCAACCCTAGCCCGCCCCCTTCCGCGTCATGCGGGGCTCACCCGATAAAAGAAGCTCCACTTTCGCCATTAGTTCAAGCGGATTGCCTGCCACCGCCACCGTTTTCAGCCTCGACTTTTGCCCGGCGCTCACAGTAACCCTCGACTTTGGCACCCTGAGCCACCCAGCGATAAGCACGGTTAGCGCGGCGTTTGCCTTACCGTCCTCCGGCGGCGCGGTTACATGCGCCTTGAGCACCGGCCTGCCGCCGTGCAGCTCCGCTCCCGCCACCCGCGTGGCGCCGCTCTTCGGCGTCAGACGCACATGGATCGCGATGCCATCGGAACTGGGCGCGGCTGGAAGCTCCATCGGCGGACCCGCGTTACCTCACATTCGGCACGATCCAGCCGATAATCACCACATCGCGCAGAAAGATGAGACCGAGGATCAGCACCACGGGCGAGATATCGATGCCGCCGAGGTCGGGCATCACGCGCCGGATCCGTCGCAGCGCCGGCTCCGTCAGGCGATGGAAGGCATCGCCGATCACATAGACCACGCGGTTCCGCCGGTTGACGATATCGAAAACGACCAGCCAGCTCAGGATCGCGCTGATGATGACCACCCAGATGTACAGCGTGATGACCATCGCGATAAATCCAAGAAGTGGAATCATATTCCTTCTCTCCCCCGCTGGTGTTTGCGGCTTTGTCTAACCTGCGCCGGCCAAGACTGCAAGCGTATCGCGGCGGCCGCGTAAACCATATACACCAGTCCCCGCAAAAATGTCTCCGCTCAGTCTCCGTCTCGCCAAGATCTCGCGCGAAACGGGTGAGGCTTGGCCAGGGCTCAGAAAGTCCGCAATCCGCCATGCCTTCTTTCAACCCGAACCGCTTTGCTGTTCCGTTCACCCATTCGTTCAGGTCCGGTATGAAAAGCTCCAAATCAATCGGCTTCTTCCTCGCCTCTATCGCCGCCGCCGCAACCCTGCCCGCCGCGCCTGCGGCCGCCATGTGCACGGCCCAGGGCCTTCAGCTCATGCGGAACCTCAATGGCGCGTGGCGCGGCAGGGGCGCAGTGACGCCCATCGGCGGGTCGCCGGAGTTCGTCTCCTGCCGTATCTCTTACGCCATGGCTTCCGCGGACGTCATCAACCAGGTGATCGCCTGCGCCGGCACGGACTACAAGCTTGAGGCGTCAAGCCAGGTTACCTGCGCCGGCAACCGGCTCAAAGGCTGGTTCGAGGAGCGCGCCGGCCATTCGAGCGGCCGGGTGACCGGCACCATCAGCGGCCATTACCTGTTCCTTGAGGCTGAGAGCCCAAGCTTCACTGGGAACTTCAAGGTCGTTTTCAGGAACGAAAACGATCATCTGGTTTCCATTACCCAGGCCGATCATGCGACCGGCCGGCAGGTGCCGGTGGCGTCGATTAAGCTCACGCGCTGACGGCCCGCCGCCGGCGCCCGGCCCGTGTTCCGCTCCGTGGCAGGCATCTGCTTGCCTGGAGCGCTGCGCTGAACCGCAACCAGGGCAGTCCCATCAAAGCACCTAGCCCCGGCCACCCATCCTGTCCAGAGTTCCACGGGCAATCCGGCGCAATCCAGCACCCAGTTCGATGCACACACAGCAAAACAGACGGTGGAAAACCACCGCCTGTCGAATTTCGCCGACTAAACGAGGCTAGCCTCTGTCCCCGCCTTAGAACTTCAGGCGAAGACCCGTCGCGGCAATAACGTTGTCTTCGTCATGGTTCCAAGCGCCGGAGTCTCCGAGCCAAGTCACGCCGCTGTAAACATCGAAGTGCTTGTTGAACCGGTAGTCGATCACGCCGGAGACCCAGTCGAGATCGCCGCCTGCGCGCAGGTTCTGATTGCCGTCATAGTAGTTGTTCTGGTTCAGATGGTACCAAGCGCCCGTGAAAGTCCAAGGACCGGTTTCGTAGCTGGCGCCAGCCCAAGCGGTCTGCTGGACCTTGTCCGTAGAGAAGCCGGCGCTGGCGGCCACCATGGTAAGCTGATAGCCACCAATCGTATGCTGGTTGAGGTAGGATGCCTGAGTGTCATCCGGGTTCGACATATTCACGTGCACATAGCCGCCGAAGAAGGTCAGCTTGCTAACAGCACCGTCATCCTTGAAGCCGTCGCCGATCTGCATGACGTACTTAGCCATGATCGCGTAGGCTTCGTTATTGCTGATGTTGTACGCGAGGGTCGTCGCCGAGGCTGGACCGGTGGCGTTAACGGCACCCTTCTGAAGGGTGTAGTAGCCGTCGACGGAGAAGCCTCTGTAGCTAGCGCCAATGTTCGCGCTAACTGCGTTGTCCAGGATTGAGGTGCCGTCGCCGCCGTTGCTGTACATCACGCCAGCATGAGCGGGGCCGAACTGGTAGATATACCTTACGGAGTTATCCCACCGGGAAGTCTCGGTCGAGCCAACGCCCGCAACCGTGCCGCCGGAATAGCCGATCAACGAAAACGCATAAGAACCATGGTTCGGATCGTACTTGCCAACGCCGCTGGTCGTGAAGGAGTTGTGACGGCCGACAGTGAGCGTGCCGTACATCGGGTTGCTGATGCCGCCAAAAGCCTCACCGTTCAGGAACTGGCCGCAACGGCCGCCGTCGCCAAAAGCAGCGGGATTGGGGTTGCCAAAGGTTTGCAGGATGCTTTGGCAAGCGTCGGCCAGTTCGCCGCTGACCGGGTTGAAGCCGGTCTCAAGCTTCGCAATGGCCGCAAAGCCCATGCCGAGGCTTTCTTCAACCTTCACGCCAATGGTCGACTGCGACAGCGCATTGTTGGTGATGTTCGACTGAGAACCTCTGGGCCCCCTATAGCCGTATTGCATACCCGTATAGAAGAACGGGCTATTGGGATAGCCATGCTCCTGATAGACGTAGCCCACATCAACCGTACCGTAGACGGTCACGCCACCCAGAGAGATAGTGTCAGGCAGCGGGTCCTTGAAGCTGCCAACGCTGAGGTCGGCCGCCTGCGCGGAAGCAGTGAAGCCGCCAAGCGCGAGCGCGCAAATAAGAAGTTTTCTCACCGTAATTCCCCGTTAGGTAAACGATTGACGCGAAACCTTTGCTTTCCGCCCGGCCAAAGCACCGGACTTGCAACGTGGGAACGAGGTTATCGCCCTATTCCCCCCCGCTACCCGATCGCCGAAGGGGTCTGCCCATCCCCTTTTGCCCCGGCCCTCTGGCAGCCTCATGCCACATACGTTTTTAACGGACGCAACCTGACCGGTCAACGGCAAGGGTTACGCCAGTGTCAACGCACCGGAGCGGAGTGACTTTTGGGTAACGATTCTAGCGGCTTACAACTTTAGTTTGCGTATCGCCCAACGTGGATAATGGTCTTTCTGGGGAAAGCGCCTGGCGGGCGGAGGCACTGCCGCCCGCCAGGCTTAGTGCGGCCGGCTTAGAACTTCAGGCGCAGGCCCGATGCAACGGTGACGTTGTCTGGATTGGTGGTGGAATCGCCAACCCAAGTCACACCGCTGTAAATGTCGAAGTGCTTGTTGAACTTGTAGTCAACAATACCGGACACCCAATCAAGCTCTTTGCTTGCGTGCGTCCCGAAGGCGTTCTGGTCCTGGTGGTACCAGGTGCCGCTGAGAGCCCACGGGCCGGTCTCGTAGCTCGCACCGAACCAGCCGGTCTGCAGGGTCCTGCCGCCGTGAGATGCACCGGCAGCTGTACCGCCCCCAAGCAGGTAGCCATTGAGGGTGTGCATGCCGTTATAAGCGTTCTGACTGCCAGGGCTGGTTGTATCGATGTGGACATAACCACCGGATACGGTGACTTTGGCCGCGGCTTCGTCCTTAAAGCCGCCACCCAGCTCCATGACGTACTTGGCCATGATCGCGTAGGCTTCGTTGTCGACGACGTCGAAAAGAAAATGGCTGGCAGTGGTATCGTAACCGCTGAGAGTGACCGCCTCGTTCACCTTGTTGTAGTAACCGTCCACCGACAGGCCCTTGTAGGTGAAGCCGACGTTCGCGCCAACTGCATCGCCAAGGATAGAGGTGCTGTCACCACCGTTGCTGTACATCACGCCAGCATGAACCGGGCCGAACTGGTAGACGTACTTGATCGAGTTATCCCAGCGGGCCGTCTCGGTCGCGCCAGTGCCAGCGACCGCCGTACCAGAAAAGCCGATCAGCGAGAAGGCATAGGAGCCGTGGTTCGGATCGTATTTGCCAACACCTTCGTTCGTGAAGGAGTTATGGCGGCCGATGGTGAGCGTGCCGTAGGTTGAATGGCTGATACCGCCATAAGCCTGGCCGTTCAGGAGCTGACCGCAGCGGCTACCGTCGCCGCGATGAGTGAGATCGCCATTCTCAGCCGCAAGCTTGATGCTCTTGCAAGCGTCGGAAATCTCGCCGCCAGCCGGATTGAAGCCCACTTCGGCCTTACCGATAGCAGCGAAGCCCCTGCCCAGGCCTTCCTCAACCTTCACGCCGACGAAGGATTGAGACATCGCGTTGTTGGTCAGCGTTGAGACGCTGCCGCGATTGCCGAGGTAATCGTACCCGAGGCCGGTATACATAGACGGGCTGAATTCCCTGCCATGCTCCTGATAAGCATAGCCAACGTCGATCTTGCCGTAGATGGTGACGCCAGCGAAGGAGATTTTCTCAGGCAGCGGATCCTTAAAGCCGCCAACACTAAGGTCGGCCGCCTGCGCGGAGGCCGCGAAGCCGCCAAGCGCGAGTGCACAAATAACAAGTCTCTTCATTTCAAGTGCCCCATGTTCCCAACTAAGTTACAAATAGAGCGAAATAATCCGCCCAGAGTCCGCCCAGCTCCGCGCCGGTATTTCGTCCGGAGCCGGTCAGAATTGCCCTGCTTCATCCGGGTTAATGGAGCCATGTTACAGTTCAGTGACAAAGTCCGCGCTGGCGCTTAGTAACGTTGCGCCTAAAATCGCACTGTTGCCGCTTCACAACCATACCTGTCACAATTCATACTTTGGCCGTAGAAATTCAGCCCGCAGTTGACACGGTTGTAAATGACGTTATTTGCAACCTTTGGTGTTATAGTAGAAACGGCGGTTGCAGCCGCCGTTCCCGCGCAGGCGCATGGGCGCTGGGAACGCCCGCAACGGCATCCGGAAATGTGCGCAAACACCCCGGCGGAAACATCGGGGCAGTTAGGATGAATTTTACGGACGCGGGTGCAGCGCGGCTATCCTGGCGCCATCGCGGAGACGCCCGGCGGCAAACGCTTCGCCATCTCTCCCGCCCGCTTCGAGTTTGCACGCCGGTTCGCCTCGGCAATGGCGACATCCTCGTCGAGATCGTCGAGCACGCGGGCCACGATGTCGGGGCGGTTGAAATGCTCGCTGTAGCGCGAGGCGGAAAAGAAATCCGGCGCGCGGTCCCAGCCCCGGTTGACATGCCAGCCAATCAGGTCTTCCGCGCCGGGCGAGGCCGCGTAATAGCCCTTCGGCGTCCAGGCGATGAAGCGGCGGTCGTGCGCATGAACGAACAGCGCAAGCAGTTCCTGGCCGTCGCCGAGCCGGAACCAGCGGACGGTGCCGTCCTCGAACGCCGCGGCGACGAGCCTTCCGTCAGCGCTGATATTCACCGCCCTGGCACTGCCGGGAATGGGCTTCTGCCAAATCTCCTTGCCGCTGGCCGCGAAGGTTCGAAGCCAGAACGCCGTGCCCAGCGTGAAGCGCGACTTATCCGGCGCGATGGCGAGCGATAGCGATTCCTCGTAGTTCTCAAGTGGCAGGAAATTGCCGCCAAGCTTCGGAAATTCTCCGCCGTCCCAACCGGTGACGGGGAGGCCGTCAACCTTGGCGGGGGAAAGCCCAGCCGCGGGTTTGGGCGCGTCCTTAAGCTCGAATGGGGCCAGGCTGAACAGGACAGGCCGGCTGGAGCCGTGGCCCAGGCCAAAACGGACGCTCTTGCCGTCCGCGGCGAGCATAAAGCCATCGCCCAGCTTACCGTGCATATCGGCCGGCACGCCTTCCTGCCAGACGTGCTTGGCGCCATCCGCCGAAATCAACCCGAAAGCCGGGTCCTGCGCGCCCGCCGCAATGCCATTCCCGCAAGGCAGAAGCTGCATGATGGTGTTTTGCGATAATGGCACCTGGACCCGCTTGCCCCGGCCTTCATTCTGCCAGATGGCCAGGCGGCGGCCATCATCGGGAGAATACCGCCCGCCCGCGTAAAGGCGCTTGCCATCGCTGGACCAGGCCGCCTTGCTCAGATCGCCGTCCGCGATATCGCCGGTATCAGCCGCGTAAAGCCATTCCAGGCTGTCCGCATCATACACCTCGACCGCGGGTGCGCCGCTGAAACCGATCACGAGCTTGCCGCCCTTGGGATGCACCGCAACGCTAAAAGGCTTCTTGCTCGCGATGACAGGCGCCTTCGCCTCCAGCTTTCCATCGGCGGCATAGCGGCGGATCAGGCCGTCGAAGGCCACGGTGTAAAGCCTGCCGGCGCTGTCGAAGGCCGCGTCGAAGCTGCCCTTGCGGCCATAATCCTTGTCTTCCGCGATAAGCCGCCAGCCTGACGTATCCCACAACCGCATACCCTCGCCGCCGAAGAGCGTCGCGGCAAGGCGGCTGCCGTCGGGCGAGAACGTAAGGTGATTGATCACATTGCCAAAATGGCCAAGGCGGGCGGCAAGGCGCCCCGTGCTGGCCTCGAAAACATAGATCGCGAGTGTCTTGTCCACGGCGTAATGCGCATCCCAGCCGCCGGCCGCCACCCATTTTCCGTCCGGCGAAAGCGCCACGGCGTAAACCTTGCCTTCATCGCCGTCGCCGATGGGCACCCGGAAGGTGCGAAGAAGCTTCGGGCTGCCGCGGCCCTTTGCGGGCAACGCCCACAGCCGGGCCGTTTTGTCGAGCGAGCCCGTCGCTATCAGCTTGCAGGCCGCATCCACGCTGATGCGGGTGAGCTGCGCGGTGTGCATTCCAGGCTCGATCCTAAGAACCGCCCCGCGGTCGGGCAAATCCTCCGCCCGCGCCGCCCCAAGCAACGCCACGCCCATGGCCATAGCCGCCAACGTCCGCATGACACATTCCCTCAGTTACGGAGCCCACCTTAGCAAACCCGTTCCGCCGCGCCTCCCCCCTTCTCGCATTTTTGAACAGCCCGGCTGCTTAATACACCGGCCAGGGAGACAGTGGCATGCGCCCCGCAGCCGCGGAACGCTCCAGCTTCACGCCATGCCCGCTCCGCAACTCCATTCACCGCAGCGCGCGGACGCCCTCCGGCGCTTTACTGGAAGACTACCCGGCGTTACCGGGTGGCGGATTGCGAGCGGCGGCATGGTGTCATGAACTGGGCAAGTCTCCCATCCTGTCTTTCTCCCAATGGGCGAAGGGACCCTCGAACTACCCGCAGCGGGACTTCTGGCGTCCCCTCTCCCAGAGGGAGAGGGACAGGGTGAGGGGTTGAACGCCCCGGTCATGCCCGAACCCGGCAACTGGCCGCCTACCCCAGCTCCACAATGGGGCTGAGATTCGAGATGCTTTCGCGAATAGCCTGAATAGCCGTTTCATCATTCGCGGGCGGCTGCGCTTGCGCCTCCTTGAGCGCCAGGGAAACATTTTCGATCACGCTATCCATGGGGCCGAACGTCAGCGATCTCGCCTGCCGCGCAAAGGCGGACACACCCTCCTGGAAAACTCTCGATGCTTCGTCTTCGAGCCTGCCGATGATCGGCGCGAAGTCCGCTGTGATAAGGTCCGGCAGGTTGATGCCCCGGTCCTGGCTGGCACCCGGGCCTTGAGTGAGCGCAGTCAAATGCGCGGTGGACCCGAGCGCGGCGGGTTCGCTCAACGCGGCGAGAGACGGGGTGAGCGCCAGCGGCTGGCCCAGCACGATCATCGGGCCGCCGGAAAGACCGCCGGCCTCCAGAACCTTCGTCAGTTCCTGCCTGAGCAGTTCCTGCTCCTTTTCGAGCGAGCCGCGGACTTCATCCATCGCCTCAAGGAAGGCAAGCTCAAGCCGTATCCTAAGCTTGACGTCGATCTGGCTCGCCTGCGCGGCCGCCTCGCCCTCACCAAACGAAGCCAGCGCCTCCGGTATGAAAGCCTGCACGGCCGACGAAAGCTTCTGCCTGATAAGATCAATCTTCTTCGCCCGCAGCGTTTCCAGGCTTTCCGTGAAAGCGTCGAACCTGGCGCTCAACTGCCTTCTCAGCCCGGCGAGAGCGGCGAGTTCCTTTTGCGCCCCCGCGGCGTCGAAATAGACCTGGCGAAGCAAGCCGCTTTCGATTTCCCGCCACGCGATGAGGTTTCGGCCAACCGTCTCAATCAAGCGGGCGGATGCATTGATCGTTTCCGCAATCGAGCCGGTGCTCATCATCTCCGATACCGCGATTGCCAGCGGCATGAGGCCCGACTTTTCGAAATAGCCAGCGGCCTCGCTTTCACTGGTATCGTCATCCGGGATGAGCCAATCCCAGCCCGCGTCGCCCAAGTCCTGAAGGCTCAGGCTGGTTTCGTCATCGCCTCCGGTTTGGGCGGCTGCATCGAAACCGCTAGGCGCGAGATAACTGTTACTGCATGGGTTCAGCGCCTTGTGCGCGAAAGCGGCGCTGCCCAGAATGACCGGAATAGAGGCGGCTGAAAACTCCCGCTCCAGGACTTGCGACACCTGGCGGCCGACCTCCTGTGCGACGGCCTCGCCGCCCTTCAACTCGTCAACCTTATTTACGAAGACGATGAGCCTGTCCTTCTTAAGCCCCCGGAGCATCCGCAAGAGGTTGAGATCGGTGGCCGACAAACGCTGCCATGCAGTGATCACCACGACGCAAATGTCGGCCGCCTCAAGGTTTTGCCGGGTGATCTCGTCGCGCACCAGGAACGGATCGTTGACGCCGGGGGTATCGATCACGACGGTCGGAAAGCTGAAAGCGCCCAGGTCCTGGAAAATGTCGGCGCATTTGGTGATGTCCGAGAATTCTCCCTCGGTCCGCTCCATAGCGCTTTCCGCTTGCGCATGTTCCGTGCCCACATAGCGGACGAGCAGGTCCGGTTGAATCTCTGGATAGACGTGCTCCGTGCCCAGAAGTTTTTCGAAAGAGGGCCCCAGCTTCTTCCGGGCTCTCTCCTCCATTTCCTTCACCTGGGTCTTCAGAACTTCCCAGTCGAAGTCCGGAAACAGCCGGTCCGTAAGCTCGCGCGTGCGCCCGCCCATCGAGAGGCGGCGCCACTCGTCGCGGCTGAAGAACGTGAACGCGGCGCCATCCTGCGGCTTGCCTGGAACACCGAAACTCAGGCGGGTGATTACCGCCGTACACGGATTGATGTCCACGGGCAAAAGGTCCGGCCGCTCGACGAGCGCGTTGACGAGCGAACTCTTGCCGGCCTTGACCTGCCCGACGAAAGCGATGCGGCAGGCCTGCCTTCGGAGTTCTTCCGCCACCGCCGCAATGACCTGCGCGGTCTCCATGTCGGCGTGCGCGGTGAGCTTCGCGGCTGCCTCGATGGCGCGCCCCTTCGTATTTTCGAGCCTCGCCCCGACGCTGAGCCTGCGCGATAAGGAAGCCTCCGCGGCATCGCCTTCACAAGGCTTGACAGCGGGCGCGGCGGGCTCGGGCCCATCCAGAACGCCCCTTAAAATCCTGCTGGCTTTCTCCGGTAGCGGAGCTTGTGTTTCACCGTTGACGTACTCCGTCTGGGGAGCGGCATCTTCAGTCTTAGAAGCGGACTTCCGCCAAAAAAACAGAAACCTCATCAGGTGATCTCTACGCGGTACCGGGAGTACTGAAAATGCGGCCGCCGGGGCGGGCCCCAGCGGCCAATTTGCGGCCTGACTAGACGAGGCCTTTCTATTTCAACGGTGCGTCTGTACCGGCGCCCTCAGCGCCGGGCACGTCCAGATGGTAGTTCACACCGATTTTTACGCTGTCGCCGGAGGCGTTCATTTTGCGTGTAGATTCCCCCACCCCTGGGACGTACGATAATGTGTATGTGTTATCCTGGAACTCATAGTGCATGTATTCCGCCTTTGCAGACCAGGCCTCCGTGAGCGCGATCTCCATGCCACCACCGGCAGTCCAGCCGTTATTCCATTTGGAGGACGTCATCAAGGTACCGGGGATCCCGATCGCATAGTTCGGATTGTTCAGGTGCACGCCTGCGCTGACCTCACCAAATGCCCAGCCGCCTTTTCCGTACAGCAGCACACGCCCGAAAGAGTATCCCAATCTGCCAGTGACCGATCCTAAAGACTTCACGTTGCTTTCGCAGGTTTCCAAGGGGTTGAACCCACAGCTGTCTACACCGCGAGCGTTAGACTGGCCGTAATCCGCTTCAGCACCCCAAACGAAGTTCCCAATCTGAAGGTTGTAGCCCAACTGCCCGCCCGCCAGATAGCCGGCGTTGTCGGGGTTGACCGCGAAGGAGAAGTTTTCCCAGTTGGACATTTTGCCCGAAGTGGAGCCGCCGAAAACGCCCACATACGGGCCGGTCCAGGAATGGCCTCCGGCGGAGCCATCCTTCAAACCGCTTGGCCCTTGGTTAAGCTGATAGCGGAGCCCGCCAGTGACGCCATACCCTTCGATATTACTGCCTGTCCGGTAGTCGAAGCGGGCGTAGCCGAGCCAGCCGGTATCCGCCAGCAGGAAAGCGCTGCCGGCGCTAAACAAGGCGTATGTGCCTACGCGGCCGACCGACAGGTTTCCGTTGATTGAGCCCGCAGTCATCCCTGGCGAAACCGTGGCGGTTGCGTTGCCGGCGAACTCGCGAAACACGCTTGCCGAGGCGAACGGATACGCCACGATCCCGCTGTTTCCCAAGGGGGCGCTGGTTCCCACCTTTATGCTTGCACGGCCAAGCGCGCTCTCTACATTCTGCATCTGCACCATGCCAGGCAGCGATTGCCCGGGCGGCAGGTTCCCAGGTATGGGCAAATTAGTGCCGGCGATGTTGAGCGGCTCGATCCACGTCCGGGAGAACACGCCGCCAACAGAAGGCTCAAGGTTCCAGTTTCCTCCGAGATTGAAACGGTAGCCCATATTGCCGCTGACGGCGTAACCGTGCGCGCCAAGCCTTTCCTTATGGATGCCATTGGCCTGGTCCGTAAGCTCACCTTCGAAATAGTCTAGGCGCGCTTGGACATCGGCGAAAAAGTTGCCCTTGGAAAATGTGCTATAGAGCCCGGCGAACGGCACATTGAAAGTTCCCTTCAACGTCCCGCCAGGCGACAGATCGCTGAAATCACTTTGGACGTAGCCGGCCAGTCCGCCGAAATGCCAATTCATGCCCGTGTTGTCGGAATTCAGAAGGGCGATATCATGGCCGGCCTGAAGCCCCTTGAAGTCCTGTCTCACCTTCGTCCGGCAGGAGGCGTCGGCTGCAACAACCGCCCCACCCTGCCATTGTGGAAGCTGTATATCTCCGCTGAAACTGCTGCTGGCCTTTGTGTCGGCTGTACCGCCAATGGCCCTTACCCATACGCCGCCGCCCAGTTGATCTGGCTCGGCAACCGGCGCGGCAACAAAGGCCGAACCGTTATTCAAGAAGGCGGTGTTGACCGTGGAGATCACGGAAGTCAGGGCGTTCACGCCGCTGCCAGCCCCGAAAGGAAAGTAACTCATGTTGGGATCCGAGCACTGCGCCTGTGCGCCGGACGAAGCAAGCGCTCCCGCCATCAGCGCAACACCGCTTACAAGCATCGGTATCGCCCTCCGGGCCGCGCCGGTGTTCTGAGCCCTAAATGCAAAATGCGAACGCATCCATTTACGCGCCATTTTTTCCCCCTCAACCCCGAGAACCTATCTATCTACAAATATAGGCAGTAGATAGAGTCCCCTTGGCCCTGATTAACCCCAACAGAGCTGTAAGCCCCACAAACCAACCAACTAATTAGAGTTCCCTGATCGAGATCTTTATCTATCAGAGTGGCTGCTTCAAAAAACTAACCAACGGTTGCGAGCGGTGATCGGATTCTTGTTTTTAGGATAAATGGCCGGCTTTTGAGAGCGTGGGCGCTAATTCTGCAACAGGCCTAACAGCTTGCGTAACCGTCTAGATTGCGGCGGCGCGCCGGCTCAACTTGCCGGGCGCTCGTCCGCAGCCCTTTAAGCTTCCGCGGCTTTATATCTCTGCTTTCCAACGATCCCTGGCGGCGCCCCCCAGCCTTTCCTGTGGCGCATCGGCAACAAGCGCCAGCCAATTCTCAATTCGAGCCTCGATCGGTTTTAATTCAATCAGTGATCGGTTTAATCCGCCCAATGTATCTTCTACCTGTTGGAAATCATAAGTTAAGTAGCCACAGGGGGTACCATGTTACGGGGAGTTATTCTGGCCGGTGCGAGCGTGATTGCGCTGACAGCCGCCGCGAGTGCGGCCGATTTGAACCGCGCGCCCGCCGCTGCGAGCTTTGGCGATGTACCGTCCCATGGCGTGAACTGGAGCGGCATTTACATCGGTGTGAACGGCGGCTATGGCGCGGACGCTGGTGAAATCGCTGACAAGATGGGGCTCTTAGGCGCCAGCCCGGATGGCGGCTTCGGCGGCGGTCAGATCGGCGTTAATTTACAGCGTGGCAATCTCGTTTTCGGCATTGAGGCTGATCTTCAAGCTGCCAACATCACAGGCGCCAAGTCGCTGGCCGCTGGGCCATATACGCTCGGAACCAAGACTAGCCTTGACTGGTTTGGGACCTTGCGCGGACGCCTTGGCTATGCCGCCGGCAGCGCGCTTGTTTATGCAACGGGCGGCTTGGCCTACGGCCACATCACCGATGAGAACTCCTGCGCTACCACTGGGACTTGCATCTGCGTTCCGGGCTCGAATTGGAAACGCGAAAAGGACGCAACCGGCTATGTTGTGGGTGGCGGCGCCGAGTACAAGTTCAATCCTTCCTGGTCGGCCAAGGCTGAGTATCAATACCTGAACCTTGGGCAAGAGAATCATTGGGCAAAGACTACGAAAGAGGATTTTGAGGTTTCCACGGTCCGTCTTGGTTTGAACTACCACGTCGGCCGGGGGTACGAGCCCCTCAGGTAAGTCTGATCGAAGCCCTCCAACTGCGATCAGCGAAACGGCGCACCGATGTGCGCCGTTTTTTTTGCGCCCGGCTGGAGCTCAGCTCCCGGCGGCTATCGCGGCAAAGTGAGCCTCATCCGCTTATGCTTCCGGGGACGGACACCCTGGTTTGCCAGCCAAATGGTCCGTCCCAGCTTGCGCCGCCCTATGATAATGCCAGGAATCGCAGTGCGGCTTGAAGCCGATCCTGGCGTAGCAGCGGTTCGAATAGGGGTTGCGCAAGTCGGTATAGAGGCAGGCCGCGGGCTTGCCGTCCGCGAAAATGCGCTCGCACAAGGCCGCCACTGCCGAGCCGGCATAGCCGCGGCCCCGCTTGTCCGGCGGCGTGTACACAGGCCCGATCGACATGGCCGATTTCAGAACCCGCCCGAGGGCCGCGAAGGACACAGCTTCGCCTCCAACCGTCCACAGCAGATATTTTCCAAGCGCGATGCCTTTCGCGGCCTTCGCCCGTTCGAACGGCGGCTCGTGCGCGGCGGCCTCGTGCTGGAATGCCCTTATCCATTCGCAAAGGAGGTCCGTGTCCGCCAGCACGGCACCGCGCGCGGCGCCTTCCGCGCCGGGGTAGCGCGGCGGCTCCCTCAGAACGTAAATGCACTGGGGTTCCAGCTCCGGAAAAGTAATGCCCAGCGTGGCGGCTTCCTCCGCGAACCAGCACGCGGTGCTCCCGCTTCCCAGCACGCCCGGATAGGGAAAGCTCTTTGTGTCGCGCGCAAGGTGCTGGCACTCGCCCCGGTCCAGATCGCCAAGCAGGATGGGGTGGCGCGGCGTTTGTGTTGCGCAGTGGCCCGGCGCGCCAAGCGCCCAATACTGGAAGCCGGCGGGGAAATCCTTTGCGGCCGCGGCCATTACGGCGATCTGCAGATTGAAACGGATTTCGTCCGCCTCAAGCGCGGGAATGTGAAGCCGGGCGAATTCCTGAAAAGACATATTTGCACCCAAGAGAGTAATTGATAGCCATAAACTTCGGGCATCGCCGGCCATATTGCAACGCCACCGCTGGATTTTTGCGTCCGCCGCCAGTTTCACGCCCGGCGGCCTTGTGGAGCTGCAGGTTGTGGACGGCCGGCGTGACGCCGCCGCAAGCATCGCGCAACCTGCGGGGAGTAACTCTGTCCTGGGTGCAGCCAGCCTCAGGACGGTGCTTGAAAAGTATGAGTATATATAATCGTTTCATCCGCGAGCCAGATGGCCCCATCGGAAGCCGCAAGCATTTTGGAAGCGCAAGAGCGCTTCAACGGCGGGCGATGCGGTGCCGCAGCCGCGCCTCCCCGGCAATCTGACGGCGCACCAAGCCTGACCGCCATTGCGTAACCCGGCAGACACTCAAGCAAAGGGCACAGATGTTCCAGATTCGCATTCATGGCCGTGGAGGCCAGGGCGTCGTGACAGGCGCGGAAATGCTGTCTGTCGCCGCCTTTCTCGAAGGGCGGCACGCGCAGGCTTTCCCGAGTTTCGGCTCGGAGCGCACGGGCGCGCCGGTGGTCGCCTTCTGCCGCATCGCGGACAAGGAGATCCGCCTGCGCGAGCCCATCCTGGAGCCGGATTGCCTGATCGTGCAAGACCCCACGCTGTTCAAGGTGATCGACGTTTTCGCCGGGCTGAAGCCGGACGGCTATGTGCTCGTCAACACCAACAAGACCTTCGGCGAGCTGCAAATTCAGAACATCGTGGACGCGCTTCCCAAGCGGCACGCCGTCATCGTGCCAGCCACCGAGCTTGCCTGGAAGCATGTCGGCCGGCCCCTGCCAAACGCGGCGCTCTTGGGCGCGTTCGCGGCTCTAACCGGCCTCGTGCATTTCGAGAGCGTCAAACAGGCTATCGCGGAGGCGTTCCCCGGCAAGACCGGCGAGGCCAACATCGCCGCCGCGCAGGACGCCCACGAGTTCGTGACCAAGCAAGAGCGCGCCGCCAGCGCGGCCTAAGGAGCTGCCAATGTTGAAGCAGATCGAAGGTTCGCACGCGATGGCGCAGGCCATCGCGCTGTGCCGGCCGGAAGTGGTTTGCGCCTACCCGATCACGCCGCAGACGCACATCGTCGAGGGCCTGGGCGAGCTGGTCAAGAAGGGCGAGCTGCGCAACTGCGAGTTCATCAACGTTGAAAGCGAGTTCGCCGCGCTTTCCGTCGCCATCGGGGCGTCGGCGGCGGGCGCGCGCGCCTACACAGCTACGGCCAGCCAGGGGCTCCTGTTCATGGCGGAGGCCGTCTACAACGCGTCGGGCCTCGGCTTGCCCATCGTGATGACCATCGGCAACCGCGCCATCGGCGCGCCGATCAACATCTGGAACGATCATTCCGACGCCATGGCCATGCGGGACGCGGGCTGGATACAACTCTTCGCCGAAACCAACCAGGAAGCAGTGGACTTGCACATCCTGGCCTTCCGGGTCGCCGAAGAGCTTTCGATGCCGGTGATGGTCTGCGTCGACGGCTTCATCCTGACCCACGCGGTGGAGCGCATCGACGTTCCCCGTCAGGCCCCGGTAGACGCCTTCCTGCCGCCCTACGACCCCGTGCAGGTGCTCGATCCCGCCAACCCCGTTTCCATCGGCGCGATGGTTGGGCCGGAGGCCTTCACCGAGGTGAAGTTCCTTGCATACTACAAGCAGACCAAGGCGCTCCGGCTCCTCCCCGAATACGCCGCGGAGTTCAAGAAGACCTTCGGCCGCGAATCCGGCGGGCTTCTGCGCACCTACCGCACGGATGACGCGGACATGCTCGTGGTGGCGATGGGCTCGGTCTGCGGCACCATCAAGGATGTGATCGACGAGATGCGCGAGGAAGGCATCCGCATCGGGCTTGTGACCATCGTCACCTACCGCCCCTTCCCGGTCGATGCGCTGCGCAAGGAGCTTGCCGCCGCGCAACACGTGGTCGTGGTGGAGAAGAGCATCGCCCTCGGCCTGGGCGGGCCGCTCGCCAACAATGTGGACACCGCCTTGCGCAATCTTCCGCGCGCGCCGCGCCTGCACTCCACGGTCGCGGGGCTGGGCGGCCGGCCGATTACGAAGGAGTCGCTCGGCAGCCTATTCCGGCGGGCCTCCGTGCAGCCCTGGGAAGGCACGCATTTCCTCGACCTCAACGAACGCGTCGTGGGCCGCGAAATCCACCGCACCGGCAAGGTGCGCCACGCCGGCCCGAGCGCCGAAAACATCCTGCGTCAGCTCGCCCAATCCGCCATCGCAACTGCCGGCATGAAGGTACAGCAATGACCGATGACACCCCAACCAGCACTCAAGGAGCGCCGGGCACGGCAGCGCCTGCCTCGGACGAACCTGGCGAAACCGTGCAGAGGCTGAAATTCTACCAGAAGGGCACCTTCACAGTCGGCAACCGGCTGGCCGGGGAGGCCGAGCGCTCGGTGCAGGCAAGCCAGAGCCGCACCAACGCGCTCACCTGCGGCCACCGCGCCTGCCAGGGCTGCGGCGAGGCGCTCGGCGCGCGCTACGCCATCGACGCGGCGATGTGCGCCTGCGGCAACAACCTGATCGCCGTGAACGCCACCGGCTGCCTTGAGGTGTTCACGACACCCTATCCCGAGACGTCGTGGCAATTACCTTGGCTGCACTCGATATTCGGCAACGCCGCGGCAGTCGCGACCGGCGTGGCCGCCGCCCTGCGCGCCAAGAAACGGCCGGAAGTGCGGGTGGTCGCGCAAGGCGGCGACGGCGGCACGACCGACATCGGCTTCCAATGCCTCTCCGGCATGTTCGAGCGCAACGACGACGTGCTCTACATCTGCTACGACAATGAGGGCTACATGAACACCGGCGTGCAGCGTTCCTCCGCCACGCCGCCCGCCGCGCGCACGGCCACGACGCCGGCCGTTGGCCCGGAGCCCGGCAACGTCTTCGGCACCGGCAAATCCGTGCCCAAGATCGCCGTAGCGCACGGCATCCCCTACGCCGCAACGGCATCCGTCGCCGATCTGCACGACCTTGAGCATAAGGTGACGAAGGCGATGTCCATTCACGGCGCGCGCTACATCCAGATCCACGTTCCCTGCCCCCTGGGCTGGGGGGCAGCCTCGCACGACACGATCAAGCTGGCGCGGCTTGCCATCGAATGCGGCCTCTATCCGGTTTTCGAGGCAGAGCACGGCAAGGTCACCAGCGTCCGCAAAATCCGCCGCCAGGTTCCGGTGCGCGATTATCTCAAGCCGCAGCGCCGCTTCGCGCATCTGTTCGCTGGCGGCGAGGACGATCCGCGCGTTGCCCGGCTTCAGGCGATCTGCGACGCGAACATCGCCGAATACGGTCTCGCCAGCCCGCATGGCGAAGAAGCGGAGGTTTAAATGCGAAGCTCCCTCCGGAAACGCCGCCGCCGCGCGGTCAGCCGCCGGGCCGTGCGCAACGGCCACCCCGGAACCGCCAAGGGCGGCATCCGGGATCTTAGAGGGCGCCGGCATTCGTCACGGCAGAAGACAAACGCCGATGCGCTTCCCCCGATGGCGGAAGCGGCGGAATCCATGGCGGGGAGGCGTAAATGAACTCGGATCATCCTTTCGCGATCACGCTGGATGTTGGCACCTCGCTGATGAACCACACCGGCTCATGGCGCACGCTCCGGCCGGAATATGTGCACCGCCTGCCGCCCTGCAACAACGCCTGCCCGGCAGGCGAAGACATTCAGGGCTGGCTGGCGCTCGCCGAAAGCGGCGATTACGAAGCCGCGTGGCGCTCGCTGACAGAGAATAACCCGCTGCCCGCGATCATGGGCCGGGTCTGCTATCATCCTTGCGAACGCGCGTGCAACCGCCGGGCGCTGGACGCGCCGGTGGGCATCAACTCGGTCGAGCGCTTCCTGGGCGACCTCGCCATCGCCAATGGCTGGCGCTTCCCGGAGCCTTCCGCACATTCCGGCAAGAAGGTGCTGGTGGTAGGGGCTGGGCCGTCTGGCCTGTCGGCGGCCTATCACCTCGCGCGGCTGGGCCACTCCGTCACCATCAAGGAGGCAGGCCCGCTCCCCGGCGGCATGATGCGCTTCGGCATACCGAAATACCGTATGCCGCGCGAGGTGCTCGACGCGGAGGTGAAACGCATCACGGATATGGGCGTCGCCATCGAATATAACGCCAAGGTTTCGCACCTGGGCGACGCCATGGCGCGGGGCGGTTTCGACGCGGCCTTTCTGGCGGTGGGCGCGCATATCGCCAAGCGCGCTTACATTCCGGCGGGCGACTCCGCCAAGATCATGGACGCTGTCCAGGTGCTGCGCTCGATGGAGGGCGAGGAGAAACCGCTGCTCGGCCGCCACGTCGTGGTCTATGGCGGCGGCAACACAGCCATCGACGTGGCGCGCACCGCCAGGCGGCTCGGCGCGGAGGAGGCCGTCATCGTCTACCGGCGCACGCGCGACAGGATGCCCGCGCACGATTTCGAGCTTGAGGAGGCGCTGCAGGAAGGCGTGATGATGAAGTGGCTTTCGACGATCAAGCATGTCGAGGCCGGCGAGATCACCGTCGAGAAAATGGTGCTCGACGAAAAGGGCTTCCCGCAGCCGACCGGCGAGTTCGAGACGCTCGAAGCCGACTCTGTCGTGCTGGCGCTCGGCCAGGACGTGGACCTGTCGCTCCTGGACGGCGTGAAGGGGCTTGAGATCAAGAACGGCACGGTGCAGGTCGGCCCGAACATGATGACCGGCGCGCCAGGCATCTTTGCGGGCGGCGACATGGTGCCGTCGGAGCGCACGGTGACGGTTGCGGTGGGCCACGGCAAGAAGGCCGCGCGCAATATCAGCGCGTGGCTGCGCGGCGAGGACTACAAGCCCGCGCCCAAGCACGAGCTTGCCTCCGCGGACAAGCTTAATCCTTGGTATTACGGCGAAGCGCCCAAGAGCTACCGCCCGGTGCTGGAAGTCGCACGGCGCACCGCGACCTTCGAGGAGGTGGTGCAGGGCCTCGACCGGGACACCGCGCTTTACGAGGCGCGGCGGTGCCTGTCCTGCGGCAACTGCTTCGAGTGCGACAACTGCTACGGCGTGTGCCCGGACAACGCGGTGATCAAGCTCGGGCCGGGCAAGGGTTTCAAGTTCAACTACGACTATTGCAAGGGCTGCGGGATCTGCGCCCAGGAATGCCCTTGCGGCGCCATCGCCGTGATGCCCGAGGCGATCTAGGCGGGACGCCGCTCCCCGGGCGATGCCCGATGATCGCCCAGGAGGTGCGGCACCCTGTGACAGATGCCCCGCCCTCCGCCGCCGGTGCCCGCCTTACCGGGGCTTAAGGCAAGCGGCGAGGTTTGCCGCATCGGATCGCATGAGCGCGAAATAATGCCCCGGCCCCGCGGGGATCGCCGCCCCAACCTCATCGAGAACGCCGCGTTTCGCATTCGTCCCCGCAGTCAGCATCTGCACAAGCTTGGGCGGAAACTCGGGCTCCGAGAACACACAAATCGCCTTGGCCTCCGCGATCCTCGCCCGCACCGCGGCCAGCCGCTTCGCTCCGGGCGGCCGTTCCGGGCTGACCGTGATGGAACCAGTGCCGTCCAAGCCATACCGCGTCTCGAAATACTGCGTAACATCGTGAAACACAATGAACGGCCTGCCCGCAAGCCCCGCCAGCGTGGCTTTCAGCTCCGCGTCGAGCGCGGTGAGCGCCGCTTCAAGCTTGCGCGCATTGGCGCGATACCGGGCTGCGTGCGCCGGGTCGATAGACGAGAATTCCCGCGCGAGGTAGCGTGACATCGCAATGGCGTTCAGCGGGTCGAGCCAAAAGTGCACATCGAAGCCGCCTTCGCCACGGGCGTGAGCGTGGCTGTGGCCGTGGGCATCGTGATCGCCGTCCTCTTCCCCGCCCGTCCCGCGCCAGCCGCCGTCGCGAACCGGCAGAAGCCTGAGCCCCGGCGCTTTCTCAAGCTCGATCACGTGCGCGTTGGCGGGAAGCGCCTTGATCGCGCGCAAAAGAAAAACCTCAAGATTCTTCGAGACGTAGACGACGGCATCGGCCTCGTTCAGAGCCTTGGCGTCCGATGGCTTGAGCGCGTAGGAATGCGGGGAAGCCGCGCCATCGAGCAGCAGTTCCGGCTCCGCCACCCCTTCCAGAATTGCCGCCGCGAGCGAATGAACGGGTTTGATGGTGACAACCACGCGCGGCCCCGCCAAGGCCGGCGCGGCTCCAAAGAAAAAGCCCAGCGCAGCCATTGCCGCAAAGCAAACACTTAGATAAAATTTCAGCTTCGCCATTCGCACCCCCAAGGCACAATGCCGCAGATGTAATGGTATAACATGGCACGAAAGTCAAATCACTGACTCGGGAGGAAGCCCGCGCCTTTGGTTTGCAGACCCGCATATAAGCATTTTTATGCAAGCCCCCCCAAGCCGCGAGCATCTACAGTAGGCCGCGCCCGCGCGATGTTGTAAGCTGGCCGGGCAACCGCTAAAACGGAACCCATGGATCAGCTTAACTTCCCCGCCCCGCCCTTTTTCGATCCCATCGCCGTGCGCGAGGAACTCCACTCCTATTGGCTGGAAAGCGGGGAAAACCAGGCGCACGCCCGGCCGCGCGTGCTCAAGCGCTTAAAGGAGCTAAAAGCCTACGCGCGCGAGCAGACCCAAGCCGTTCTTGAGCGCACCAGGAACGGACGCAAATGCGCCGCGGCGCTGTCGCAGTTCCAGGACGAACTGATCAAGGTCATCTACGATTACTCCACCGGCCACATCTACCAGGCCCGGAACCCCACCGCCGCCGAGCGCATGGCGCTGGTGGCGACCGGCGGTTACGGGCGTGGCCTTCTCGCCCCCGGCTCGGACATCGACCTGCTCTTTCTGCTTCCCCACAAGAAGACGCCCTGGGGCGAGTCCATTGTGGAGTCGGTTCTTTATTTCCTGTGGGACCTCGGCTTCAAGGTCGGGCACGCGACCCGGACCATCGAGCAAACGCTCAGGGCGGCCAAGGAAGACATGACCATCAGGACGACGCTGCTCGACTCCCGCTTGATCTACGGCGATGCGGCGCTCTTCGACGGCATGTGGACGCGCTATCTCTCGAACGTGGTTCAGGGCAGCCAGCGCGAGTTCATCGCGGCTAAGCTAGAGGAGCGCGAGCTGCGGCTCAAGCGGTCCGGCGGCACGCGCTATAGCGTGGAGCCGAACGTCAAGGAGGGCAAAGGCGGCTTGCGCGACCTCAACATGCTGCACTGGTTCGCGCTGTACCTGGACCCCAGCAAGCAGAAGCAGCCCGAAAGCGGCATCCTGGCTGCCCATGAGACCGCCGTTTTCAACCGCTGCGAAGCCTTCCTCTGGACGATCCGCTGCTATCTCCATTTCCTTGCGGGCAAGCCCGAGGAGCGCCTCTCCTTCGATTTGCAGCCCGAGATGGCGCGCCTCCTGCGCTATCATGACCGGCTCGGGCTTCTGGGCGTCGAGCGGTTCATGAAGCACTACTTCCTGGTCGCCAAGGACGTGGGTGATCTGACCCGCATCGTGGTTTCCAGCCTCGAATTGCGGCAGCTCAAGACCGTGCCCACGCTCAGCGGTTTTCTGGGCACGCTGCCCTGGAGCAACCGCGCCAAGACTGCCGCCACAGCCGATCCCAGGCTCTCGGCTACGACTGATTTCAAGCTCGATAACAACCGCCTGAACGTCAAGCGGGCGGACGTTTTCGAGAAAGATCCGGTCAACCTGATCCGCTTTTTCGTTGAGGCCGAGCGCAACGACCTGCTTCTCCATCCGGAAGCCATCCGCCTGGCCCGCTCCTCGCTCCGGCTGATCGACGACAATTACAGGGCCAACCCGGAGGCCAACCGGCTCTTCCTTGATTGCCTGACCTCGGACAACGCACCGGACGTAGCGCTCAGATACATGAACGAGGCGGGCGTGCTCGGCCGTTTCATCCCGGATTTCGGCCGCGGCGTGGCTATGGCGACGTTCAACATGTACCATCGCTTCACCATCGACGAGCACACGATCCAGGCGATCGGCATCCTTTCGCGAATCGAGAAGGGCCTTCACCCCGAGGAGCACCCGCTTTCCACCGAAATCATCCACGGCCTGCAGCACCGCCGCTCCCTCTTTGTCGCGCTCCTGATGCACGACGTGGCCAAGGCCGTGGAAGGCGATCACAGCATCGTGGGCTCGGAGATGGCCCGGAAGCTTGCGCTGCGCATGGGGATGGACCGGGCCGAAGCGAACACGGCGGCGTGGCTTGTAAGGCATCATCTGCTCATGAGCATCACCGCCCAGCACCGCGACATATCCGACCCGCAGACCATCAAGAATTTCACCGACATCGTGCAAAGCCCCGAACGGCTCAAGCTTCTCCTGCTGCTGACCGTCGCCGACACCCGCGCGGTGGGGCCCGGTGTGTGGAACGCCTGGAAGGGCCAGCTCCTGCGTGCACTTTACTACGAGAGCGAACCCGTTCTCGGCGGCGGCCACACGCACGAACCGCGGGCCGCGCGCATCGAGGCCGGGAAACACCGCCTGCGGGAGGCCATGGCGGACTGGCCCGAGGCCGAGGTGGACCGCTTCATCCAGCGCAACGAGCCCGACTATTGGCTCAAGACCGATAGCGAGCGGCAGGTGCAGCACGCCAAACTGCTCCGCTCCTTCGAAAAGAACCATCCCCCGGTCGCATTCGAGGTCATGAGCGACGAATTCCGCGGGCTCACCGAGCTGACGCTAGTGACGGAGGACCATCCGAGGCTGCTGGCGCTCTTTGCCGGCGCCTGCGCGGCGGCCGGCGCGAACATCACATCGGCGCAGATTTCGACAACGCGGGACGGTTACGCACTCGACACGATTTTCCTGCAGCGGTTCTACGCGGACGAGGAGGAGTTTGAGCGGGCCGGCAAGATCGCGCGCACGATCGGCGACATTCTCTCCGGCAAGCGCTCCATGGATTCGCTGGAAGGGCTGCGCAAGCGGGTGAAGCCCAAGACGGATGCGTTCACGGTGGCGCCGGACATCATGATCGACAACACCGCCTCGCAAGAGCTGACATTGGTCGAAGTTCACGCGCTCGACCGGCCAGGGCTCCTGTTCGATCTGGCGTGTGGGCTTGGCGATCTGGGCCTCGACATTTCATCCGCGCATATTGCCACCTTCGGCGAAAAAGCGGTCGACGTGTTTTATGTGACCTGCCGCGACAAAAAGAAGATTGCCGGCCATGAGAAGCGCTTGGTCCGGGAACACCTGCTGGCCCTGTTGAACGGCGGCTAACCCCCCGGCATTTCCTCGAAGCTCATGGTTATATTTCTTGGCTCTGTCCAAGCCTTGCGTAGGTTTTGCCGCAACCGGCTGGCAAACTGGCGGCTTCATCCGATAGGAGGCCCCAATGGAGCACCGCAAATTTCAAGAGCTTCCCGGTGAACAGGTGGCGGACCTGACGCACGCGCAGGCTCAGAAGCTGATCGCGGCCCTCCAGCAGCGCGGCGGCGGCGATGAAGTGCTGCGCCTTCTGAATAAGCGCCTTGAGCAAGACCCGGGATGCCGGCGTTGCCGATCGAAGCGCACCGAGGGCTGGGGCAAGGAACGCAACGGCCTAAAGCGCAGGCGCTGCCCGCTAACCGGCACGCTGGCACGTCTACAGAAGAAGGAGTGCTGGCTGAAATATGCCGCAGCGCTCAACGGATCGCAATCGGTGCGCAAGACCGCCAAGGCATGCGAGGTTGACAAGAATACCGCGTTCAAATGGCGCCACCGTTTTTTGGAGGCGCGGAATTACCCGAAGGATCAATCGCTTGCCGGCATCGCTGAGGTTGACGAAATCTTCCTGCTGGAGAGTTTCAAAGGCCAGCGCTAGCTGCCGCGTGTGGCACGCAAACGCGGTGGCGTTGCGGAAAAACCGGGCTTACCGGCTGAGCAAATCCCGGTCCTCCTCGCCCGTGACTGCGCCGGCGCTCATATTGACGGCGTATTGCCGGGCCGCTCCGAAGCCGCTGTGCTGCCGGTGCTTAAGGGCAAGCTGTCGAAGAAGGACACCTTACTGTGCATGGACTGCGGCAAGGCGCTGATCTTAATCACGTTTAGGGCACGCGCCTTAGGAAAAACAGAGCGGCTTGCTCCCCGGCGCAGCAGTCCCCCACCGCATAAAAATGGCAGGCCGCAAACGTTTGTAAAGAATTCGATGCTAACTTGCCGGCTATTAGCTTCGAACACCCGGCGGCAAGCATGAATACCCCTTCAACGACTGTACTCGCGGACGAGGATTTCCACGCGATTGAGGATACGCTCCAATCGACGGCAATAGGCCGGCGCTTCCTGCGCAAGCACATCGAACTCAACCGCAGCTTCGAATCGCGCAGGCTCTTACAGTCGATTTCGCGCTTGCATCGCGCGGCACTCGGGGAGCCTGGGCTCAATGCAGAGATTTGCCGCGACCTGTCCGCGGTGCTTCGTAGCGTAAACCGGCACCGCCAGGCAGCGCTCAGGTGCAACGACCCTTCGTTGCGCGCAGGCGCGTTCGAACGCAGCTTGGAAGAGATCGAGTCCTGCCTTATCAGCCTGATCGAGACAATCGAGGAAAGAGCCTTCGAAGCGCTCGGCAGCCGCACAATCGCTTCCCCCTTCGACGATGTGGAGGAGCTTTTCCCAGGCGGGCGCTCCGCACAGCTCTTCGGCGAACTGTCCACTTATCTTTCGGAAGATCCGCGTTAACCTGCCGCATGTACACCCTTTGACACAGGTCAAGGATGCGCTTGGCCTCGCGCCCCGCGTGTATTAAAGTTCGCGGTGGTCTTTCCTGATCAACCGGGGTTGCATGAAGGGGAATGGAAGGTGTCTGACGCGGCGCAACGCCCGCATCGCGCACCGCCGCGAGGCGAGGGCGGCGATTGGCGTCTTCATCCTGCTCCTCAATATATTCACTGGCTTCCTGTCGCATGTGCACTACGCCGCGGAAGCTGGGCTAGCGTTTCCCCTGAACGGCGGCAGGATGGTCATCTGCTCCGGCACGCGGATGGTCTTCATTGGCAAGGATGGCAAGCCCGTTCCCGCGGAGGAGGGGCAAGAGCAGGGGCATAAGTGCGCTTGCTGCATGTTGATGAAGGCGAGCGCGGTCATGCCGCCGCTGCCTCACACGCCCAAACCGCTTCACCTTGCCGCCATCCAGATTCTACGGCCAAGCGGCGCGCGGCATTTCGATGCCGTGGCGGTCCCGGCGCGGCGCAATCGCGACCCTCCTTCCCAGGCACTGGCGTAGCCGGGATTTGACTGGCTTTCTAAACCAAGCGGACGATGCAGGTCTTGCGTTTCCCCCGGGTGCGCGTTCCTTGCCACCGCCAACGTAAAGAACGCGCGAAGCAGTTCATTTTGCTGCGCAAATATGCGAACTAATCCTGGAAGGTAGAAAGTTGCAAAAGGCACACGGTCACAATGCCTGTCCGATCGGGCATAGGGGCATCCGAACCGTCCTCACCGAGGACCAGCTACACAAGCTGGAAGGCGTTTCCCGCCGGAAATCCTTCAAGGCCGGCGAACTCATTTTCATGGAAGGCGACATCACCACGCATTCGTTCATCGTGCTTTCGGGCGTACTCAAGCTCACCAAAATTCATCCCGATGGCGAAAGGCACGTTATCGGCTTGATGTTCCCCGAGGATCTGCTCTGCGGCGTTTTCAAATCCCATCAGACCTGCTCGGCGGAGGCCGCGACCGGCCTTGAGCTGTGCGCCATTCCCCTCGAAACGCTGTCGAGCCTTATCGCTGAAGCGCAAGGACTGGAGCGCGTTCTGTTCCGCGCGGCTTTGAGCGAACTGGAAGGAGGCCACGATTGGATTTTGCTGCTACGCGGATGCTCGGCCTATCAGCGTGTCGCGGGATTCCTGCGCCTCCTGGCCAAGCGCGGGCAGCTGGACGAGGCTGGCGGCGTGCGGTTCACCCTGCCGCTTTCGCGGGCCGAGATCGCGAGCTTCCTTGGGATAACCATCGAGACCGTCAGCCGGCAAATGACGCTCATGAAGAAACGGGGGGTCATCGAACTTCCCGCCAGCCGCGATAGCCGCGACGTGCATGTGCCCAATCTCGCGCTTCTGGCGACACACGCAGAACGCGAGCAATCCGGGAACGGTTCAGGGGGGTCGGGCGGGTCAGCCAGCGCTTATTCGATGGAGGCTGCCTGATACCAGCCGCCAGCAATAATGATCGCTTTGCGGTCATTCCCGCGAAAGTGGGAATCCATGCAACAACGCGCTATCCCGTGGATAGATTGGTCCCCGCATTCGCGGGGACTACGCCAAAGCGGCCAGTACTTTTGGCGGCTGGTATGAGTTCCCCGCAGAAAACTCCAAAAAAACGCCTTTCTCCCATTTTCTCTGTAGGGGGAAAGGCTGCCGTTTCGGCGATGGCGGGAAAAAAGACGGAGATCCGGAGCCTTTTCAACAGCCAAATTTGCGCACAATACTTGCGCGAGCGGCAATCCTGCTTTTCCCAGAACGCCGGCTATGCTTTTTGCGGCTAGGCCCGCTTCCTGAGCCTCGGCTTAGGCATCTCCACCTTCGGCCTTGGGACTTCCATGGACGCCGAACGTCCAAGAAGCCAATCGACGCTTACATCGAGCCGGTCTGCGATCTCGGCCAGCCGGTAAACGTCGAGCGCTTTGAGCCCCGCGAAGTGAAGCTCGACCGCCGCAGCGCAAAGACGGTCATGATTCATCTTCCGAAGGCGGCATGCCTCCTCAAGATGATCGTGCAAAACTGAGAAGTCCGATTGCATGGCGCACACCTTTTTGGAGCAGCGCGGCTGACGAGAGCGCAGGCGTTTGATGCACGCCGGACTCTATCAGCCTGCTAATATTTAGGCTAGGTCGGAAAGCATCACAAGAAGGTGAAATACACTCCGTTCCGCATGAGTTCTAGGACTATAACTTGGGGTGCTTTTCCCTTTGTTAACACGGCAGCAGACTTTGATGTTATTTCTATATTATGACATGATCTGTGCGTGTTTTTGATCGAATATTCCAATGCCTTGGACGGTATCGGGCCTCTTGGCATGTTAGCGCGCGCCGGGCAGGTTCAATTCCCGCTTGCGTTCCGTGATCGTCAAACTAAGATCGCGGCTGAAGGTCGAACGCAGGCGCGATATTGAACGCTGAATGGCGATTTATCTGCAAGATTCCCGTAAGGTACTGAACTCAAACATGATGTGGTCATCATTACCCGGCGGCGCCTTGCTCAAATTTGGCGCAAACTGGAAACGGTTGAAGTTTGCGGCGGGGGCGCTGCTCGCCGCAATACTGGCGGTGCCCATGACCGCGCCGCCGGCTGCTGCAGGGCCAGCATTGCTTGTCGAGCCGTCCAGCGGACTCGTTCTCTATGCGGAAGACGCCGATCTGCCTTGGTACCCGGCTTCGCTCACCAAGCTGATGACGGCCTATCTGACTTTCGAGGCGATCCGCGATGGCAGGCTCTCGCCCGAGGATAACGTCACCTGCACAAAGGCTGCGCAGAGTCAGCCTCCGAGCCGGCTGGGAATGCCTGTCGGCGGCCATCTCAAAGTGGACTTGGCCGTAAAGGTCTTGATCGTAAAGTCGGCGAATGACGTTGCCATGATGCTTGCGGACAAGATCTCGGGCAGCCAGGAGGCTTTCGTCGCGCTGATGAATAGGACTGCACGGCGGCTCGGCATGACGAACACGCATTTCGTCAATCCGAACGGCTTGCCGGTGTACCTGGCCGGGAATGTCGAGGGCCCCGACCAGTCCGTTACATCAGCGCGCGACATGGCCATCCTCGCGAGCCAGCTCCTTAAGGAATTTCCACAATACGCGCCGGTCTTCGCCATGACGAAGGTTAAGATCGGTAAACGCCTGGTGACTTCCCACAATGGCCTATTGAAGGTCTATGCTGGCGCGGATGGCATGAAGACCGGCTTTATCTGCGCCGCGGGCTACAATCTCGTAGCAAGCGCGACGCGCGATGGGCGCCAGCTTGTGGCCGTGGTGCTGGGTGAGAGATCCGGCGGCGCGCGGACGGTACGGGCAGCAGGCCTTTTCGAGCACGGCTTCAAAATCTATCCGTGGAAGGCGGTGCTGGCGCCAACGCTGGCAACTTGGCCAGTTGCGACGCCGGAAGGCGCTAAGGCTCCCAATATGCGCAATATCGTGTGCAGGGCGAGCCATGCGAAGGCCAGGAAGAAGAAGCACAGGCGGCATAAACTCAAGCGAAGGCATCGCGCGCCCCGCGTAAAGAAGCACCACAGGAAAAGGCGGCCCCACGCTGAAACTACCCCTCCAACTTCGACGGTGAAGGACGGCTGAGCCGCGTTAACAGGTGCGCCTATAACCTTATCGCAATGCGCTAGGGCGGGGACGGAAAGCCCGGGAGATGAGAAACAATCCCGGTTAGCCGTTAACGGCTTCCGGGATCGTGGCGCAGTTGAAACCGGCAAGTGCGGCGTGTCAATGCCGCCGGAAACGTTGGTGTGCCTCCAAGGGGATCACATTGGGCTCGGCGCTAAGCGCCTGAACTAGCGCCTGCTCCTGCATCCCGGGAATCTGACCGGCGGATGTTGTCCGCGCGAAAGCTGTACGCGGCACCGGGCTCGACAGGCCCCAAAGCGCTTCGAAACTGGCATTGGCGCCGGCGATGATGCGTGGCGTACCATCATCGACACGGTCCATGGCGCTGCGGGAGTCTTCCAGGCGGCGCATTGAATCGCCGGTCCAGCAAAGGGTTCTGCCCAAGGTGAGGCGCTCATGCGCGTCCAGCAGCGAGCGGTTCTTGGCCCAGCGGACGATCGTCTCGGGAGCCTGCCGGCATGAGCCGTTCAACGCCTGCCCAAGGAAGTTCAGCGCATCCGGCGGGGCGATTTGCGTAAATATGACTCGAACTTCCAGCGACATGGGCTGGAAGCGGCCAAGGTTCATGGCCAAAGCCTGCGCCGGGGGCGACGCAGGCGAACGGGCGATCAAGGTGACCGTGCGGCTCTCCAGATCAGCCTGCTGTTTTAGCCCCAAACCATACACATCGAAATAAGGGTCAAAACGGCTAGCAGCTTGAAGCGGAGATACTGAAGGAAGATCATCGTGGTGCGAGGTGATGCTCATTTCACTCATCCGGGTTATTACAAACCGCGCCAGCGCGTGGCTCTCGCTTCGTTTGGTAAACCAGCAAGGTTAAATATCCTTTGAGATCGGTCCTCCTTTGCTCATAAAAAACTCGAACCCGATTGCAGGTTTTAGGTGCCAAGTAGTCTCATGGTTCTGGCGCGTAGATACTCTACCGTAAGTTGCATTATTTGCTTAAACTCTATTATGCCGTGCTTTCGATGACATCAGATTCCACGCCGGTGCTTATTGCAGGCGGTGTAAACTGCTCGATAGAGGCGGTAATCTCTTCCACTACTTCGGTGACGAGGCCTTTATCGTCGCCCTCGGCCATGACGCGAATCACCGGCTCCGTACCGGACGGCCGGATGACGATCCGGCCGGTCTTACCGAGCCTTGATTTGCCGGTATCGACAGCCCGCTTCACGGCATCGCTTTCCAAGGGATTGCCCCCATTGTAGCGGACATTCTTCAGAAGCTGCGGCACCGCCTCGAAACGGCGGCAAACCTCGCTCACCGGCTTTTTGCTTTGAACCACAACGCTCAATACTTGCAGCGCCGTCAGCAAGCCATCGCCCGTGGTGGCATAGTCCGACAGAACCACGTGGCCCGATTGCTCGCCGCCCACATTGTAGCCGGCGCGCCGCATCTCCTCCACGACATAGCGGTCGCCAACCTTGGTGCGGACCAGCGCAAGGCCAAGCCCATCAAGGTAACGCTCCAGGCCGAGGTTGGACATAACGGTTGCCACGATGCCATTCCCCTGGAGGCGGCCGGAATCCCGCCAGCTTGACGCGATCACAGCCAGGATCTGATCGCCATCAACGAGCTGGCCGTGCTCGTCGGCGATGACGACCCGGTCCGCGTCCCCATCCAGGGCAATGCCCACATCCGCGCCGGTTTCGGCCACCCTGCGGCATACGGTTTCAGGCACGGTCGAACCGCATTCGCGGTTGATGTTGCGGCCGTCCGGGTTCACTGCAAGCGAAGTCACATCCGCGCCCAGTTCCCAAAGCGCGGCGGGAGCCGCCCGGTAAGCCGCGCCGTTCGCGCAATCGACAACAATCTTGAGGCCGTTCAGGCTTACGTTCTTGTCAAGCGTGCGCTTGGCGAATTCCACATAGCGCTCATTGGCTCCGTCGATACGCTTGGCCTGTCCGATGCGGTCGGGTTTTGCGAGCAGCTCGTCCGTATTGCCCGAAACGCGAGCCTCGATCGCCTCCTCGACCTCGTCGGAAAGCTTATAGCCGTCCGGCCCGAAGAGCTTGATGCCGTTATCCTGGTAGGGGTTGTGGGAAGCGGAGATCATGACGCCCAGATCGGCGCGCAGCGACCGCACCAGCATGGCGACGCCGGGTGTCGGTATCGGGCCAAGCTGCACGACATCCATGCCGACCGAGGTGAACCCCGAGACCAGCGCTGCCTCGATGGCGTAGCCCGAAAGCCGGGTATCCTTGCCGATGACCACGCGATGCCGGCGGCTGCCGTTGGTGAACATGTACCCCGCGGCCATACCGACTTTGAGCGCGACGCTCGCTGTCATCGGGTGTGTGTTCGCCTGCCCCCGGATACCATCTGTGCCAAAAAGCTGCCGCGCCATTGTCAGACCCTACTTTGCCGACACGCAATAAAATTACAACGCTTGGCGCGGGTGCGCCGGACCAAGCCTTTACTCTATCCGGTTGTCGGAACGATGAAGCTGGAAACGGCGATTTCCGGGGGAGCTTTGGCAATTCCTTATGGAATTCCCCCAAGGTGGCCGGCTTCTTGCCAGTTCCCTTGACGCTTTCCGTTTTGCCTCTCCACTGTTTCCAGGATGCTAAGAATTCTGTGTGGCGACATTCGGGCCGCCGCGTATCGCCTGCCAAAGTGAAAACGCCTGCCGGGTTTCCTGAACGTCGTGCACCCGGACGATTTGCACGCCTTGTGAAACCGCGTCGAGCGCCGCCGCGACGCTTCCAACGACGCATTCTTTCGGCCCCTCTACGCCCGTGGCCTGTTGAACGGAGGACTTTCGCGACGCGCCAACCACGAGCGGTACGCCAAGGCCGTGGAAAATGGACATGCTGTTCAAAAGCGACATGTTGTGCGCAAACGACTTGCCGAAGCCGATGCCTGGATCGGCGGCAATCAGCTCGCGGGGCAAGCCAGCGCCGGTAGCCGCGGCGATGCGGCCTTCCAGGAAGTCGTAGACCTCTATTACCACGTCCCGGTATTGCGGGTTGTCCTGCATCTTGTCCGGGTTCCCCTGCGCGTGCATGAGAACCACGGGCAGTTTCAGCTCCGCCGCGGTTGCGAGACTTTCTGGCGCGTAAGCCAGCGCCGAAACATCATTCCAAATGACAGCTCCCGCAGCGGCTACCTCGCACATGACCTGCGGTTTCCTGGTGTCGGCCGAAAGAGGAACGGACCGGCCCGCGAGCCCCTTTAGCACCGGAAGGAGGCGCTGCAGTTCTTCTTCCTGAGGCACGGACTGCGAGCCGGGGCGGGTGGACTCCGCGCCAACGTCGATGAAATCGGCGCCATCGGCCATAAGCTTCCTGGCGTGCTCAACCGCGGCCTCTGGCTCCATGTGATCGCCGCCATCCGAAAAGCTGTCCGGCGTCACGTTCACGATGCCCATGATGCGCGGGTTCGCCAGTGAAACGCCGGCGATCGCGGTGCGCGGCGCTGAAAGCCTGTCGAGCAGCTCTTTGATAAGTGGTTCGCCGATGGCCTGGATGGTGGCGAGACGGACGATGGCATGGCTGAACTTGCCGGGCTCGCCTTCCCACAGGCGGACGGCGGCAAAAGCGATTGAAGAGTTTCCCGCAAGCGGAAGCGCCGAGCCTAGCGCAATCGCCTGTTGTGCAACGGCCCCATAAAGTAAGCCAACCGGTTCCAAATAAATGCCGGCCATTCCAGTCTCCCGAAAAAACACAAATGCCGCCGAAGAGAGGATGCGCTTGCTGAGCGCGTGAATTCGATACACGGCTTTTTAGGGGGCCTCAAGGGGGACTGGCATAAACGGAAACCGGCGTTGGCGCGGCCCTTCCAGGGCGGGTGCTGAAGGCCTTGGAATAACGCAAAATTTACTCTCCTGCTTGCTCCGCCGGGCCGTTTTGGAAGGCCGGGCGGCCGCCTTTCCGTAGCAAACAAAATTTAGCGAAGTTGTATTGAATAAACGTTAAATATTACTGTGCGCTTGCTCCGCGGGCGAGAACCCTACCCCGCCAATTGGAGCCGGAAACATAGCCTGATGGCTGGCTGCCGCGCCGTACGCCGGAAAGCGCACAGGCGTCATCATACCGTTGTGTGTCTCTCTATCACCTGCCGCCCTACTGCCCTTCTGTGGCCCGCAAATCGCTGACGGTGAGCTTGCCCCCTTTGCCCGAGCGATTGAGCTTCTGTAGCGCGTTCGGGTCTGGCTGATCCCGATGCACAGCCGGCGCTAGAGGCGCAGGGGGCGGCGTAAACGAGGGAGCTGGCCCAACTGCCGCCGCCGTGTATGTCGGCGCAGGGGCAGGCGCTACCGTAGGAGCATAGTTTACCGGGGCATTATAGTTGACCGGCGGCGCTACACTTGCCGCAGCCCGTACCTGTGCGGCCTGCGGTGCTGGAGCATATGGCTCGGGAATATCATGGGCAGGCGCAGCGGGCGCCCTTGCTGTTTGCACGGCGGCGGGCCGGGGCTCAGCACGGGAAATGACGGGAGAAGCCAGCGTGTCCGGGTCTTGCGCATCAGCATCGCGCGAATTCGCGGGAGGCGCCCGGAAGCTAGCCGCCACCATCGGTTCGGGCTCAGCAGGCTCCGGGGCTGGATGCGAGGCGCGACGGGCTTTGCGGCCAAGGCTCGCCAAGACCGTCTTCGGCACACCATCGACCGTTGTTATCGAAGCGGGGTCGAGCTTGGCATAGGCTGGGCAAGGCTCGCTTGGGCCGGGATTATGACCGTGGAAGCTGACATTCACCATGTACTGCTTCGAGCAGACCTTCACGATAGGGGGCCTGCCGGTCGCCTCGAAGAAATCGTAGCCCTCTTTGAGTTTGAGCCAGAAGCGATACCAAGGGCTGCCGCGGTGGCGCCGCATGTTACGTGCCGTCATGCGGAAGGGCATCGCATGGACGTGAAACCTGGTCTGGCCGCCGGCGAATGCCTCGCGCGCCAGTATGTAGATATCCTCGATATAGGAATCGGTCATGGCGTAGCAGCCGGCCGATTTGCAGTCGCCATGCACCATAAGCGCCGAGCCGGAATGCCCATTCGCGGCATCATAGGCGTTCGGGAAACCGATATTGAAGGCGAGATGGTAGAGGCTGCGCGGATTCATCTGGCGGCGGCTGACCGTATAGAAGCCTTCGGGAGCTTGCCGGTCGCCTTTCTGGACCTTGGGGCCCAGCCCGCCGGACCAGGCACAAATCGGATAGGTGCGGAAAAGCCGGAAGCGGCCATCCTTCCACTTCCAGACTTCAAGTTCGGACTCTTCCTTGAATATCCGGATGAAGATGGGCGATCGCCGCTCCATCCCCTTGATGGCCAGCAGTGCCTGAGTGGCGGATGAAAGCTGGCGTTCAGCCGGTGGCACCGAACTGTCGCCGCCAAATCCAAGCCAGCTAAAGCACCCTCCCAGCGCCAGGAGAAAAGGCGCCAGCAGCAAAAAACGCAACATAACCCACATCGATCTTACCCCGCGCCCGTCTGCGCTGGTTGAGTAAGATCGGCGGTTCACGTTAAAGTATCGTTGTAATCCGCCGCCGGACCTTATGATTCGCATTTCTAAAGCGTTAAGCTCCTGATTCGTCCGCCGCCACAATAGCAGCTTGGCCGCTTTATTGGGGCCAAAATTGGACTGCCAGGAAAAGTTGCAAACAGTTAACGGTAAACGGTCAACGATCTCCCGATATTCAAGAACTTATCTCGCCTGAGCTTGCGAATCGCCGCGCCATCTATACTGTCGAATTCGAGAAGCGCCAGTTCAAGCGCCTCGCCTGCCCTTTGAATTGCACTGTCCGGGTCGCGGTGCGCGCCGCCCACGGGCTCGGCGATGATGGTGTCGATGACGCCGAGGTGCAGTAGATCCTGGGCGGTGATTTTCATGTTGGCGGCGGCATCCTTGGCCTTCGAACTGTCGTGCCACAAGATCGAGGCCGCGCCTTCCGGCGAAATCACGCTGTAGATGGCGTGCTCCAGCATCAGCACGCGGTTTGCGGACGCAATGGCGATTGCGCCGCCGGAGCCGCCCTCACCGATGATGACCGAGATCATGGGCACGGCGAGCGACAGACAGCAGTCCGTCGAACGGGCGATGGCCTCCGCCTGGCCGCGCTCCTCGGCCTCGATGCCGGGATAAGCACCGGCGGTGTCCACGAATGTTATGACGGGAACGCCGAAGCGATCGGCCATCTCCATCAGCCGGACGGCCTTGCGGTAGCCCTCGGGCTTGGCCATGCCGAAATTGTGCCTGAGCCGGCCTTGCGTGTCGGCGCCCTTCTCATGGCCTATGATCATAACCGTGCGGCCGTGGAATTGGCCGAGCCCGCCGACGATTGCCAGGTCTTCACCGAAATAGCGGTCGCCGCCGAGCGGGATGAAATCCACGATCAGCTCGCGGATATAGTCCTGCGTATGCGGACGCTCGGGATGCCTTGCGACCTGGGTTTTCTGCCAGGGATCGAGGTTCGCGTAGGTCTCTTCCAGCGCCAGTTGCGCCTTCTCGCGCAAATTGGCGATTTCCTCGGTGATCGAAACCGCGGTATCGCCATCGCCGAGCGCGCTTAGCTCTTCGATTTTGCTCTCAAGTTCGGCGATGGGTTTTTCGAAATCCAGATATGTCCGCATGAACAAGCACTTGCCATGTGATAAGTAAAAGAAGCAAACGCCCCGCCAGGTCCGCACCGTCATTCCCGCGCAAGCGGCAATCCATGCGGGCAGAAAACGCAGGTCTCGCCTGCCTCCGGCATGGGCTCCCGCATTCGCGGGAACGGCGCCGCGGAACAGACCAAGAAACCGGCTGGCCGGACTTCCGCCCCTGTTACCGTGATGAGCCGCCCTGTCACTAACATGCTGCGGCGCCAGCGCATAGTATGAACTATGCACAAATGGTTAAGTCTTGGAAAGCTGGCGCGGCGGCCGGCGCTACATCAAGCTGATTGTTCTTGATGGCGGAAGCGGCGCGGCGCCGGGCTGCAGAGCCCAGTTTTTGGTGTTCAGCACCTCGCCATCCTCCCGGATGCGGGCCAGCGCTTCAAGATCGAGGTCCGCGAATACCCATTGCGCCGCATTCAGCGTACCTCGCGCTATGGTTCCCTCTGCCGAAAAGCGCATGTCCGGCGGGGCGTATACGGCGGCAGCGCCAACATTGGTCTCAAGCCCGGCCAGCCACGGCGCATCGCCAACGGTGGGCGACTGGATCGCGAAGATCTGGTTTTCGAGCGCGCGGGCCTCGCAGCCAATCCGCACCCGGTGATAACCCGCCAGCGCCTCGGTGCAGGAGGGGGCGAGCAGGATTTCGGCCCCCGCCCCGGCGAGCGCCCTGGCGATCAGTGGGAATTCAACATCGTAGCAAATGGTAATGCCGAGCTTCCCTACCGCCGTATCGAAGACGCAAAGATTTGCGCCGGGCGCGATGCCCCATTCTTCGGCCTCGAAGCGCGTCATCATTATCTTTTGCTGGCAAGCGCTGGCGCCGCTTGGCGCGAACAGCCGCGCCTCGTTCACGTAGCTGCCGTCCGCGAGCTTCACCGGCCCGCTACCGCCCAGAATGTAGAGGCCGTACTCCTTGGCGAGGGCCGCATAAAACGCTTCGTAATAGACACGATGGGCCTGCAGAATCTCCAGCGAGCCTTTCACATCACTGCCGACATGCGTGCCGGCAAGGTGTGCCAGCTCCATCGCGGCGTATTCGGGGAAAACGAGAAGCTGCGCGCCCTGGCTCGCCGCCTCGCGCACCCAGCGGGTGAGCTTGGCTTCGAACGCGGCGAAAGACGTAAGCTCCCCGATGGGGTACTGCGCGGCGGCGATGCGGACAGAACGCGATGTCATGCCAGCCCCCGCAGCCAGAATTGCATGGGGTGCTCGCTTTCCT
>JBNKTW010000095.1:0-2302 GCA_050298295.1 Rhodomicrobiaceae bacterium
GACCCACAAACGCCCGTCGGGGTTGAGCAGGATTTCGATCACATCGGGGTCCGCAAGTGCTGCCCTGACCACGGCGCCCAATTCGCGCGTGAGCTTTTCCTGGAAACGCAGCCGCATCTCTCGCTTGGCCGCGCTCAGACCATCGTCGGCGCTGGCCTTCGGGAGGGTGTCAAGCATCCGCACCCCCCTCTCCCGGTTTGCAGAGTTCCCACATCGGCAGTTCGACGGCCGCCGCAAGTCTGGCCATGGTGTCGATGCCCACATCAACCCGTCCGGTTTCGATGTTCGAAATCCGCGCCTGATCTATGCCGCACGCCTTTTCTAACTCGTATTGCGACAAACCGAGATGGCTCCTCGCACGCCGGAGATTATGTCCGAACACCATCCGCGGGTGGGTCATCGGCTATCCCCCTGCTGCGCTGTATGCGTGTGGGCTGCCGTGTCTTCACGTCCCTGTAACCAGGTGGGCACTTCTGCTGCGAGGGGGGACGGGGCACCCGGATCGGCCAGATGTACCGCCGCTGCAGCAAGACGGTTGGCCTCTCCCATCAAGACGGCTGGGGTCAAAGTCTTGTAGGTGAGGCTTGCCGCCGCAAAGATGAGAAACACAGCGAAGAGGCGCCGCAGGACGGCAACCGGCACAATATGCGCCGCCCACACACCGATCGGCGCTGCGAGCACCGCGCTGATGCCGAGGGCCGCAACGGCGGGTAGGAAGATGTAGCCGGTGCAGGAAGCGCAGCCTGCCGGCGTGTCCGCAAGGAGGTAGCCTGAAGTCCCGGCAACTGCTGTCGGCAAAGCGAGCGCGCTGGCCGTCCCGATCGCGCGCTGCATGGAAATCGAGCGCGCCAGCACCGGCACCGCGAAAAATGCGACCCCAAATCCGATCAGTGCCGAGAGCGCTCCTCCGCCTACGCCCTTCATCATCATGCAGACGTAGCGCGGCGAGACTTGGGAGGCGCCGCTTGGCGCGGAGCGCCCGCTGGCCAGCCCCCAAGCGGTGAAGAGGGTGAACAGCACGAAGATCACAATGACCAGATGCACGTTCAGTGCAGCGGCGAAAATGCCGGTGAGGAAAGCGCCAGCACCGATACCCGGTGCCAGAACCGCAACCATCAGCCAATCAATAGACCCGCGAGCCGCATGGGCCTGAGCGCTGGCGATCGAGGTCGGGATGATGAGGGCCAGCGACGTGGCCATCGCAATCTTGGGGACATCGGGGCTGGCAATGCCGAAATGCGGGAGTCCGAAAATGAGTGCCGGGACGACAATACTGCCGCCGCCAATGCCCAGCATTCCTGACAGGATGCCGGTAGCGACACCAAGAGGAACGAGCAACACGATATCAGGGGTACTGAAACTCATGACCAACGCACGTCCAGCTCTATTCGCGAACGACATACTCTTTCTGGTACAGCCGATACCTTGGATAGTCGAGCAAGAATGTCTACTTCTGATGATTTTGATACGGAGTGTTGCAAAAGAACACGATATAGGCTATGTATATATCTACTAAGCTCTGTCGTTCTCTACATAGCTATATCGGGAAAGACCATGGTATCGAAAGTACGGCGCACCCAAACGACCTTGGCCGTCCTGCGCGCCTTCATAGACGCGCCTGGTGAGGCTTTGTCAGGCGCAGAGATTGGCCGGAGGACTGGCATCCCTTCCGGCTCGCGCTACCCCCTCCTCGACCGGCTGGAGAAGGTCGGTTGGCTGGAGGGTGGGTGGGAGGATATTGATCCGAAGCAGGCAGGGCGGCCGCGCGCGCGGCTCTACTGCTTGACCAGACTTGGACGGCAAGAGGCGTGCCGGGCGCTCAATATTTGCGATGCGGATGCCTATTGAGCGCCGCCGCGTTGCTCGTGGTTCTCGCTCTCGTGCGCGGACGGCACGAGCCATGCCGGAGCCACGGCCGCACGAAACGATGCTACGAATCCCCCTACATCACCACCGTCTTCAGCGTCGTCATCGCCTCGACGGCGTAGCGGACGCCTTCGCGACCAATCCCGCTGTCCTTGACGCCACCGAAAGCGAGGTGCTCGGCGCGGAAGCCGGGGCCGAGATTGATCATCACCGCTCCGGCGCGAAGCCGCCGCATGGCGTCCATGGCTAAGGTGAGATTGTTGGTGAAGATGCCTGATTGCAGACCGAACGGCGTGCTGTTCGCGGCGGCGATGGCTTCCTCGTAGCCGCTCACGCGCAGAATGGGTGCGACCGGCCCGAAGGTTTCCTCCGTCACCAGATCGCAATCGCAAGGCACGTGGTCGAGCACGGTGGCGGGTATGACGGCGCCCTGCCG
>JBNKTW010000096.1:0-36917 GCA_050298295.1 Rhodomicrobiaceae bacterium
GCGAAGCTCGTGAAGCTGGTGTGGCAGGTTGCGCAATTGTCAGAGGTCGCCGTGTGGCCCGCCGATTTGCCCACCACGCCCAGGTAGGTTCCAGAGTGGCAGCTCGTGCAGTCCGAGTTCACGGTGATGCCAAGCGCGGTATGCCCGCTGGATCCCATCGCGAAGGTGGAAAATCCGCCCGAGGCTGTGCTTGTGTGGCACGCGTCGCAGGACGTGGAGCCCGTGGGGACGTGATTGGAAGGCGCCTTCTTCGCGCCGCCCGATCCCGCGCCGTGACAGGTGTAGCACTGCCCTGCGGAGGCGCTGGAGTGCTTGTAGTTTGCGCCTGCGAAGCTGGTGAAGCTGGTGTGGCAGGCCGAGCAATTGTCAGTGGTCGCCGTATGGCTCGCTGATTTGCCTAGGACGCCAAGGTAGCTTCCCGAATGGCAGCTTGTGCAATCCGAGCTCATGCCGATGCCGAGCGCGGTATGGCCGGACGTGCCCATGGTGGAAACGGCGAACCCGCCTGAAGCCGTGCTGGTGTGGCAAGCGTCGCAGGACGTGGAGCCCGTGGGGGCGTGATTGGAAGGCGCCTTCTTCGCGCCGTCCTTGCCGGTGCCGTGGCAGGTGTAGCACTGCCCTGAGGAGCTGGCCGGATGGGTGAAGTTCGCGCCTGCGAAACTCGTGAAGCTGGTGTGGCATTCCGAGCAATTGCCAGTGGTGGCGGGATGGTTCGCCGATTTGCCCGCGACGCCGGCGTAGGTTCCCGAGTGGCAGCTCGTGCAATTCGAGGTCATGCTGACGCCAAGCGCGCTGTGCCCGGATGTACCCATCGCAATGATCGAAAAGCCGCCCGAGGCCGTGCTCTTATGGCAAGCGTCGCAGGACGCGGTGCCGGTTGGAACGTGATTGGCGCCCTGCTTCATGGCGCCGTCCTTGCCGGTACCGTGGCAGGTGTAGCATTGGCCGGAGGAGGAAGCGTTATGCGTGAAGGCTGCGTTCGCGAAGCTCACAAAACTGCGATGGCAGGACTTGCAACCGGTGATCGTGCCGGTCGAGACGTGGTTTGCCGGTTTCGAAACTGGGGTTATGCCGTAGAACGATTGCCCGTTGTGGCAAGCTTCGCAATTGCCTGTGATGCCAGCGTGGTTCATCGGGGCATTGGCGAAACTCAAGGAGTTCCTGTGGCACGTTTCGCACGGCATCATCGAAGGAAGGTGATTGGCGGGCTTGCCGGCCGCGAGGGTGCCGTTATGGCAGGCGACGCACATCCGCGGCGTTCCTTGCAGCCGGCCATTGACATGGCAGGTCACGCATTCGACGGTCATGTGACCGCCCGTCAGCGGAAAGCCGGTTTTGGAGTGATCGAAACGCGATCCTCCCTGCTGTGCCGATGCAGGCGCCGCGATGGCAACGAGAAAAGCGGCCAAGATGCCGCCAAGCCAGCCTAGTCTTTTCATATGTCCCCTCGCGCAATGCAGCTCAGGCTCGACCGTGAGCCGAACGCGCCTATCGGGGAAATAACGGGTCTGCGCGCGCTATAATCCGCGAACCTAGGAATTCTTTAGGAATTTTTAGCGTATTTACTACGGTAGGTTGAGTCAATTGGGATATATTCTAGCTGTGATTGTGGTGTATATTCGAAGCCGTTTCGCCTGCGCGCCGGATAAGCTTCGTTTCCGGTGTGAATGAGATCCGCAGGGCCGCTAATCCTTGCCGCAAGCGGGGATGCGGTATACACGTGAAACGTGCGGAACAGGCATTCCATGCTGGAAGCGGACGGCATTTTTGTGCAGAGTAATGGCGGGAGAGTTTCCCTGCAGCCCGCGCACGCCTCAGGCAAAAAAAGCGCGGCGGGAAAACGAGTTGGCAGGCGGCGTCTTGTGGACGCCAGCCTGCCTGTGCCGCTGTGGGGCAACGGCAAACGCACTAACGGGTGTGAGATGAAAATAATCCCAAAGAACAAAAAAAATTTTCGCTCGGTTTGAGCATGTAAATCTTGTCAGTAATGTGCGCCTGACAAAAAATCTCCACTATTTGACGGCTGCAGGGATTAATGCGCCGTCTTCACCGTTATCGCCAACAGTCCAGGGGGCTCATTAGTGACTAGCGATCCGCGGCAAGGGATAGTCGAGCTTTTGCCACGGCTACGCCGCTTCTCCTATGCCCTAACGGGCGACCCCGAGAAAGGAGACGATCTGGTGCAAGAAGGTTGCCTGCGCGCATTTGCCCGTCTCGATCAATGGCAGCCTGGCACCCGGCTCGATAGCTGGATGTTCCGAATCATCCATAATATCTGGATCGATCAAAAGCGGGCTTTGAAGGTTCGCGGCGCATCGGTCGATCTCGATGGTGCATCCGAACTTGTGGGGATGGATGGCCGGGATGTCGTGGAGCGCCGCTTGACCCTGAACCGCGTGCTCGATGCGATGGACAAATTGCCACGGGAGCACCGCGAGCTGATCGCTCTAATTAGTATCGAAGGCGTCTCCTATCAGGAGGCGGCCGAGATTTTGGATATACCGATAGGCACCGTCACAAGCAGGCTGGTGCGGGCCCGCCGCGCTCTTCACGCGATCGCGGTCGAAGGGATTCAAAAGTTGGAAGGCGAAAACGATGCTGCCCGATGAAATTCTGATGGCGTATGCCGACGGCCAGCTCGACGCCGCCGAACGCGCGCGGGTAAAAGAGCTGATCGGGCAAGATCAGGAAGCGAGCGCGCGCCTTGAGATTTTTCAAGCGACGGGGCGGGATTTGGCTTCCGTGTTCGGCGAACACGTGAATTCGCCTTTACCCGAAAGGCTCAGCCGTCTCGCGCTTTACGCCCAGCCGCTTCCGGCCAAAACTGGGAGGTCCGGCCTGGGCCGATTCGCCGCCGCGCTCCGGAATTTTGCCCGGCCCCGGCCCTTCGGACTGGCCGCTGCCTCGGCCTTGCTGATGGTGGGGATCGGCGTCGGCTGGTTCCTCCGTGACGCTGGCGAAAGCGGCTCTCCCATGAGCGGCCTGGGCCTTGTCCAGGTGGAAAGCGATGGCCGCACCGTCGCTCGCGGGCCGCTCAACGTGGCGCTGAACAGCTTGCCAAGCAGCAAGGAGACGCTTGTCCCTTTTGCTGCGGGCAAGGTTCTGCGCGTGGCGATCAAGTTGTCGTTCCGCAACCATGAAAAAGATTACTGCCGGCAATACGAAGCCGGTTTGACGGGCTCTGAAAACTTCGGCGGCATCGCCTGCCACTCGGACGGCGAGTGGCGCATAAAGCTCCAGGCGCAACTGGGTCCGGGGCGGCCGTCCACAGGGAGAACGGCGCCGGCCGGCGCTGAAGGCTTGAGCTTGCAGGAGGCGGTCATGTCCTGGATAGATGGCGAAGCCCTCAATAAGCAGGATGAGGGCGCGATGATCCTTAGAGGCTGGGAAAAGCGCTAATAGCTGACCGCTTTGCCGTCGGCCCCGCGAAAGCGGGAATCTATTTCTAGCGTTGGAACATGACCTTACATGGGTTCCCGCCTGCACGGGGACGACGCTGCGGCGTAGTTCAACTGCCGTTTTTGGGGTGAACCGTTCAGCAGTAGGTTCGCAGGTGATTGTTCTTGCTTCTGGCGCCCGTCACGGCGCCAGAAGCAGCTTCGAGCTGCCCCCAGCGAAAACCGGCAGTCCTCAGCGTTCGCCGCTGCCCAGCCCCGCGACCTCGCTCGCACTGCCCATGCACACAGGCGGCGCTTGCAAGAGGCCCCTGCCGTAGATCGGGTCGCGTCCTGGCGGCCCAAGATCGGAAATATTCGCGTGCTCAAGAATTCTGCTCTTGGACGAGCGTAAGACATCCGGCGGATACAGCGCCAAGACGCCAGTGACGAAAGGCGAGGCAAACGAGGTGCCAGTGCGGTATCCTTCCCGCGCTTCCGGCCAAGCCGTCCAGATGCCTACCCCTGGGGCGGCGATATCGATATGCGCGCCGCGATTGGCGTAAGGATAGTTCTTCAGTTTCTTGGTGACAGCGGTTACCGCAATCACTTGCGGATATGCGGCCGGATAGGCAGGCGCGGCCGCCGGTCCATTGTTACCCGCGGCCGCCGTGAACACGATTCCCCTGGCGCTCAGAGCCTCGATCTTTCTCTGCACGAGATCGTCCCGCGGACCTGAAAAGCTCATATTCACGAGCCTGACCCCGGACTCCGACATCCAGTCCAACGCCTTCAGGAAGGAGACGGTGTCTGTGACCGGGTCGCCGCCTTCATCGGCATAGAAAATGCTCGCCGCGTGATAGGTGGCCTCCGGAGCAAGGCCCGGCGTGCCGCTGTCGGCCCGGCCAGCCAGCAGCGCCAGCACACCAGTTCCGTGCCAGGCGCTTGCGGGACGGCGGCCCGATGGCAGAAAGGCCCTTTGTATGATCTTCTGGTGCTTGAACGCCGGATGCCGCAAATCGAAGCCGGTGTCGATGATGCCGATCTTCACGTTCCGGGCGCAGGAGGAAAAGCGATCCTTCCAATGAATCGTTTCTTGCGCGTAACAGCGGTCGCCGGCGCATTTCTTTTCGCCAAGAATGGCCAGCCTCGCAGGGCGTCCGCCCCGGTCCTGTTTCATGGCGGGCTGATAAACCCGGTACAGGTTATTGAGCTGGAAGCGCTCCCCCGGCAGATTTTCCTGAAGGAGCTTCATTCCCCGTGCGGGATCAAGGCCGGGCGGAAGCTTCACTACCGCCATGCCGCCGCGCCCCAGGCCACGTCCAGGACCGCCCCCAGGCCCGCCTCCGGGACCGCGCCCAAGTCCGGGGCCGCTAACCTGAAATCCGAGAGCGCGGGCGCGGGCGGCGCCGGCGGGGCTCAAGTTTGCGGCGAGCACTTCAGTGTGGGAATAGGAACGCGGATCGGGAAATGCGCGGATGCGGTTTCCGGCTGGCCGGTAGGCTTTGCCGCTTTTTCCTGGCGCCCAGCCTTTTGTACGATCGCGGCCGGATTTCCCGGCGGTGTTTTTTGCCCCGGAAGCATGTTCCGTTTCGTGGCCGGCGTGCTCGCCGGGTTCTTTCGCCTTGGAAGCGTGTTCCGCGCCGTGGCTGCCATGCCCGCCAAGTCCCCTTAGCTCGGAAGCGTATTCCGCGCCGTGGCTGGCGTGCTCGCCAAGCCCTTTCACCCCGGGAAGGTATTCCGCGCCGTGGCCAACCCTGGGGGTGTATTCCGAGTCACGTTTAGCGTGCTCGCTCATCCCCTTGGCCTCAGAAGCGTGTCCCGCTCCACGGGCGCCTACGCGGGTGTTCCAATGGCTATTGAGCAAGTTTTCCCAGGCCTTGTTGTCCTTGCCAACGTCCAGCCGGAGTTCCTTGGGCAGCCCTTTTAGCTCAGGCTGCGGTATTCCGACGGAAGGCGGCCTGCCATCGCCGTGAGGCACTGCATCGTCACCGCCTGAACCCGAGAACCTGTATCCGCTGGTGCCGTTGCTGGAGTATCCGCGAACGCTTCCAGAGCCAGAGTACGCATACCCGCCTCCGCTCCCGTAGCCGCCCTCTCCACCACCGGAATAATCGCTTCCGGAGCCCGCCCCGCCGCCGCTGTAGCTGCCTCCCCCGTCATCGCCGCCGTGGTAGCTGTGCGAGCCGCCTTCTCTCTCCCCCCCGCCTTCGCTCCGGCTCCTGCTGCTGTGCTCGTGCTCGTGGCCGTCGGCGAGCGCCTGCGAAATGGAAACGGCTTCCCAGGCATAGTCCAAATAGCCGGTGCGCGCGGCGGCTGGAACAGCGAGCACCAGCGCCAGCACGATCCTGGTTGAGAGCGAGGGCTTCGGGAACGATTTTGGCTTCAATGTTTTCTCCGAAGCGTTCAGAGACACCCTTGTCAAGCGCGCACAACTCAATAGTAGGCAAAGGCTCGGCCTTTGCCACATCCTGCCTAAAACGGGCGAGCGGCCCGATTCATCCAGCCGGCGCTTACATCAGGTTGCGGATGTGCTTCCGCGCTGCAATCGGAGCGTACTCCGCAGCCCCGCCGCCCGTAGCGCCGAAGGCAAGAGGATGTAGACCTCTCCATTTGAGCTGTATTGTTGTGTGTCAGTTTGTCGCAATTGCGGCGGTAGCGCAACTACAGATTCGCACATTTCAAATCATATTGCGCGATCTTAGTTGGTTTTATTCAGCCGTCTGACCTGCGCCGCTGGCTTCTTCGGCGATGCGGCGACGTCTATAAGTAATTTGTTTCTTATGTGGCGTCATTGCTTCCCGCGCGCCTGGGGGCGGGCGCGGCCATCACCGGAAAGACGTGGTGTTGTGGCATTTCTGGCAGGCCCTGCCGAAGTTACCGTTATGGGTATCGTCGCTCGCATGACAGCCATAGCAGCTATTGGGCACGGAAATCTCACCCTCTGTTTTTTCGCGATGGCAAGAGCGGCACGCCAAGCCCTTGTGCCGGCCCGTCAGCGGAAATTCGGTTTGCTTATCGTGATCGAAGACCCAGCGGCGCCAGCCGTTCGGCGAGTGGCATGTGGCGCAGGCATTGCCGAGGGTGCCTTGATGGTGCCTGTCCCTATGGCAGCTTACGCACGCGGAAGGCGTGTCCTTGAAGGACGGCGACTTGTGACATTGCTCGCAGGGCACGATGGCGTGCTTTCCAAGCAGCGGAAAATGCGTGAGGTCGTGGTCGTAGGCGACCTTCTTACGCCATGCGTTCTGATTGTGGCATCGCAAGCAGTTCTTGCCGAGCTGGCCCTTATGCGGGTCGTCTTTTTTGTGGCAGGAGACGCAGGTTCTTCCCAGCTTTTCCTTGTAGAGGTCGCCTTTGTGGCAGGCTTCGCACTTCAGGCGCACATGGGCGCCGCGGAGCGGAAACTTGGTCTTCGAATGGTTGAAGTGGATGGTCTTCCACTTGCTGTTGTCATGGCATGACTGGCACTTCTTGCCGTATCTGCCCTGATGGACGTCCTGAAGCCGGTGGCAGGCGGCGCAAGTCAGCGGCACGCCTTTATATTTTTCGTTGGGGTGGCAGGCGGCGCATGTCACTTTCTCGTGCGCACCCTTCAGCGGGAACTTGGTCTTCGAATGGTCGAAGGCACGGACCTGTGACCAGCTTCGCTCGTTGTGGCAGTCCTGGCAGTTTTCGCCCAGGCGGCCCTTGTGCTTGTCGCTGCTCTTATGGCAGCCGATGCAGCGTCCCGGCGCTTTCCGGAACTTTTCTTTTGGCTTGTGACAACTGTCGCACGGAGGCCCCTTGTGGGCGCCATTTAGCGGAAAATCCGTCAAGGTGTGATTGAAGGTTTCCTTGTCGAGCTGCACGATGTCGGCGGAACGGCCCTTGTGGTCCGGATGGCACTTGCTGCATTCGGCCTTGGAAGCGTCCGGCCGCTTGCCGTGCAGCCCGCGCGCCCGATTCTGGTCCTTGGCGACCTCCTTATGGCAGGCGAGGCAACGCCGGGTCTGCCCGCCCTTCTTGAATGGCTCGTGGCAATTCGCGCATTTCTTGCCAGCCTTCGCGTGCCCCTGCACCAGTTCGCCGGGCATGACCAGCTTCTCGAAAATGTTCTGGGCGCCCGCTGTCCAGGCAGCGGCCAGGACTAAGAAGGGTACGGCCAGAAGACGTAAGGCGAAGCGGGTTCTCATGGCGCAGCGTCTAGTAAAGATGGACCGCGATCACGTGCACAACCGCCGTGAGCACGAGCAGGAAGAAAAGGGGCATATGCAGCACATGCCAGGCCGCGAACATACGGTCGTACACGCTGAAACGCGCGGCCTTGTTGACGGCGGCGAAATAGATCGCGAGATGGTCCCTGACGAGATTGAGCCGCCTGCGCCGCGCCATCCATCCCCAGCCGCGCCGCTTGCCTTCCGCCTCGATGTCCGCCTTCACTCCCCGCAGCAAGCGCGCTTTCAAAGACTGCCAGCGCCAGCCGAGCGCTATGAACGCCCAAAGGCTCGTAGCGAAGCTCCTGTGCCTGACCAGGACGCGGGCTTCGAATTTCTCAAGCTCGGCCAGAAGCCGGCCGGAACCGCTGTAATCGCCGCTTAGCGCTTGTTTCATGAAACCGGCATCGGCGAGCATTCCTCTGATCTCGGCCTTGGCGCCGTAAAGGCCCTTGTGGATTTTCGAGAAAAGATACCGCCCGATGATGCCGCTGGCCACGATGGTCAGCATGAAGAACAGCGCTATGGAGGCGTTCATCGATTCGGTGCGGAAGTTCGAGTGAAAGATAACCAGGACCGGACCTACGATGCCCAGGATCATGTGCGATTGGAACCACGCAGGCACCTTGCCGAAGTTTCGAAGCACCCGCCACTTTTTGCGCAGCGGATAAAGCAGCAAGACCAGCATCATCAGCGAGCCAATGATGCCCAGCCAGTAGCCGGTCCCCGACTCGGCGTGGATGTATTCTTCCTCCCGGTTGATCCAGCCCACATAAAGGGCCACCAGGACAGCGGCGGTGAATAACAGCGGCCCCAGTCCAAGGATCGATTGGGAAAAATAATGCGAGAAGGTGGCGGTATTGACGGGAGCCCGGCGCGGCCCGGCGTTTCTCCTTGGGGCTTGGCCGCGGGCCGGACGTGATGCTCGCGCACGAAAATCTAGTCCGGCCTGATTCGTCATCGTCCCCCCGGGTTTAAGATCGCCGCCATCGGGATACCACGATTGGCGTAAATTAAGTGGTAGCTCCTTCGTGGCGGGGCCGGAAAAAGAAGTACAAAGCGGGCGCTTTTGTGACCGCCACGGACAAGTGAATCTTTACCACAAGTATGGCTGGCCGCCTCCCAGAAAAAAAATCGAACGCCGCGGATTAATCCAGGCGTAGCTTCGTTCTCTATTGGGGTGCCGGTGTCATGGTTCGCGGGTCAGCATTTGCGCTGAGGCGCTCCGTGGAAGATGGCGCGGCTTTAACGGGCGGGTGCTGGGGTTCGCCCAGCAGGCCAATAAGGTATCTTCTTTAGAAATGCAGCTAGATTACTTGGCGTTTGCCTACGCGGTTCCCTTTCTGCTCATCTGGTTCATTTATGCGCGTTCGCGGCAACGGTCCGAGGCGCGCAGCCACAAGGTAAAAAAGGTCGCGATCGAATCGGGCCTGACCGAGCCGGCGTCGCTTCATCCGGTATTCGATCATGGCAAATGCCTGGGCTGCGGCTCATGCGTGGCCGCCTGCCCTGAAGGCCATATCATCGGACTTTTTAACGGCAAGGCGGAGCTTATCGAAGGAGCCGAATGTATCGGCCATGGCGCCTGCCGCGCCGCCTGCCCGCACGATGCCATTACCCTGGTCTTTGGCACGGAAAGCCGCGGGGTGGATATCCCTCATGTCAGCGAGAACTTCGAAACCAACGTTCCGGGTGTCTTTATCGCGGGCGAGCTTGGAGGCATGGGCCTGGTGCGCAACGCCATCGAGCAGGGCCGCCAGGCGATGAACTCGATCAGCAAGCTTGGCGGAGCCCGCCGGCATGGCGTTCTCGATGTCCTCATCGTGGGGGGCGGGCCGGCCGGGATCGCCGCCAGCCTGACCGCCAAGGCGCACAAGCTGCAATACCTGACCGTAGAGCAAGACAGCCTTGGCGGCACGGTCGCGCATTTCCCCCGGCGCAAGCTTGTGATGACGAGGCCGGTCGAACTGCCGCTTGTTGGCAAAGTCAAATTCACCGAGGTTCTGAAAGAGGAGCTTCTCGCTTTCTGGCACGCTATCGTCAAAAAGCACCAGCTCAGAATCCGCTTCGGCGAGCGTGTGGACGGGATCGAGGGGAACGGTCACGGCTTCGAGGTGCGCACCACGCGCGGAACTTACGCAACCCGCGCGGTTTTACTCGCAATTGGCCGGCGCGGTACGCCGCGCAAGCTGGGTGTGCCCGGAGAAGAGCAGGCAAAGGTGGTCTACCGTTTCATCGACCCGGAGCAATATGCGGGACAGCATGTGCTGGTCGTTGGCGGCGGCGACAGCGCGCTGGAAGCAGCCGGCACCATCGCCACCGAAACCAATGCCAAGGTGACACTGTCCTACCGCTCCGAGGCCTTCTCGCGCGCCAAGCCTAAAAACCGCGCCCGCGTGGACAAGGCCGTCAAGTCTGGCCGCCTCAAGCTCATGCTTAAATCGAAGGTTGTTCAGATTGGCCAGGATTCGGTGGAGCTTGATTGGCAGGGCAAGCGGCAGACGCTAAAGAACGATGCCGTGATCGTCTGCGCGGGCGGCATCCTGCCCACGAACTTTCTGAAGTCCATCGGCGTCGAGGTCGAGACCAAACATGGTACGGTATAATAGAGACTGCTTTCTTATTTTTGTTTCCTGCCTCGCGATTTGGGCGTTCCCAGTCTCCAAGGCACATTCGCAAGACAGGAGCAGTAATTCCGCTGTCGATTCCTCGATCCGCAAGGGAGCGTTCTCCCAGGCCGCCGCCCTGCTGGAGAAGCAGGCCAAGGCTGGGGACGCGAACTCACAATACGAACTCGGCGCGCTCTACCGGATGGGCCGCGGCGTCAAACGGAACGACAAGACGGCGTTCTATTGGATGAAGGCGGCTGCGGCCAGAGGCCACGTCCGCGCCCAATACAGCCTCGCCACCATGTATCTGACCGGGCGCGGAACGCCGGTCGACATCGCAGCCGCGAAAATGTGGGCGCGGCACGCCGGCGAAAACGGCCACACCAAAGCGGCGGCCTTGCTTGACCGCATCGCCGCCGCGCAAGCCGCGCCGAAGAAGCCGGAGAGAGCATCCGGCTGGAAGGCGAAAGTTGCCGGGCCCGGCGCAACCTCCGCCATTCCCGTGAAACTTCCGAATGACCCGCACCTGATTCTGGAAGCGGCCCGCCGCTCGAACGCCGGGGCCGTGCGCAAGCTGGCGGCGAACCGCGCCAGCCTCAAGGCCCGCGACGAGGATGGCAACACCGCCCTGGCGCTGGCTGCGTCCACCGGAAATGCCGCCGTCCTCCGCGCTTTGCTTGCAGCGGGCGCGAACGCCGCAACCCGCAACAAGGCGCATGAAACGCCGCTGATGATCGCTGCGGCTAATGGCCGCCACCAGGCAGTTGAGATTCTTGCCGGCAAACGCGCGCTACTCGATGCGGCCCGCCCGGATCAGGAAACGGCGCTGACGCTTGCCATTCGCCGCTGCCACGAAGAAACCGTGGCCGTCCTGCTTGCGAAAGGGGCCAGCCCGGACCTGGGCGGTGGGGCGAAAGGCCCCCCGCTGTCGATGGCGAGCCGCAAATGCGGCGGAGGAATTGTCCAGACGCTGATCGAACGGGGCGCGGCGGTTAACAAGCCTGACGCCTCTGGCCGCACGCCGTTGTGGTTTGCCGCGGACAGGGGGAATCTCAAAGCGCTCGACGCGCTCTTGAAGCGAAACGCATCTCTCTCCGCAGCGGACAAGAATGGAGTAACCCCGTTCTTGCGTGCGCTGGAGCAAGGCCGCGCCAAAGCCGCCATGCGCCTCTTTGCGCGCGGCGCGCGCGCCAACCGGGCGACGGCCTCTGGCAACACCCCGCTTATGCTTGCCGCGCGGATGGGCTCGCTTCCTTTGATCCAGGCCCTGCTCCGGGCGGGGGCGGACATCGACGCCCGTAACAAATTCGGCAATACCGCTCTGATGACGGCGGCCAGAGAAGGCCGGTTGGAAGCAGTGCGTGCGCTGGTGGCTGCGGGCGCCAACAAAAGCCTCCGCAACAAAAAGCGCGAACGGGCTTCGGACGTTGCGGTCGCCGCGGGCCACGCGGATATCGTGGAAGCGCTACGCTAACGCCGGGCCGGACGCCACCTTTGAAACTCCTGTTTCCGGCCACCCTTATATGCCCACGGAGCGGGCACATTTATGTATAGGTAGTTTTACGATATGTGAAACGCTTTATAAAGTGTTTGACGGATCCTTAAAAAGACACATACTGGTGGTTGCCGTGGCTAAAAGTTCAAGCAAGGGTAGGGAACGCCCTTCGAAGCGCGGGGATTAGAGCTTTTAGGCCGCGGCACCTAAGTACATTAGGAGCTATGTAGTTACAAGTAAGCAAATTTTCGCTGAGCGCAGCAGGTTTTCCACTCACGAAACTTTTTTGGGAAGGCTGGAGCAAGCAGGCATGGAGGCGGTTGAGGATCCAGTTTGTGCGGCCGGGCCTTGGCCCGATCCAACCGTCGAGCAAATACTAAGGCTTGAAAGGCACCCTGAGCTTTCCGTCTGCGCTGATGACTCTGTCCAAATTGCGCGCAGGTTTTCGGCGGCAACCGTTGAGTCAGGGGCATGGCGATGCTAAACGCCAGGATTATGATTTGTTATTCCGCTATCAATTATCTCTAACTCGATGCTCGGCGCCTTTCGTATATCTCTTGCAATACTTGTTGCAATGTTTCACATCGGGGGATTCCCTCTGGTATTCGGGTTATATTCCGTACAAGCGTTCTACGCCGTCTCCGGATATCTGATGACGGCGGTTTTAAACGAAGCATACCGCCGCCGCTCTGCGGCTTTTTGGACCAATCGTTTTCTGCGCTTATTCCCGCCGTATTACATCGTTGCTTCATTGACGCTTGCCACGATCACTGTCTGGCCCAGTCTTGCTGGCAATTATCATGCCGTTTGGAGGGGCGATCCCAGCTTGCGGGAAGGTTTCGCAAACCTGACGATGATCCCTCTCGCGTTTCCGGACTGGCAGAAATTCCGGCTGGTGCCACCCAGCTGGTCAGTCGCAATCGAGATCATAAACTATTTCCTGCTGTGGGCGTTTATCGCGCGTGGCTTCCGTTGTGCGGCTGCGGTTTTTATCTTCGCTGCGGCCTACCATATATATTGCCTATCGGAGATGGGGCTCCAATGGCAGCCGCGTTATATGCCATGGCAGTCTGCTGTACTGCCCTTTACCGCTGGCAGTATTACCTATTTTCTTCTGCAAAGCCGTAAGGCCCAGTCCGCAGTGTGGGCCTATATGATCATTGCGCCCCTTTGGCTCGCAAACATTGCATTCGCAAGTCTTACCTCCTCGCCCCTAATCACGAATGCCGTGTGCTGGTACGCAAATATCATTATGGCGGCGGCTGTTACCGGGAGCTTTGCCCATATGCGTCACCGTGGAATGGCCGCCGCTCTGGACAAGCGGCTTGGCGATTTGGCTTACCCGCTCTTCTTGAGCCATCACCTGACCGGGTTCTTCGTCACGCTTATTCTGCCGGGCTTCAAGCCAGGCACCCCGATGCTGTTTGCCGCAAGCGCCATTCCACTGCTGTCGATTTCAGCCATTCTGGCGGTGGCGGCGGACAAAAGCATAGAGCCAATCCGCCGCCACATACGCACCAAGGCGTGAGCAGTGCGCGCCCGCCGGGGCCGGTCCCATGCCAAAGCCGAAGATTAGGCTGGTTTGCCGCTAATTCATTCAACCTCGAAACAGCGGTTGAGGCGATGCGGCGCTTGGAGATTAGCCGCAGCGTCATCTCCGCGAAAGCGGAGATCCCTATATGAGCTTGTTCCAGCGGCAGAAACGGATTCCCGTTGGAGTTTAGCCCCGCGAAAGCGCACACGCGCGAAAGCGGGGCCGGGATGGGCGCTGCTTGCTGCTTCAGCCTTCCACCTAAAGATGAGGCACTGCACTCCATCAGCGACTAGCTGTGCTTGCCGCATTCGCGCTTAAGCTGCTTCAACTGCGGGATCTGTGTTCAACCGCCCGGGGGCGCGGTTTCCTGAAAGCGCCTTTCCATTAACGGGGCAAGCCGTCAGGCAACAAACTAATTGTCCCCGCTAGGAATGAACGGATGCCGTTCGACAATGACAGCGCTTCCGGAAACTTCGGCTTCAGCAGGCTCCTGAGCTTCAGGCGTCTGCGGCCGGCGCTGCGGCAGCGGGATATACATCATATTGCCGCCCAGGCCGACGAGATCGGACTTCGGCTTTGCCTGGCTGGCATTGGCTTGACTGACGGCGGCAAGGGGCGCGATAGCGCGGGGCGCGCTGGCTTCAAACGCCGCGCCGCTTTCTCCGCCACTGTTCAGGTAGACGTAGCCGGATAGGCTTACGGCCGCAACCGTGACCGAAACGCCCATAAACGTGCGCCACGGAAGCTTTGACGGCTTGTTCCGCGGCCTGGCGGGCTGCTTATATACGGCTGGCAGATGTTTCTCCGGCTCCGGCAGCAACTCCGGCGTGGCCTTGCTCAACGCGGCCATCAGCGAATTGTAGGGCGCCCTTTCTCCGGTCCCCCGGCTCCTTTCCGGAGCGGCAGGCTGCATCCCGCCAGGAGCGGCCGGCGTGTTTCCGGCGGGATGGGCTGGGCCGGGAGCCTGCCTGTACCCGGCCGGCCGGGGAAGCGCAGGCACGGGCGCGGGAGCAGAGGCAGGCGGAGGCGATGGCGCGGGGGCACGGGGTGGCGGCCCATTATCCGCAATCCTGCCGGAGAACGCCGCCAGCTCGCGCTCAAGCTCGCCCCGGGCCCGCGTCGCGGCGTGATATTGCGCGGGCGGGCGGCGCTGCGGGGCGGGACCGGCCGGACGCTGCTGAGGTTGATCAGGACGCACGGGACGTTGATCGTCTGGGGGATTCAACGGCACACCATCCAGAATTCTACGCCACGAACCAGCCATTTACGCATCCCTACAACCGGAAAACACTACCCCAAGCCACGCCTGCTATCCCGAGGCTGCACCAAGATCTGGAAAATTTGATGATATTCCGTAAACGAATCTAGTATCCTACCCAGTAGCGCCTTCTAGCCCCCGTGGGCCAGGGCTAACGCCCGCCAGCGCGGCGATCGTACATAGGTTAACGGGCCGTTCCAATCCCCTAAGATTCTCTTATGGTAAATGCGCGTTTGGTTAACGGCAACGCCCCATATTTTTTGCCGCCGCATTTCCCGGAATTTTTTGCCGTTTCCGCGCGATTTTTGCGATTCAAAAACCCCGTTAAATATATCCACAGATTGCATGTTAACCAAATCTGCAACCGCAACGCGGCCACGCAGGCGCAATAAATGCAACCATAGCACCAACTTATTCATCCGTACACAACTTTACGTTTTCTCAAGGCGCATCTGCTAAACTGCTTCAAAATCGAAAGGCGGCCCGAAAACAAAAATTGCCGGTGGAATGGGTTAACAAGCGGTAAGGGCTCGATGCGAAATAAACGCGTCAGATTGCACAGGATTTTTGTCCGCCCGCCAGGCGCGGAAAGGTGCGCATACCCAGGGTATGTAAGCCTTTCCGTAACGCGGCGGACGGGCAAAAAGACACGCAAGGTGGCGCTTTTATTTCGCATCGAGCCCTTAGCGGCGGCGGTTATTCCGATGCGTTTGAAAGCGCGCGCGCCCGGCGCAAAGCCATCTCAAGCCGGAAAAATGCGGATCAAAAGCGCGCGTCCGCCTGCCCGGCCTCGATGGAGGTAACGCCCGCATCGGCGATGCCGCAGGGCACGATGCCGGAGAAGTGGGACAAGTCGGGGCAGACATTGACAGCGATGCCGTGATAAGTGACCCACCGCCGCACGCGCACGCCAATCGCGGCGATCTTCGCGTCTCCTCCCGGCTTCCGCACCCAGATTCCGGGCCGCTCCTCCCTGCGCTCGCCGGAAATACCATAAGGCGCTAGCGCGGCAATCGCCCAGGCCTCAAGCCCATGGACATGCCGCCGCACGTCCCGGCCGCGCTTATTGAGATCGAGTAGCACATATGCCACAAGCTGGCCCGGCCCATGGTAGGTGTATTGCCCGCCGCGGCCGCTGGCGTAGACCGGAAACCGCGCCGGGTCGATGAGGTCCGTAAGCTTGGAGCTGGTTCCCGCCGTATACAGCGGCGGATGTTCCAGAAACCATATAAGCTCCGGTTTTTGCTCCCGAAGAATGGCTCCGGCGCGCTCCTCCATTTCCGCCACCGCTGACTCATAAGGGACCGGATCAGGGCTCAGCCGCCACTCCACATTCGCGGTTTCGCCCAAGGCATCCGCCTTGGCGCGCATCGTCTCCGCAAATTCGAGAACCCTCTCGTCCATGACAAATCCGTGACAAAAATGCGCCGCGCGCCGCCTGTTTCACTGGCCTTTACGTAAGCGTAACATCTCCCGGCAATACTGCGGGAGTTCCGCGTTACTGCGAGACTGGGGCCAAAGTCCCGCGTCCGCCCCGTCCCGCAGTATGGCGTGCGCCCCACGGTCATACGCCTTCCCGAAGCGATTTGCGCCTATTCGCGTGAAGCTCCCGCCACTCCCGCAAATATAGCGTCCGCCTCAAGCGTGCGAGCCGGCTCAATCGGGAACCGAGCCCTCTGCTGGCAGAAGCGATGCCGCGTTGGACGTCCCCTGTCCAGGCCCCCAATCGCCCAGAGTTGGAGCATTGCCCGGAACCAGCGTGCCCAGCTCTTCCTGAGCGGGATACGAATACCGGCAAACCTCGGCGGCAATCGCGGCGAGCCCCGCCTTCACATCGGGATCGCCGGGTTCTGGCCCATGCGTTATCAGCTCTCCGCGCTGCGTCCTTGCATATATCCGGCCGGTGCCGGCCTCCACGAAGTTGATGACAGGGACCGCGCGCGCGCATCTGACCAAAAATCCCGTGTTCGTTCCGGGTGCTAGCATGGCGGACACATAAACGTCCTCCGGGTGGTGCGCCGAAATGTTTATCTTCTTGAACCGCTCGATATCGAGGAAGGATTTGACGTCGAGGATGTTCAGCTCCCTGTTCGTACCGAAGGCGACCGTTTTCGGCACCGCGCCCTTGGGGACGCTGTTGTCGAGGAACTCGAAATAGATTTTGCTGCCTTTGATCCCCATCCCGGTCAAAAAGAGGCGCGGCATCCCAGTGTAGGCTTCGACATTGTGGTAGAGCAGGTCGTCGACGGCCTTGTAGCGCCCGAACCGCTCCCCCCGTTCCCAAGCGCGCTCGACCGTGGCCTCGGGCGGGGTGATCATAAAGAACACGTAGATGATGTGGCCGAAGCGCTCGATGAACGGCCCCCTGCCGCTCTTGCTGGGCGAGAAGCTGTCGAAGCGGAACCGGTCGATGACGAGGTGCGGCAAACGCCCTTTCTCGCCCTTGTTGACCAGATAATGATCCAGCTTCTTGTCGATGATCACGAATTCCTGGCCGGTCAGCGCTCCCGCATACCGGCGGGCAGCACCTAAGCTGCTATAGTCCAGCAGGAACTTGCGCCATATGTCCGGGCTTATCAGCGCAACCTCGTCCCACGAAATGCCCAGCTTCGCCGCAAGGTGCTTTTGCAGAGGGCGCAGCGTGCTCTTGCCCGAGGCCGAAGCGCCTTTCACGTCCATGATTACGGGATGCGTCTGGTGCGGCAGAAGCTTGTATCCTTCCCCTGCCACCGCTTCCAGGAAATGGGGCTCGATGTGCCGGCCAATGGCTTCGCTGCCATGCGCATTACAGGCAAGGGAAACAGCGAGCTTCGACAGCAGGCCCGCATCGCCGATAAACAGCCCGTGCTTTCGGATAACAGCGGAGGCGGCCTTTATGAGGGCCTGATAGGCGCGGCGTTCGAGAACGGTCTGGGCTGCGTCCGCCTTCTGTTGCCATGTGTTCAGGATTCTGGCGCCGCGCTCCTCGGCGGTTTCGAACGGAGCCGGAGCGGGCTTCGGTTTGCGCCCAAATCCAAGCTTCGACAAAAGCCCGCTCTGCCCTGGAGCGGGAGGGGGCGGCGGAGGCTCGAAACCAATCGCAAGCTCCCGGCCGATTAGCTCCGAAATCCGCGTGTGCAAATCGCTATAGAGCTGCTTCACCCCCTCTATTCGCGGCAGCACGTACTTCGACAGAATGACCGACATCATCCGCCGGAAATTACGGCCCAGGTCTTCATACTTGGCGCCGTCCGGCACCCACAGGTCCGCGATCACGCGCACCAGCAACTCGTGCACCACGAGCCGCTCGGGCCTAAAAACGGCAAGCTCCTCGATGGAAATGCCGGAAAACTCGCTCAGCTCGCGCAACTCCGGAAGATTTGACGAGATATTTTCCAGCCTGAAAAGCGACGCCAGCGGAACAAATTCCAGCGGAATCGAGGATTCAACACCGGGGTTCCAAGGACCGTATCCGGTCTCCGATTGTAAAGCGTCCTCTGCCAATGCAACGGCTCTTTTCGACGGGTCTTCAAACACAGACTGATGGCTGCTTTCTACACCGAGATTCACGGAGGATTGTGACGCCCCCAGCTATAGCGGATTCCTTGGCGGCTTGTCCCTGCAAGCCTGGGCTGAATCCCCCGGCCAGAGGAATACCACCTTTCACCTCTTGCATCGAGGCCGCTCCCGCGATTTATATCTCCCGGTCGAACTTGGACGGGATTTGTTTCATGAAAACTCCGGCTGCCGCCAAAGTGTTAGTTATGTTCGGGCTTCTTTTCGCGACGGCGCCGGGCGCGGCCTTCGCGCAGGCCGTGAAGAAGACGCCAGAGTCGAGAGAGCAGATCACGTTTTCCTACGCTCCCGTTGTGAAACGGGCGGCACCGGCCGTCGTGAACGTTTATGTGCACCAGCGTGTGCGGCAAGGCTTCTCCAATCCGTTCCTGGAGGAGTTTTTCGGGCGCCAATTTGGCCACAGCGAACGCGTTCAAAGCTCGCTGGGCTCAGGCGTGATCGTCTCGTCAAAGGGTGTTATCGTCACCAACAACCACGTCGTGCGGGGCGATGCCGGCACCGAAATCAAGGTGGCGCTAGCGGACGCGCGCGAGTTCGATGCCAAGGTGCTACTCAAGGACGAGCGGACCGATCTCGCGGTATTGCAAATCAAGAATTCCAGTATCGAATTCCCCTACCTCACGTTCGCTGACGCCGACCTTCTTGAGGTTGGCGATCTGGTGCTCGCCATCGGCAATCCCTTCGGCGTGGGCCAGACCATCACCAGCGGCATCGTCTCGGCGCTTGCCCGCACGCGGGTCGGCATTTCGGACTATCAGTTCTTCATTCAGACCGACGCGGCCATCAATCCCGGCAACTCCGGCGGCGCGCTGGTGGACATGCAAGGCCGGCTGGTTGGCATCAACACCGCGATCTTCTCGAAAAGCGGCGGCAGCCAGGGCATCGGCTTTGCCATACCCGCCAACATGGTGCGGCTGGTGGTTAACTCGGCGCTGCAAGGCGGCAGCGTGCGCCGTCCGTGGCTGGGCGCGAACCTGATCGAGCTCACTTCGGATATCGCAAATGCCGCCGGCCTCGACCGGGCGGCTGGGGCGCTTGTCGCATACGTCGCCGAGGGCGGCCCCGCGGCCTCGGCCGGCCTCAAGACTGGAGACATTATCGTTTCGGTGGACAGCAAGGCGGTCGCCGACCCGAACGCCTTCCAATACCGGTTCATCACCAAGGGCACATCTGGCGAGGTGAGCATCGAGGTTCTGCGCGCCGGAACCCGCCGCAAGCTGACCATCCCGCTGATGGTTGCGCCCGAGAACCCGCCGCGCGACACACGCGAGCTTGCGGGCCACAATCCCCTAAGCGGCGCCAGGATTGCGAATTTGTCCCCAGCGGTCGCCGAAGAGCTTTCCATTACGGAAACGAAAGGCGTTGTCGTCCTTGAGACCAAGTTCTACTCCAATGCCCGTCGCATCGGCATCCGGCCCGGCGACATCGTTGTTGCGGTCAATGGCGTAAAGATCGAAACAACGCGTAACCTCGAAAGGGTCATGTCCAGGAGGACGCGGATTTGGCGCTTGGCAATTCAGCGCCATGGCGAGCTGATCCAGACCACCATCGCTTTGTGAACCGGCCGCAGCCGTCATCCGCGCATTCGCACTTCTGTAACGCTTGGCGATGCGTTGAACTGGGCGCGTCTCCCCTTCTGCCCGTGGGAGAAGGGACGTCAGAATCACTGCCGCGGGTGCAACAGCGTCCCTCCCCCTATCCATACATCGCGGATAGGGACACTTCTGAGTGGCAAGCCCGCCATGGCGGGCTTGCGTGGGAGCGGGACAAAGTGAGGGATGTTTCCCTCAATGTAATCCGTAGCTTAGCGTCATGGTAACGCCCATGCGCCTTCGCGGGAACGGCGGAAAAGCTGCCATTACTTCTAGCGGCTGGAATGAGATACTCACTCAGCCAAGTGCAGGAAGCGCGTATCCGCTTCGAGAACGCCGCGGCAATGACTAAGGTACTGCGTAAGATCCGGCACGCGTTCTTTCAACGTCTCCAGTGTCACGCGCTCAAGGTATTGAGCCGTTTGGACGCCGGTATTCCAGCCGCAACTGCCAACCGGGTCATATGAAAGCGCGGAGATGAGCACCAGCACACCCTTGTCACCCGGAACCCGGCCCGACTGGATGTTGTTCAACACGATCTTTCCCGCAATCTCGGCCGCATCGGGCCACTTATGGTCATACGGCCCGATGATGAGCGCGGTGTTCGGCATCTGTAGCCAGTCGAAGCCGCGCCCCACGGCGATCACGCTTTCACCGTGGCTGAGCTGGGCTAGCGAGCGGCCGGCTGCGCGCACTTCCTTGACATAAGCCTGATTCCCCAAGACGAGCGGCAGTAAGTCTTCGAGCGTTTGCTGCAACATGCTCGGGTACAGTTGCCGCAGGGTTCCCCTGACCTCGCTTTCGGTGGCGCCGAGGTGTTCCGCGACATAATAGCGGAGGCTCGCGTCGTGTTCGCTATGCAAAATGAGTGCGTCGTCATCCGTTTCAATTCCGGCTACGATGGGGTGCGTTGTGCGGACACGCGAACCGAAGACATCCTCGAATTGACGGGCAAACTGCTCCGCCGCGGCCACCCCCCGGTCGAAATCGTAGCCCTGCCCCTTGCAGCCCAAGTGGCTGTCGCTCTTGGAATAGTGGTGGGTGACGATGGCGAGCCGGTTTCTTCCACGGGAAGCTGTGTATTCGGTCCAATCGTTTATTGCCGCGCCCAGGGATGGCCAGCCAAGGTCGAAGTTGCCGCCGACATTGCGGAACGGCTGGACCACCCCGGCCGGCGCCTTCGTGATGCGCGCAAGATCGATCCTGCCGTCCATGCACATGAAGGCGACGATTTCGGTCGGGTGAGCTTGGCGGTGCGTGGCGCGGCGCACACGTTCGGACGGGTCGCAGTACAGAGCGCTTTGTTCGCGGTTACGGGCAATTATCTGCTGCTTTATTTCCATGGTGCCACTTCTACCAGTTTAGTTCGCTTGATGGCTCGCCGGCGCTTGCCTGAATTCAGGCCGCGTTACGGCGCCGTTGTGCGCCGCGCGGTATTCCGGCCGTCGCCAGCCCCGGACGCTAGCAATATCCGGCCTCGAATGCCAGCGATATGACGCGGGTGTAGGCTGCGGCGAAGTTGTCCGGCATGTTATGGCGCGGGAATGTATGTATAAAATGCTCACGGGTCTTTACGGCCGATGATTGCGGAGCATTTGACTAAAACGGCAGGAACAAGAAGGCCAGCTAAGTGCGGTTCTTAAGGTACGTGGATCGGGATTGCCGCATGACGGCGTTCCTTGGCGGCATGACGCCGGTCTCGCGATCAATGCGCCCGCTTGAAAGCCATAGCACATCTCAATCGTGAGAGTTTGTCTGTTAAAGCGGCTGGCGCAGCTTGATGGCGGCCGCGAGCGTGCCCTCGTCGAGATAGTCCAGCTCGCCGCCGATGGGCACGCCGCGCGCAAGCCGCGTGATTTTCAGCGGCAGGCCCTCCAGCTCGGAGGCAAGGTAATGCGCCGTCGATTGCCCCTCAACGGTCGCGTTCAGCGCGAGGATGATTTCGCGCACCTCGGGCGCATGGGCGCGCTCCACAAGTTTCGCGATAGAAAGATCGTCCGGCCCGCGCCCATCCAACGGCGAAAGCGTGCCGCCGAGCACATGGTAGCGCGAACTCACGATGCCCGCCCGCTCCAGCGCCCAGAGGTCGCCCACCTCCTCCACCACGCAGATCAGCGAGGCGTCGCGCGCTGGGTCCTGGCAGATGGCGCAGGGCTGCTGCGTGTCGATATTACCGCATTCCTGGCAGATGGCGATCTTCCCGGCGGCCTCGCTCAATGCGTGCGCCAGCGGCAAGAGCAATTGCTCGCGTTTCTTGATGAGGTGCAGTGCGGCGCGGCGGGCCGAACGCGGGCCGAGCCCTGGCAGGCGGGCGAGCAGTGCGATCAGATCCTCGATCTCGGCGCCGGAGGTTTTTTTCTGCGGTGCGGCCATGCGCCTTAGGTAACGAATGGATTTCCGATGCGCAACCGCGCGTTCATATCATGAAACCGGCGCGCTTGGGCATCTGGCTCAAGCGGCTATCGTGCCGATGCGGGGTGGCGTGCGGCAGGCAGGTACGGAGCCGGCGAGGCTACCGTAAAGCTCGGCGATTGCCATCAACTCGCGTTTGAGGGTGGCGTCCTTGACCTTTTCCGCGAAAAGCCGGGTCTCCTCGGCGCGCTTGTTCCAGCCGGAGTCTTCGCCCCTCACGACCGGCAACGGGCCGAACTCTGCTGGCCGGGCTTTCTCATATTGCCGCGGTGGCGCCGATTCAGCGGTTTGCAGGAAACCGCGTGCTGCCTTGTTGTAGGCAAACGCTGCGATGGAACTCATCCGGAGCCGGGCTAATTCCCGCCTGCATTGCTCTGCCAGCAGCGCCGATTCCCGGCATACGGCCGAAGCCATTTCTAACGGCATCACCCCTCCCCCGCGCGAGCCGCCATGCCCGGCCGGCTTCGCCCTCAACGAATGTGCCCACGCGAACTATGGCCTCGCCCAGGCCATACATCTTGCGGAACCCCTCAATATTCCTAGGCCCTTGAATAACAACCTTGACCTTGCGCCAAACTTGCCACTCAAGGTTGGCCGGTGTGGCAGTTTAATGCGGAGGGTGCGTGTTGGCTGTAAATTGCGGCTTGAATGGAGCGTTCACCCCCTCGCCTTCGCCCGGCGTGGCGGCGGGCAATTCGCAAATTTCAAGCGCGTCCGGCCCATCGAGAGACTTGCAAAGAACCGCTTTCATCGCCTACCTCAGTGAAAACAAAGCCGGTCCCCTCCCGCGCGCCGCACGCGGACGATGGCCCAACCCACACATGACGCGAAAAGGCGCCTGGATGCGCGGATACTTTGCCATCGGAGCGGAACGGATCTCGAAGCCCCTGAATTTGGGCAACCTGATGCGATCCGCCCATGCCTTCGGCGCAAAATTTTTCTTTACCATCGGCGCGCATCCGAAGGCGTTCGAGGCGCACGCCGATACGTCGAAGGCTTCCTCTCACCTGCCAATGTATCATTGGGCCAGCGCCGCCGGGATGGTCTTGCCGCGCTGCTGTAAGCTTGTCGGCGTGGAGTTGATAGAAGGTGCCACGGATTTGCCCGCTTTCCGGCATCCTTTGCAAGCGGCTTACGTGCTTGGACCCGAGCTTGGCGTACTTTCGAGCGAGCTTCTTTCACGTTGCGACCACGTGATCAAAATTCCGGCGGCTTTCTGCATAAACGTCGCCGTTGCTGGAGCGATCGTAATGTACGACCGCGTTCGCAGTCTGGGGACTTTTCCAGACCGGACGGCTCCTTCCGCGGACAAAACCGGCAAGCTTTCCTCTGGCCAGTAAGCGCTACCGAATCGCTTGATTGCTTTTCTGGCCGCCGGCAGAGGCTAAGCTTGCAAAGAGGGGGAATTCTCAAAATGCAGGTTCGTCTGCTCCTTTCGGCGGTGTTCATCGCAGTTTTCGCACCGTTTGCCGCCGCCCAGGACTTCGATACCGGGTTGCAGCCGGCACCGCAGCCGCACCAGTCAGCGAAGCCTAAGCGTACCCGTTCGAAGCCCAAACGTACCCGCGCGGCGAAGCACAAACCCGCCGCTGCTGCCCATGCGGCCAGCAAGCCAGCCCGTCCGGTTGTGGCGGCGCGTGCCCGCAGCCGGGGTGTACAGAAAGCGCGCCTCGTTCAGAAGATTGGGGACTGGTCGGTTTTCATTCACCAGAATGCTGGCGGGCGGGTTTGTTTCGCTGCCTCGGCGCCAACGGATATGAGGCCCAGGTCTGCGACGCCAAGGCGTTCGGCTGTGGTGTTCTATGTGACAGTCTGGCAGAAGGGCAACATCCGCAACGAGATCAGCGTCAAGCTTGGCTACCCGATGAAGCCGAAATCGTCGGCGGCGGTTACGGCCGGCGGACGCCGCTTCTCGCTGCCCGCCGATAAAGACAGGGCTTTCACCAAGAATTTGGCTGAGGAACAGAAGCTCCTGGCCGCAATGGCAGGGGGCGGTTCCATGGTTGTGAAGGCGACCTCGGCCAGAGGTACGGCGACAACTGACCGGTACTCGCTGGAGGGGCTGGCCACGGCCGTGCGGAAGGCGCAGCAGGCCTGTTTGTAACATGGTCTTTGATCGCTCCGGTCAATGCCGGGGCTTCGGCTCCTAGCCTGCTTCGCCGAAGTGGTTTTCGGCCACGAAGGCGGAAGCACAGCGCTTAAGCGGGCCGCGATGACGGCTGAAGTGCCGGAACTCCCGGCATTTTTTCAAGCCAGAGCTACATGAGGCTTTGGCAGCCGGTTAATTGCGCGCTATTTTATTCTCTTTCGAGGTGCCGGCGCGTACACGGAATATTTTTTTCGCAAGCACGGTCCGGGCTGGCCACGAAAAAGCGGGGCATCGTGAGGAAATGAAAATGGCCTGCGCGACAATAACCCTGATTGGCGGGCCAACCGCGCTTATCGAGCTTGGCGGCCTGCGCTTCCTGACCGACCCGACTTTCGACGATCCCGGCGATTATCAGCTTCCGCATGTGACTTTGAAGAAGACCGCGATGCCCGCGCTCAGTGTGGACGAAGTAGGTCCAATCGACGCGGTGCTGTTGAGCCACGACCAGCACGCAGACAATCTCGACCTTGCCGGCCGCGCCTTTCTACCGAAGGCCCGCAGGGTGCTGACCACGAAGGCGGGAGCCATCCGCCTGGGCGGCAATGCCGAGGGGCTTGCGCCCTGGGAAACGCGGGAGTTTGAAACGAACCGCGAGACGGTAATTGTGACGGCAACCCCCGCGCGGCACGGCCCGGCAGGCATCGAGCCGCTGACTGGTGATGCCGTTGGCTTTGTGCTGTCTTCAAGGACGAGCGCGTTCAAGCCGCTTTATGTTACCGGCGATACCGTGTGGTTCGATGGTGTCGCCGAGGTGCAGCGGCGGTTTGCGCCAAGCCTGGTGCTGCTGTTCGCGGGCGCCGCGCAGACGCGCGGCAAACTGAACCTGACCATGAACACGAACGATGCAATCGAAACCGCCCGCGCGTTTACTCGCGCCTCGATCGTGCCGCTGCACGCCGATGGCTGGGAACATTTTACCGAAAATGCGGACGATCTCCAGTTCGCCTTCGAAATCCTTGGCCTTAGCGGGCGCTTGCACCGGATCAAACACGGCGTCCCCTCCGCTTTTCCGCTCTGACACGAGATCCGGCTGGTTCTAGAAATGGGGGCACCGCAGCGTCATCTCTGCAAAAGTGGAGATCTATACGAACTTGTTTCGCCTTGAGAAATGGGTTCCCGCCATCAAGCGTGTGAAGAATTGGCGGTGCCCTCTGTTGTCATGGCCGGGCTTGACCCGGCCATCCAGAGCCATACTGAATTCATTGGTTTTTCTTATGGATGGCCCGGTCAAGCCGGGCCATGACATTCGAGTGCTGGGCGGCCGTACCATTTTCTCCGCACGCTCTTTTCACGGGACGGTTGCGGTTTGCTGCTTGCACCTCAGCCGCGAGGTGAAGGGCCAGTGGCCGCCTGCCGCGCTTCCGGGGGGCTCACTTTTTGTTAATGCGGCAAGCCCTAGACTTCAGGCCGGGGTAGAAAAGGAGATGGGTCGTCGTTGGGATTGGGGCATCGGCACGAACAGTGAGGAAGTCTCGATATGCTAAGAACAAACGCAACGATCTATGCGGCCGCAGCGGCTCTCAGCCTCTGCCTTATGAGCCCAAATGGAGCGGCGGCGGTTCCGGCCGCGCCCGATCTGGGCAAAGCCTACGTTCATCAAACCGCGAAAGCCGGAAACTTGGTCCAGGTGCGTTACCGCAAGCGTTACGCCCGCCGGCGCGGCCACCGGGTTTACCGCCGCCGCTATTGCTGCACATGGCGTCCCAGGTACGCTGCCGGCTTCGGCTGGGGATGGCCGTTCGGTTTCGGCTTCGTGGTTGGCCCAAGGGTTTGGGGCCCCCCCTACTATGGCTGGGGCTATCCCTGCCATTATCGCGGCTGCTACCCCGTCTATTACCGCAGACGCTGCTGCTTCTGGTAGTACGCCCTGGCGGCTAGATATCGCTGGCAGGCGCGCCGCGCCGCCTCTCCGGCGAGCGAAGGGCCCGCACGCGGGCCCTTTTCGCGCTTAGCCCAGGCTCCAATCCAGGCTGACGCCCTGAACTGTGGGTGAGCAAAGCCGCTTGCCGGAATCCCGCCGCCGTCCGGCGAGCCGGTTGACGAGAAGCTGGATGAACAGGCCGGGTCCGCTCGAATAGATGCGCCAGCCGCCATCGGCCTCGACTGTGCGCTCCCTCAGGCGATGCCATTCCACGAAGGCCTCGTAGCGGTCGCGGAAGGCCGCGTCGCTGCTCGTGAAGTAGGCGTTGCGCTGCCGGAGCGTGGCATTTGGCAGCCGCTCCGTGACCCCTATGGGGCTGGCGGCCTGGAGCCCGTCCAGGAAGGCTTGCTCCGCGCCCAGCATGGCCACGGCCTCGCAATAGCGGAGATGGGAGTGGACGTACATCAGCCCAACCTCGCGCCCGAAGAACGGGGAGGATTCGGCGCGGCGGAAATAGCGTTCCAGCCCGCCGTAGTAAGGTAGCGGCCGGTCCATGAGCCTGACGCCATCGGGGAAGAGCAGGTGCTCACGGATGAGCGCCAAATGCCGCCGCGCCTGTTCCGGGGTGAACAGGCCGCCGGCGATGGCGCAGGTCATCGGGATCAGCGAATAGCTTACGACGGTCTTGCGGTCCGCCGGGTGCAGAAGAAGCTGTTGCACCTGGCTTTGGTGGTTGAAAATGGCGTAGCCGGCCACAATGCCATCGCGCATGAGGTGCTGGTTGAAATCAGCGCGCATGGCTTCGGCCAGTGCTTCGAGCCGGCCGGCCTCGGCGGGGTGATCCGCGCGGCGCAGGATTTCCGCATAGCGGCGGAGCTGCTGGAAGAGGAGGCCAACGGTCCAGCTACTGACCGTCCATTCCTTCAGCGCCTGATCGGTGGGTTGCAGCGAGTCGTTCCAGTCGCCTTCGCCGAGCCGGACGAGGTGCGTGCCGGGGATGAACTGCGCCTGCAAATGGGCAAGCAGGCGCTCGCAATGGGCGCCGATGCTGCATTCTTCGCCGCTTCCCTCCCGCCAGGGTACGGGCTCGGACAAGATCGCCGTGTCGCCCGTGCATTCGATATAGTCGCAAAGCGCCTTCAGCGGCCAAATCGGGATGTCGCCGTGGCTATGCGCGCCCTCGATCATGCCGTAGGGCGGTAGCATGAACCATTGCGGGAAGGCGCCGGACGGAAATTGCCGCCCGAAAACGGTTTTGAGAATTTCCCGCACCGGGGCGTCGTGTTCGAGCGCGAGCAGAAACTCGACCGGCCCCTGGCAAACATCGCGCGTGCCCCATGCCGAGCCTTCGTACTGCTCCAGGCCGTGCGGCGCGGACAGGTGGATGAGCGCGTTATGCACCATCCAGGGAAAGACCGTGTTGAGGCTGGCGGTCTCTTCGCCGCCGCCTTGCAGGCGCGCCTCCCGGCACACGTCAGACCAGAATTTGCCAGCCGAGCGCAGCAGCATCGGCGGGCTTACATAGCCCTCGTATCTATGCGCGAGCTGACTGGCAGCGCTGGGATCGGTCATCGAGCCCACCACGGCGAAGCGGAACTCAAGGGTGGGCGCGGTGCGTATCGCGGCATAGGGCATACCGCGCGGCTGGGCGTCCGCAAAAAGCAGCTCATCGCCGCCAAGCGCCTCAACCTCGCTGGGTGTGCTGGTGACCAGATGATAGGCTGCGTCTGGGTAGGTCTTGCCCCAGAGCGATTCCGGGTCCGGCCGGAAGGTGAAGCGCTTCGCGTCCCCGTCCACTTCGACAATCCCGGCATGGCTAAAATCGCGCTCGCCCAGCACGAGCTGGCCGAAGATCAGGAAGCGGCAAGGCTCGCCTTCGACGGCGATTTCCCACTGAAACGCGGAGTCTTCCACGGACGCCACGGCCTGAACCGTAATCGTGCGGCCATCCGTGCGGTAGACCCAACGGCAATCGCTCAGGCCCATCTCGAAGAGCGAGGGCAACGTCAGAAGCCGCCATTCGCCCGCGATCTCTGCGAGTATGCGCAGGCCGCCGGTCCTGACGATGTTGTAGGCGTCGCGCGAGACGGAGAAGAGTTTGTGCAGCGCGCTGCCGCTGAGCTGCGCCGCGAAAACGCCATGCATCCAGCAGGTCGCCGAAAGCGCGTTCTCGTCCGGCAGCAGGTTTTGCCCGGTCTTGAGGATGGTGCCGTGGCGGCGCTTCATGAGCCGGTCTTTTTCGCGCAAGACCACATGCCGGTTGAGCGTGCCCTCCTCCACGAAATAGGAGAGCAGTTCGCCGCCGCGCTGCTCCTCGTGCAGGCGTCCGGCTGAATGGATCGCTTCGCACGCGGAGTCGCAGCGGAGCGGAGGCGCGTCCTGGACGATGCTGCGCACGGGCGCAGTCAAGGCAATTTTGGCCGGAGGGAACGCGGCCATTGCGCTTGCGCCCTCGTCCTCGATGCGGGCCAAGTCCGCATCGCTGGAAGGCGCGCTGTGATCCGGGCTGAACGAACCGAAAAAGGTCCACGCGGTTTCCTCGCCCGGCGCAAGGCTGCGCGCCCCGCTCTGCAGGATGGCGCAGGCTGCTTCATGCTGCAGCCGCACGCCCGGCAGGTTCGCGCCAAAGGGCAGGCCGAGGGCGGCGGCATCGCGATAAGCCGGCCCGAAGAGTTGAAGCGCGTCGGTGGCGAAGCTTTTAGCGCCCTCGACGCAGCCATGCGCGGCCCAAATGTAGCGGCCGAATTGCGCCAGGTTCTGCCGGCTCATGATGACCGGCCCAAAGCGCGGATGTCCGGCGATGTGGTGGTCTATGTATTGCGAGGCGAAGGCTTCGTTGCCGGTCACGAAGTTGCGCTCGCCTAGCCCCAGATCCTGGACGAAGATTGCATCGCAGGAAACCGTGGCCGCACCAGCGTTGCGTGCTTCCAGCCGCCAGGTCCAGGAGTTTTGCGCCGGATGCAGCCAGAGGGTGACGCGCGTTTGCAGGCCGCCGGTTTCGCCGGCCCAAACGAACCGGTCCTGGCCCGCGCCGAATTGCACGGCGGCGCCAGGGCCAAACGCCTCGGCGGTTCCAGCTTCCGTCCGCAGCAGAATGCGCGCGATGGAGCCGCCCAGCGGTGAACCTAGCGCCTGGTTCAGCATCACGCGGCCCCGGCCATCGTCATGCTCGATTGCAAACAGGCAGCCGTTTGGAAGGGCGGAAATCTCAAGTCCCGCCGCGTTCTTGATCCTGAGCAGACCAAGCTCGCTTTCTCGTGGCGTGCGGAAACTGCGTGGTGGCGGCTTGCTCATGGCGCGTTACCCCTCATCCTGTCCTTCTCCCAATGGGAGAAGGGACGTCCGTACGGCGGTTGCAGCATCGTCCCCTCTCCCAGAGGGAGAGGGACAGGGTGAGGGGTTGTGCCCATCATTATAGCCCTCTTTGCCCCAGCGCCGTCTGGCGCGCCTGCCAAGCGGTGATGAAGGCGGCGTAGCTCCAGGAGAGGTCTTTCGCCGAAGTTTGCGCGCCGGTCTTCTGGTCGAACTGTTCCGAGAGGTGCCCCAATTCGGGAATGAAATCGCGGACGCGGGCAAGGACGGCATCGCCTTTTTCGATCAGCGCCGCCTTGCTGCCGGGGATGGCCACGGCCGCGCGGTAGTAGTATTCCGCCGCGCCGAAGGTCGAGAAATAGTAGGCACCGCCGCTGACGTAATCGTCGCCCTTGTAGCGGCCGAACATGATGCCGCGCCCCCCGCCGCTATTGATCGCGTATTCCGCCGCAAACAGCTCTTCCAGTTGATTGACCGTTAGCAGCACCCGTTCGTCCTGCGGGCTGTGCGGACCCTCGCCGAGGCCGGCGTGCAGTACTCCAAGGATGACCGCGAAATCGAGCGCCTTCGGGCTTTCTCCGCCGGCGCCAGACATGCGGCTCCGGTAGAAGCCGAGGCTGGGTGCCCAGAAGCCGTCGAGCATTTTGCGCAGTTCTTTGGCCTTGCCGCCAAAGAACTCAGCCTCCGCGATCCGGCTGCCGTGTCTGGCGCGGGCGGCGCCGCGCTCCAGTGCCGCCATTTGAACGAGAACTGTACAGTAGTGCTGGGACGACTCCTCCTCCCAAATGTCGTAGCAGGGGTGCCCGGCATTCTTTGCGGTGTAGGCCAGATCCAAATGGATCAGCTCGGACATGTGCGCCGTTGTCTCCGCGGACATGCCGATGCCGTCTTCCTCGAACCGCATAGCCACCAGTGCGCGCGCGGCCGGGCCATCGTGTTGGGGCCGGTTCCAGCGGATGAAGTCCAGCGTGCCGTCCGCATTGTACCGGACATCCCCCGGCACGAAGCCGCCATGGACGCCTGCGATCTCCTCGTTGGTGCGCAGAAATTGCTGGAAACCGGGCTCGGTTTTCGCGCGGAAATCGCTCGTGTTAAGGAAGCGCCGCCCGTCGATCTTGCGCAGTTCCAGGCTGAAATGAATGTACTCGCTGATCAACGCTGCCCAATCGGCCGAGCCTTCGCCCGCCTTCGCGAGAATGCGCGCGGCGTTCATGATGGCGGCGGCGTCACGGAGCCAATGGAAGAAATAGTCCAGCTCGCCGGCATCGAACGCCAACGACGGGCTTGCGAGCACGGACCCCGGCGCCGGCCGGATGGTTTGCCCGAAGCCGGTGCGGTTCATGACAAGGCTTGTCGCCGAAATCGCTTTCGCGAGCCTGGCCGCGCAGACATGCGCCAGCTCCTGACCCCACTGCTCCAGCGTGCGTTCGTCCGCCATTGTAAGGGCGCTCCTTTGGTTATGCTGTTATCTGAGCACGCTCACACCTGGGCTTGCCGTTCGAAACCCAGCAAGTCGAGTCCGCGGCCTACCTCGGGGCAGCTCATGAATAGCCGCCACAACAGGCCGGTGCGGTAGTTTTCAATCATCACGATGATCGGGCCTTGGTCGATTGCAAGGTACTCGTTCGAGTACCATCCGGTTGTGGGGTTGAAGGCGTCCACGAAGCCGTATTTGCGCCAAAGCTTGTCACCGTAACTGAAGAAACAGCGGAGCGCCGCCATGGATTGAACCGGCGTATAGGGGAAGCTCGACAGCGCGGCGGTGGGCGAGATCACGCCTTTGTCGTCTTCGGGCGCGTGCGCGGTGTAACACGTGTCGCCCTCGCTCGCGGTCAGTCCCCAGCAATCGGGGCCGTAGCCTTTGAAACCGCAAGGATTGCGGACGCAGTGCTCATAGTTGATCAGGCAGTGATTCACATTCTGCCGCCAGTAATCGGCGTACTGGTCCTTCAAGCCGCGCGGGTCGAGCCCGAGGAATGAGAAGTGTGCGAAGAACAAGGGCCCGCCCATTTTTGGGCCGAGCGGCAGGCGGACGCCGTAGTAGTCGTTTTCGTTTTTGAAGGCCGGCCCGCTGGCCCAACCCTCGTGATAGGAGCTTGCGCTAATGGGATGGGTTGGCGAGGAGGCCGCCAGCACGTAAGTTATGAGGCACTCGTTCCAGCCTTCGATCTTGTGTCTCAGGCCGCCATCGGGCGTCCAATGCCAGTAAAGCGCGCTGCCATCGTTGGTCTGAAAATTCCAGTCGATGGCCTCCCAAAGGCTCGTGATTGCGGCGCGCAACTTGCTCTCGGAGGCGTCACCGCCGTCGAAATACTGCCGGGCGCAAAGGAGGCCGGCCGCGAGAAACGAAGTCTCGACGATATCGCTGCCCGCGTTTTCCGCCCATAGGGGCATCTCCTTGCCAGTGGCGCCGTCGAGAAAATGCGGGAACACGCCGTTGTAGCAGTCCGCCTTGCCGAGGTAGTCCAGGATCTTGAGAAGCCGGGCCACCGCGTCTTCGTGCGCGATCCAGCCGCGTTCCGCCGCCACGATCATGGCCATGATGCCGAAGCCTGTGCCGCCCACGGCCAGCATGTCGTTCTCAACCGTACCGTCCGCGCGGCCCCGGTCCCGCGCCATCCCGCTTTCCGGGTGCGCGAATTCCCAGAAGTACCCGAAGGATTGCCGCTGAACCAGATCCAGCAGGTCTTCGCCGGTCGCGCCGGCTGGGTTATACGATGTTGCGGGGTCCATGGCCGCACCGATTGCGCTTTTCTCTTCACACATAGAATTCGGGCCTCGTCCTGGGGTTCCAGGCTTTAGCGGAGCTTCTGCCCCGCAACGTCGCGCCCGCGAAAGCGGGTGCCTATGTAACATCTTGTTCTAACGTGAGAAATGGATTCCTGCTTTCGCGGAAATGACGGCCGGGCGCGCAGCAATAGCTTCCCATTTGATTTTTTCACACACTCTTCCAAGGGCATAACGGTTGTGGAGGCGCCCGGATGCGTGCCCAGACACTCTAGCGGAAGCATTGAGGTAGTCAGGTAAGACATGGGGCGCTACCCCTGTACCTCTTCCACAGGGAGAGAAGACGCCGCCTCAATGGGTGCGTCCGCCCCCTCTTCTTCCTCGGATGGACGCTCGGGCAAATGAAGGTGCGATCCCTGCAAACTATCCGGACTGCCCAGCTGCGTCAGGCCGTCGAGATTAAGCACGCGCGCGTAGAAGGTATCGCCAGGATGGCGGCGCCCGATGCTCAGCACCGCGGTTTGTTTGAGTTCATCGGAGAGGATGGACAACGCGGTCTTCCGCGTTTCCTCGTCCAACTCGTATATGGACTCGTCCTGCACCACCCATTGCGGCCGGTGCAGCAGCATACGGCCGAGGATCACCCGGCGGCGATCCTCAAGGCTCAGTTCCTTGTCCCAGCGCTTGACCTGATACAAGCAGTCCGTCAGCCGGCCAAGCCCCACCCGTTCCAGCGCCGCCTTGGCATCGTCTTTGCCGAAGTGGTCCACCGGGTCCGGGTAGGACAATGCGCTCATCAAGCTGCCCATGGGTAGATAGGGCGGCTGCGGGAGGAATAGCGTTTTGTCTTGCGGAGGAACCTGTACGCTGCCACTACCCAGGCACCAGAGGCCGGCAAGCGTCTTGTGCAGGGTGCTTTTGCCCGACTTCGGCGTGGCCTCGATCAGGACGCGCTCGTGCGGTTCGATCTTGAAGTCCGGAACCCTCATGGGCGGATCGCCATTCCAGGAGATCCCAAGTTTTTTGGTTGAAATCGCCTGTCCACCGCTTTCGCAACGAATCTTCGAAGATTTCGAACTTGGTATGGGCAGACGCTGCAGGGCGCGGCGGTAGCTGCTGATGCGGCTCAGCATGGCGCGCCATTCCGCTATGAGAGGAAATTTGTCCACGTACCAGCGCAGTGCCGTCTGAACCTGATAGAAGGCGCCCACGACCATCATCAAGTCGCCCAGATTGAGCGAACCGCGGAAATAGCCGGGCGCCGCCAGCAGCAGCGGCGCGATGAGTGCGAGCCAGCCATAGCCGCCAGTTACCCAGTGCAGGCCCGCAAGCCGGTTGGCGATGTGGCGCATGGTGGCAAGCAAGTCCTCGGCGCTGCCTTTGAGAAAGCGCCGTTCCTGCTTCTCGCCGCGGAACAGAGCGATCTCGTCCGCGGATTCGCTCACCCGTACGAGCGCGAAGCGGAACTTGGCCTCCTTGGAGCGCAACTCGCTGTGCGCGCTGACCAGGGGCCGGCCCACAAGCCAGGTAATAGTTGAGCCCAGGAGCGCATAGGCGATGGAAGCCCAGACCATGTAGCCTGGGATTGCGAATTCCTGCCCGCCGCTCACGAATTTGACCTGCGCGGAAAGCTGCCACAAGACGCCTATGAAGGCGACCAGAAGGAACGAGGATTGAATAAGGCCGATAGCCAGATCGACGGAAAGCTCGGTAAGCCGCTTTGTGTCGTCCTGGATGCGCTGGTCGGGGTTTGCGCTGATATCGCCGCTCTGCTTGAGCTGGAAGACGCGGCGCGGCGAAAGCCACTCGGCCAGAAGGTCGAAAGTGACCGCCTTGCGCAGGCGGACCTTCAGCATTTCGTGCAGCCAGGTTTGCGCAACCCCCAGGCAAAGCAAAACGCAGACGATGACGGCAAACAGCTCGGCCTGGTAGATGAAACGGTCGAGATCCTTTTTGTCAATGGCGTTGTATATGGCGCCGGACCATTGGTTCAGCCGGATTTGGGCGACAGCGTTGAGCGCGATCACACCCGCAATTGCCAAACCGTACTTGGTGAGGTCGCGCTTTGCGTGCGGGTCGAGGATGGCGCGCCAGAGGTCCCTGAATTGAGCGAAGATGCTGTTCTCGCCTTCGTTCGTAGTTCCTGCTTCCGGCATTTGCCGTGCGGTGGAATCCGTGCCATTTGGCCGATTGCTCATACGCACCATGTTACACCAACATTCGGTTAGGGCGCGAAACAAAAGGCGTACAAAGGTTAGGCTCAGCTCTCATGCAGCTCAATCCGTTGAAAGATAGAAAGAAACTCCTGGGTTCGATGAGCCTTGAGGAGAAGCTCGGTCAGCTCACGATGATCAGGCCGGATGAGACTCAGGTGCGCAAAGCCCAAGCTGGCAGCATCCTCGACTTACAAGAACCAAACGCCATACACAAGCTTCAAGAGGTTGCGGTCGGGGAGACGCGCCTGGGTATTCCCCTGCTGTTTGCGCTCGATGTGCTGCATGGCCACAGGACAACCTTTCCCATCCCGCTTGCCGAAGCCGCGGCCATGGAGCCGGACCTGTGGAAAGCCACGGCGCAAGCGGCGGCCCGCGAATCGGCGGCAGCGGGGATCGCGCTCACTTTTGCGCCGATGCTGGATGTCGCGCGCGATCCGCGCTGGGGGCGCATGGCCGAAAGTCCGGGCGAGGATCCCTGGCTTGCATCGCGCTTCGCGGAGGCAAAGGTCCGGGGCTTTCAAGGGACCGCGCTTGCCGGACCCTCCGCCATAGCCGCCTGCGCCAAGCATTTCGTGGCTTATGGCGCGGTTGCGGCCGGCCGCGAATATGCTCCGGTGGATGTTTCGAGCCGCACGCTGCACGAGGTCCATCTCCCGCCATTCTCGGCGGCGGTGGGCGCGAGGGTAGCAACGGTCATGCCGGCGTTCACCGGTCTGGCCGGCGTGCCCATGACGATCCACAAGGGGCTGTTGCGCGGCTGGCTGCGGACGCGCCACGGCTTCGGCGGCGTCATCGTCAGCGATTTCAACGCGGTCGCGGAGCTGATTTCGCATGGCGTCGCGGCGGACATCGTGGAGGCGGCAGCGCTGGCCCTGAACGCCGGGGTGGATATTGACATGGCGAGCGGCGCGTACCTCGCGGGGCTGCCCGAAGCGCTGAGCCGTGGGCTTGTTTCGGAGGCGGACATCGACGCGGCGGTTATGCGCGTGCTTGATCTCAAGGAGCGGCTCGGCCTTTTCGAGCAGCCCTTCGCCCGCGAAGACGCAATGCGGCCGGAGGATTGGCGAAGCCACCGCGATCTGGCGCGGGAAGCTGCGCGGAAAGCCGTTGTCCTCCTGCAAAATCGCGGCGGCATTCTGCCCCTGGCAAAGCCTGTGAAGGTTGCGGTGGCTGGGCCGCTCGCGGATGCGGCTGGCGAAATGCTCGGGCCGTGGCACGCGGCGGGACAAGCGGCCGAGGCCGTGAGCTATTTGCAGGGCCTGCGCGGTGCCCTGCCTGACTGGGACATCGCGCATTTCGAGGATTTTGCCGCCGCTGGGGCGCGGGAAGCCGCTGGCAATGCGGATGTTCTCCTGCTGTGCCTTGGCGAGACCGCCGCCATGAGCGGGGAAGCGGCGAGCCGGGCTAGGCCGGGCTTGCCCGATGGGCAGGCCGCCCTATTGAAGGAGGCATTGAGCTTCGGCAAGCCCATCGTTGTGGCGCTGACCTCCGGCCGGCCGATTGTCGAGCCCTTCCTGTTCGAAGCTGCCGATGCGGTGCTGGCCGCCTGGTTCCCAGGCTTGGAGGCGGGAAATGCGCTCGCGGATATCCTGACCGGCAAGGCGAATCCAAGTGGCAAGCTTCCTGTCACATGGCCCGCGGATGCCGGCCAAATCCCGATCTTCTACGGCCAGCGCCCTACCGGCCGGCCCGCCAGCGAACTGCGCGAAAGCAGCAAATATCTCGACGCTCCGGTGACGCCGCTGTTTCCGTTCGGGCACGGGCTTTCCTATACGCAATTCGCGTATGGCGGCCTGCGCGTGTCCCCGGAAGCTGCTGGCCCAGAGACGCGGATCTGCGTCGAGGCGGAGATTGAAAACCGGGGGAGCGTGGCCGGCGAGGAAACCTGCTTCCTTTTCATCCGCGATGTCACGGCTTCGGTTACAAGGCCCTTGCTGGAGCTGCGCGGGCTCGCCAAGATCAAGCTCGATCCGGGCCAGAAGGGCACGGTTCGCTTCGAGCTTGGCACGAGCGATCTTGCCTTTCCGGATGAGGATGGAACCCCGCGCCTTGAGGCCGGCGCCTTCGAAATCCTGGTTGGGCCGGCTGCGGATAGAAGCCGCCTGCTTTGCCATACAATCTCCCTTGCGCTGCCGGGATCGTCCGCATGAAGTCCGCTTCTTCAGCCCGATCGAACGAACCCATAGCAAAGAGTGAGCGCATTACCGGCCGCCTTCCTGGAGCCATTCGATTGCGCCTCTTGCCGCCGCCGTGCCGGTCGAAAAGCAGGCCTGCAAGAGATAGCCGCCCGTTGGCGCCTCCCAGTCCAGCATTTCGCCTGCGGCGAAGGTGCCCGGTATGCGGTGCAACATGAAGCGCCCGTCGAGTTCCGCGAACGCGATGCCGCCTGCGGTCGAGATGGCCCGCTCGATGCCGGTGGTGGCCGTGAGGCAGACGGGAACGGCCTTGATCAGCGTGGCGAGCGCCGCCGGCGTCCAGGAACCGAGCGGCGCACCGGCCCGGAACGCGGCCTCTTGCAGTAGCCCGGTGGCTGCAGGCGAAAGCCTGACCGCCTTGCGGAGGAAGTTCGAGAAGGATTGCTTGCCGCGTGTTTTAGCAAGCACACGCTCCAGGTCCGCCGCGGCAAG
>JBNKTW010000097.1:0-1576 GCA_050298295.1 Rhodomicrobiaceae bacterium
GTCATGGGTGATGGCGTACGCGAGCAGCGGTGGTTCTATCCGCCCGATTACGTTTCGGCGGAGACACTGGCTTATCGTTTGGATTGCTCGCGATCGACGATTGACGCCTACGTACGTCTCGGCTTGCTGCCGAAACCCGAGGCAATAGGCAATTTGCAGCGTTGGGACTTTGGACAGGTTAAAGCCTTTATCAAGGCGCAAAATGCCGCGAATGGAGGCGATACGCTGTCCGGAATTGAGGAAGACGCGTATTTGAAAGGGTTAAAAGGTGGCTCGGCGAAGAAAGGCGGGCATTAAGCTTCCGCCGCATGTGCATGCCGTGCAGGCTCGCGGCAAGGACTATTACTACTTCCAGCGATTCCGTGGCACCGCGCGAGAGGAAGAGCGGATCAAGCTTCCGGGATCGCCGGTCGATGGCGACGGGATGCCGAACCCTGAGTGGTGGCGCGCCTATAGGGAACTCTCCGGGGAAATCGAGCAGGGGCCGAAGCGTGGAAGCTTTGCCGCGCTCATACTCGCCTATAAGGAGAGCCCGGAATGGCGCGAGCTTTCCGATAATACGTGGTCGCAGCGTGAACGGCACTTGGGCAAGATCGAAGCGGCCTGGGGCGAGCTTGCTGTGGCCGGTCTTGAGGCACGGCATGTTCTGCAATTGCGTGACCGTCATGCGGCCACGCCGGGCGAAGCGAACAACATCGTGCGAGCGCTGTCGTCATTGATGTCCTGGTCGATCCCTCGCGGCTGGAGGACCTATAACCCTTGCACGAAAATCAGAATGCTTCGCATCGGCGAGGGGTTCGCGCCTTGGACGTGGGAGGAAATTGAGAAGTTTCGGGCAGAGGCCCGTACTGATCTCTGGTGGGCGGCGGCCGTCGCCCTTTACAGTGGCCAGCGGCAGGCCGACGTGCTTGGCATGCTCTAGTCGGACATTCAGGATGGGCTGATCTCGGTCACGCAAAACAAGACCGGCAAGAAGCTTTGGATTCCGACGCACGTAAATCTGCGGGCGGTGCTTGCGGAGATCCCTCGCGTCAGCGTCCATGTCCTTACAAACACGCGCGGCCTTCCCTGGACGACGCATGGTTTCAAGGCGTCTTGGGGCACAGAGCTGAACCGCGAGGCTTTCAAGGAATTCCGGGGCCGGGAGCTTGTGTTCCACGGCTTGCGTAAGTCTGCGGTCGTGTTCCTGCTTGAGGCTGGATGCACGGACGCGGAGGTATCGGCGATCACCGGCCAGTCGCGCGGCATGGTGGCGCATTATGCGCGGCAGGTGAACCAAAAAAAGCTGGCGGCGGCTGCCGTTTTGAAGTGGCAGGCGGCGGGCGAGTCGGGACGAACGATGAACGAAAACGAGCCTGGATTGTAAAACACGGCGGCCCAGATTGTAAAACGTGGCAAACGTTCTACATTGTTCTCACGCTAAGTCCTTGATATGATTGGCGCACCCGACAGGACTTGAACCTGTGACCCCAAGATTCGGAATCTTGTACTCTATCCAGCTGAGCTACGGGTGCTTGGCGAAAACCATAGCGGAAGCCGCGGCCAGGCGCAACCGCTAGCGAACACCGCTAGCGTA
>JBNKTW010000098.1:0-5295 GCA_050298295.1 Rhodomicrobiaceae bacterium
CTGCTACGGCGAGGAAGACGGCAAGCTGCAGCTCGACATCGACCCCAAGACGCACCCGGCCTGGACCGGCGGCAACCAGCAGATCGTGGACCGCGGCGGCCGCGTCAGCAGGTTCAAGAAGAAGTTCGAAGGCTTCTTGAAGTAGGCCCCGCCTCGGCACATTAATTTCGAGGCCCAACCCCTCACCCGGTCCCTCTCCCCCTGGGAGAGGGGAGGCCGGAAATTCCGCTGCGGGTAAATCAGGGGTTCCTTCTCCCATGGTGAGAAGGACAGGATGAGGGGGTGGACCGGTAGTGTTGCTCACTCCCTTTGTCATCCTCTGTCAATCCCTCAAATTCAGCTTTTAAAGCCGCCTGCCCTCCCGGAAGGCGGAAGCTCAGTTGCCGGCTTCACGCTTGTAACCGTTCCTCCGCCGGGGCCGCGCATAGGGGCGCATCTCCTCCGGGTGCTCCGAGACGAAAGCAACCACATGCCTGCGCTTCTCCAGCCCGCGCGCGCCGCCAGAATCTTCCTCGAAGCGTAGCGCCGGCGGCGCGCATTCGAGGAACCGTGTGTAAATCGACCGCCAGCGCATGGAAACGGCGGCGGGGGTGATACCAAGGTCTTTTGCGATCCTCGCATCGGTCAGCCCGTCCGCCGCGCGCGCCAGAACTTGCTGCTCGGCGCGGGTGAAGCCGCATCTTGGCCGTTCGCGCGCGAACAAGAGCCCCACCGCGGTGCCAGGCCAGTTCGCCTCGATATCCTCCCTTGTCACCGTGTAAACGATGTGATCGCGTTCGAGCTTCTTTTGAGGATGGAAGCCCAGCGGCGTTCCCTTGGGGAAGCGGCAGTGCTCGCGGAAGCCGCCGCCCTGGAAGGCGAAGGCCCGCGACGCCCAGGTTTCCTTGATAATGCGGGCCAGCCGGAAGCCCCGGTGCCGGTCGACAAAACTCTGCTGGCCAAGCCTCAAGAGCGCGTGCGCCTCGGGATCGCTTGGGTCGTCCGTAACCTGCAGCCAGAAAAGCGGAAGCAGCGTCAGGCCATCGCCGGCGTTGGCCTTGGCGATCCCCGCGTGGGACAGCAAGGCCGACTCTTGCCCATCGCGGGAGGCCTGGTCGAAAAGCATCAGATCCATGTGCGGGGCTGGGGAGGCCAGATAGGCGTCCGCCCACCGGCTGGCAACGAAGCCCGAAACGCCGATCGCGGCAAGGTGAGGTAGCACATCGTGGTCGTTGATGTGCTCGACCACCACGCCCGACAGCATCTCCTCCGAGATCAGCCGTTTGAGGACATCGGGCAGCAGCCGTGCAAGCCGGTCCGGTACGGGGCTGAAACGTTTGATGAACTCAGCGGCTCCCGCCGCGTCGCCAGCATTCATCGCTCTGGCGCGCCGGATCAACGAACCTCTCACCCTGGGCCTCTCGACCACCCCTCATGGTTAAGACCACCATTAATCAGTGTTGCTAATACCATATACGGTATGCAGGATAGCGCGGCAAGGGCAGTTCTTGATTCCGCCCTTCGCCTGCATCAATAGGGCGCATCTTAAATACATTTTACCGTTCCCCGTTCAAGCAAGCACGTTTTTCTCACCGCGGGGCCAAAGGCGCCGTGTCCGGTTGACGTCAGCGCAAGCGGGGTTCGCTGCGGAACCGGGTGGCGCCGGCGGGCCGCGAAGGCGGGAGCGGAGATATGCCGCCGCTTCCATCAAGCAGCCGTTGCCAAGGATTGGCGCGTGTGCCCCCGGCCGCAGGCCGGCCGCGCCAAGCCTCCCGCGATTCGGCTGCCGCCTCGCGAGCCCGCCGGCGCCCCGTACCCCGGCATGGCGGCTCGCGTCAGAATTCCAGCACCATGCCGTCATAGGCCGGCACCACATTTGCCGGCAGCTTGGCCGCCAGTTCGTCGTAATCGACCTCGGCATGGAGATGGGTCAGCACCCCTTGCCGCGGCTGCATTCGCGCTATGAAGTCCAGCGCTTGCTCCAGGGAAAGGTGGCTCGGATGCGGCTTGTAGCGGAGCGTGTTCAGGATCCAGCAGTCGAGACCCCGGACATACGGCAGCGATTCCTCTGGCAGATCGTTCAGATCGCAGGAATAGGCGGCGTTTTCGATCCGCAGGCCCAGCGAATCGATATCACCATGCAATTGCCGGAAGGGCTGGATGGTCAAATCGCCGCCGGGTCCGGCGATGGTGACGGGGGCCAGGTTCTCGATGAGGTGGCCCGACAGAATCGGCGGGTAGTTCGATCCGGGCGGCGTCTCGAAGCAATAGTCGAAGCGCTGCTTCAGGAGCGTCAGCGTGCGCGGATCGGCCCATATATCGACCCTCTTGCGCTGCATGTAGCTCAGGATGCGCAGATCGTCGATGCCGTGCGTGTGGTCGGCGTGGTCGTGCGTGTAGACCACGCCGTCGAGGCGCTTCAGCCCCACGCTCAGAAGCTGCTCGCGAAGATCCGGCGAGGTGTCGATCAGGACCGATGTCACGCCGCCCGGCCCAATGCGCTCGGCGAGGATGGAACAGCGCCGGCGCCGGTTCTTTGGGTTGTTGGGGTTGCAGGCGCCCCAGTCGTTGCCGATTCGAGGAACACCCATCGACGCGCCGCAGCCGAGGATCGTGATGCGCAGCGTCATGCGGGCGCCGCGCGGGTTGCAAGGGGTGGCGGGAAACTAAGAGGGCGCCCCCTCTCATCCTGTCCTTTTTCCAATGGGAGAAGGGACCCCGGAACCAACCACAGCGGAATTTCTGGCGTCCCCTCTCCCAGAGGGAGAGGGACAGGGTGAGGGGGTGCGCCCCCTCTAAATGTTCCACCCATAGCAGCAATCATGCGGCGGCGCTCACGGCGGCCTTCGCCTTGGAAAACAGCGTGAAGAAATTCGCGGTTGTCACCTTGTCCACCTCGGCTTCGCCAACGCCTTTAACCTGCGCCAGCACCTTGGCGGTATGGCGGACGAAGGCGGGCTCGTTGCGCTTGCCGCGATGCGGCTGCGGCGCCAGGAACGGCGCATCGGTTTCCACGAGCAGGCGGCCCAGCGGCAGCGCGGCGGCAAGCTCGCGCAGTTCGCCTGATTTGGGGAATGTCAAAATCCCCGAGAACGAAACGTAACACCCAAGCCCGATGGCTATCTCCGCGAGCCGGCGCCCGCCGGTGTAACAATGCAGCACGGCTTTGAAGGGGCCGCCCGCCATCTCCTCGCGCAAGATTTGCTCCGCGTCTTCGTCCGCATCGCGCGTGTGAATGATGAGCGGCAGGCCGGTTTTACGCGCCGCCGCGATGTGCCGGCGGAAGACCTCCTGCTGATCCTCGGGGCTGCTCTTGCGGTAGAAATAATCGAGGCCCGCCTCGCCGATGGCCACCACGCGCGGATGCGCGGCCAGCTTGACGAGCTGCTCAACGGTGACGCGCTCCAGCCCCGCCGAATGCGGGTGCGTACCCACCGAGCACGTCACCTCCGGGAAGCGCTCCGCAATCGCCAGCACCTCGGGGAATTTCCGCACCAGCGTGCCAACGGTGAGCATGTGGCCCACGCCAGCGCTTCGCGCGCGCGTGACCGTTTCGTCCAGCCCGGCGGCGAAATCCGGGAAGTCCAGATGACAATGGCTATCGGCAAGCATTCTCAGGCCTAAAGGTTATTCCGCGCATATGCGCTCAAGCTGCCCCACTTTGTCTCCACCCTAAAGTGGGGTCTCGAAAGCTGGGAATTAGGGCGGCACGCTACATTTTCATGCCCGGCGGCGCAAGCCGGCCGCCCCTCGCAGAGCAAGGCTCCCGGTCAGGGTGGAAGCTTCGCTCTTCGCACGCACCGTTGATGGCGGTGCAGTCTCTCTCCGCTTCCGGCCCATGCCGTATTTTCCGCCGGTACGGCCTGCGCATTCCGGTAGCGGCCTTGGTATGGCTACCGTTCGGAGGCGCATCGTGGTAGCGGAGCCTTTCAGCGGCAAACGGAGGCTTCATGCGCAGCCTGCTTATTTCCTTCCTGGGCCTTCTCGGTGCAGTTCTCGCTTACCTTCTGTTCTCGCCGATTCGCGTCGAACCCATAGCCTGGTAGCCGCCGCCGGCGCCCGCCACCGATAGCGGCCCTTACGCGCGTAACGAGCTGCTCAAAAGGATAAAGCGCATCGCGCCCGGCAGCGGCAAGGGACCGGAGGCAATCGCGTTCGACGCGCAGGGCCGCGTTTACACCGGGCTTGAGGATGGCCGCATCGTCCGCTTCGAGGCGGATGGCGGCGCGACTACCGTCATTGCGAATACCCACGGCCGGCCGCTTGGCGTTTTCATCCATCCGGACGGCAGCGTGATCGTTTGCGACGCCAAGAAGGGGCTGCTGAAGGTAGGCCAGGACGGGCAGGTAACGGTGCTCGCCGCCTCCGCCGGGGGCGCACCGCTGGGGCTTGCCAACGATCTCGCGGTTACGGCGGATGGCTCCAAGGTTTACTTCACGGACACCTCGGCGAAGTTCCATTTTCCGCACGTCAACGAAGATATCGCCGAGCACGGCGGCTATGGCCGCTTCCTTGTCTACGATTTCGCGGCAGGCAAGGCGCAGGTGCTGCTCAAGAACCTGCAGTTTGCGAACGGCGTGGCGCTCGGTCCGGACGAGGCGTTCGCGCTCGTCAACGAGACTGGCAGCTACCGCATCCGGCGCTACTGGCTGAAGGGCGAAAAGGCCGGCACATCGGACATCTTCGCGGACAACCTGCCGGGCTTCCCGGACAACATCACCTTCAACGGCCGGGACCGGTTCTGGGTCGCGCTCTACGCCCCGCGCTCGGCGATTGTGGACTGGATGGGGCCGCATCCCTTCCTGCGCAAGATGCTGGCGCGGGCGCTGCGCTATCTGCCCGCGCCCGTGAAGAAGCAGGCTTTCGTGCTGGCCTTCGGCCCGGAAGGCAAGCTCGTGGCCAACCTGCAATACGATGGGCCGGACGCCTTCTTTCCTGTCACCTCCGTAAGCGAACATCCGGACGGGAGCCTCTATTTCGGCTCGCTCGGCCAGGACAGCCCCGGACGGATGAAGCTGCCGCCGCTGCCGGCCGGGGCTGGGAAATAGGAAATGACTTCACACAACGTCATCGCGAGGCGCTTCAACGCCACAGCGATCCAGGCATAAGCTGCAAGGAGGCTTGCATATGTTAGGCCTGGATTGCGTCGCTGCGATCGCAATGACGCTGCGGCTTAGAGCCTGACCCAAAAGTTTCTTGCGCAAGTGCTGGTTGCATGATTCACCGGTTCCGGGACAACGGAGGGGTGATTCGTCATGTGGACGGAAGAACATCGCGCAATGTACAAACGGCCGGCGGGACGTTCGCCAAGCCGCA
>JBNKTW010000099.1:0-3739 GCA_050298295.1 Rhodomicrobiaceae bacterium
CATTCCCCGGTCCGCGGGAAATCCTGTCAGCGCCAGCCGCAAATGGGGCAGGGTTTGCCGCGGGACGTACTTGATTCGATAGCTTGGTTCTCGAAGACTTGGCTGGAGCGGACTTCCGCCCTCTGGGAGGGTGAGTACAACCGTGAGAGGCGCTCTCTTGGGGAACGTCCAGGCTGGTCCTGGCCTGGGCCACCGCTTGATGGTATTTGAAAAGGAAAAAATTAGCTTGATATTTGGATGCGTGAGGTTGCCTGCCGGGTTTTCCAAAGCGCGCTGTACCCGCCATGTCCAGTTTGCAAGTCCCCGGCGAAGCGAATCAGATAGACTCAAGCTCCAATCGATCATGGAGCCTTCCGTTTGCGTCCCCTATCTCTACCTCTGCAACAGCCGCCGCGAACGGATGCGGCATTTCTTGGCGTCGAGCGATCCGCCCGCGGGCTCAGATGGGTGGAGCGGCTTCCGGCTTCGCAGGCGCATCTCGGCGCGGCCATCGCCCAGCGGCACAATCTCCCGGAAATAATTGGCCGCCTGCTGGCCGCGCGCGACGTTTCGCTCGATGAGGCGCCGGACGTGCTCAATCCCACGATCCGCGCACTTTGCCCCGATCCCGCGACGCTGACCGATATGGAAAAGGCGGCGGAGCGGCTGGCGCGGGCGGTGGCCGCGCGCGAGGCCGTCGCGATTTTCGGCGATTACGACGTGGACGGTGCGTCCTCCTCGGCGCTGCTTTGCCGCTTCCTGGCCAGCCACGGGCTCACCCCCCGCATCTATATTCCGGATCGCGTTACCGAAGGCTATGGCCCGAACTCCGAAGCCATCGCCTCGCTGATTGACGATGGTGCCAGCCTGATCGTCACGGTGGACTGCGGCTCGACGGGCGTTGAGCCGCTTGCGGTTGCGGCGAAGCGCGGCATCGATGTGGTGGTCGTGGACCATCACCAGGTGAATGACGAACTGCCCCCGGCGCACGCCATCGTTAACCCGAACCGTCAGGATTGCCTGAGCGGCCAGGGTCATCTCTGCGCAGCGGGCGTTACCTTCCTGCTGTGCATCGCGCTACAGCGCAAACTTCGCGCAAGCGGCTTCTACGGCAAGGCCAAGCCACCGGATCTGCTCGGCTGGCTCGACCTTGTGGCGCTCGCGACCGTTTGCGACGTGGTGCCGCTGAAAGGCGTGAACCGCGCCTTCGTCGTGCAGGGACTCAAGGTGCTCCGCAACCGGCAAAATCCCGGCTTGAAGGCGCTTAGCGATGCGGCGGGCGTCAACAAGCCGCCATCGGCTTACACGCTCGGCTTCATCCTTGGCCCGCGGATCAATGCGGGCGGGCGCATCGGCGATGCGGGGCTGGGCGCGCGGCTGCTCGCCACTTCGGACGGGCTTGAGGCGGGCCAGATCGCGCAAACGCTCGACCAGCTCAACCGCGAGCGCCGTGAGATCGAGCTTCGGACCGTGGAGGAAGCGGCGGCCTGGGCGGACAAGGCGCTGCTCGAAGACCCCGATTGCCCAATTATCATCGCGGGCTCGCCCGGATGGCATAAGGGTCTTGTCGGGCTCGCCGCCAGCCGGCTGACAGACCGCTTCCAGCGCCCCAGCCTGATTTTCTCCTATGACGAGGCGGCCGGCGAGGCTACCGGCTCGGCGCGCTCGATTGCGGGCGTGGACATCGGCGCGGCCGTGCGTGGCGCGGTCGAAGCGGGCGTCGCGAGGAAGGGCGGCGGGCACACCATGGCGGCGGGCGTGACCGTGACGCAGGCAGGAATGGCCGGTTTCGCCACCTATATGCGCGAGACGCTGGGAGCGTCCTACCGGGCGGCGGCGGCTTCGGCGACACTTGCGGTCGACGGCGCGCTGACACCGCGTTCGGCGACGCTTGAATTCGCTGCGCAGCTAGAACATGCCGGGCCTTTCGGCCAGGGCAATCCCGCGCCGCGTTTCTGCCTGCCGTCGGTTCGCCTCACCATGCTGAAGGAGTTTTCCGGTGGCCATCTCCGCTGCGCCCTGCAATCCGCCGATGGCGCGCAAATCTCCGCAGTCGCCTTCCGGGCAGCGCAATCCGGGCTTGGCGCGGCCCTTGAGCGCGGACGCGACCTCGCCTGCCATGTGGCCGGGCGGCTCACACGCGACGAGTGGGGCGGCCGGAGCCGCGTCGAGTTCCAGATAGAGGATGCCGCGGCCGCGCAGTGAGGCAAGCGGCGAGAAAACATCGCGTTCGGCCTTGCCAAGCAGCGCAAACCGGCCTTATATCCTGCCCTTGCCGGTGAGCACGGCTGCGCTCCCTTCGTCTATCGGTTAGGACGCGAGATTTTCAATCTTGAAAGAGGGGTTCGACTCCCCTAGGGAGCGCCAATAGCCTTCTAAGGCGCTGTTTTTGTTAGGCTTTTTATCTGGCGGGACAATGAGTGGGACAATGATCCCGCTATTATTGACCTTCGCCGCGCCGCTTGCCGCCATCTTTTTCTGCGCCGCTTTGCGCGTGTAGATTCGCGCCATGTTGGCATCGTCCCACCCGAACATCGCCATTAGTTCATGTTCGCTTGCGCCCGCTTCGGCCGCGCGAACCGCGCCGATTTTGCGCAAGCCATGCGGCGAGCATTGCGGCAACCCCGCCTCCACGCACCAGGTGTGAAAGATGTTGCCGAAGCCCGCGGCGGTATGAGGCTTCCCGAAAGCCGTCTCCAGCCACGTCTCGTTCCCCAGCTGGCTCGCGTCGAGAATGGCGCGCAGCGGCGGTAAAATCGGAAGCGTGAGTATCTTCGCCCCGCTCTTGCGTCCCTTGAATACCTGGAAGGTGACCGTCAGCCCGTCCCGGCTCTCGTGCTTACTGCCGATCAGAACAGCGTCTGAACGCCGCACGCCGAGGTACAGCATGATCGACATCGCCAGCCGCGGCTTCGAGCCTACCGGCCAATAGGCTTCGAACGTCTCCACATCCAGCTCAGTCCACGTATAGAAGCCATCAGACCCGCCTTTGAGCTTTTCGACTTTCTCAGCCGGATTGACAGTTGCGAGGTCGCTTCTAATCGCCCAATTGAACAAAGCAGATATCTGCTTGACGCGTACGTTAGCCGCCTGCGGCGTTTCCGCCTTCAGATCGCGCAGTTTTCGGACATGCGCCTTTTTCAAGGCCGCGTAGGGAGCGAAGCCAAGCTTCCGTTTCCCGTCAATTTTGATATTGCAGACCTCGTCCAATCCTGTGCGTTTACGACGCTTGGTATAGTCATCCAGAGATTGGAAGTAAGTAGAATTATAGTAGCGGTTACAGAGCCACTCGAAGCTCTTTTCGGCCTGCGCACCGGCAAGGCCGCTTTCGCCGAGCGCAGCCCGGTACTCTGTCATGAATTCTTCCGAGCCGGGCAAACCGTGCAACCGGATTTTCGGCTTCCCCGGACGCCGAAAATAAAACCGCAGATTGCCGTGCCGGTCACGATCCTCGGTGATGTACTGCAGCTTCAAATAGGCCATCGTACTACCCGCCCTGCCTTTGCCGGCGTTACCTTGTTACCGAAGCAGATCGTCCCATGGGTTCCGCGCCGCCTTGGGCGCATCCGGCACAAACACCGCCCCGTCATCGCCGCCCTCGCGCGGCAGCGCCTTGAAAGCCAGGTCCAGTTCCTCGACATCCCAGACGCGCCTTCCATCCGCCAAGCGAGGCCGCGGCATGCGCCCTTCGCCCACGAGCTTCCGGAAAAAGGTTGGCGAGAATGAGAGGTAGACCGCCGCCTCGCTCTCATCGAGCCCG
>JBNKTW010000100.1:0-1587 GCA_050298295.1 Rhodomicrobiaceae bacterium
CGTTGGAACGGCGCATGCGGACTTGGCGCGCAGTCGCGGGGCCAGAGCAGGACATCATCTTCCGCCAGGAGCACGAACCCGGCCGACTCGGTCTATCCGACTTCACGGACACCAGAGAACTTGGCATCACGATCTCCGGTACGGGATAACGCCAACGCGCAACAATCCAGGCGTCGCCCATGAGAACGGCTCCATCGAGAGCTCCCATGGTCATTTGAAGAGGGCGCTGGAGGACGCGCTGCTGCTGCGCGGCTCGCCTGACTTCGACGATCTCGACGCCTATCGCCGCTTCATCGATGAGATCGTTGGGCGGCGCAATGCCCATATCCGGCGGCTCATGCAGCAGTACAACGTCCCCATTGACAACGTGATCCCGCACGTTTGCGTCAAATCGACCTCCTGCTGCGGCGATCTCTTCAAGGACTATGGCGGAGGCGCCGACCTGCCATGCGGCACCCAGAAAGCCGCCCTGCACAAATGGCTGAAGGCAAACGGCATAGACGCAACTGTTCGGAACGGCCCGGTACTTGTCAACTCTGGCGCGCCGGAACTGGAAGCCCGTCGCTTCAAGATGGCGAAACTCATCATCGATTTTGAGGCCCGCCGAGATAACCAAGGCCGACTTATCGTTTACAAACTTCGCCCAGAGGATGGAGGAGGCCGTTACGAGGTCGCAGGTATTAACGAACGTTATCACAAGCAGGAATGTGACGAACTAGTCCGTCTTATCGAAAGCGGCAAACACGCTGAAGCCGAGGAACGTGCACGGGAGTTCATTGCACAATTTACAGCCCCTGCATCGAAGTGGTGTCGTAACGGCGCAATCGAATTCTATATGCGAGACTGCATGTTCAATCGTGGTGCGGGCGGCGCCGCCAGGATTTTGCAGAAGGCGCTCGCGGTGACTGTTGACGGGCAGGTTGGACCGCAGACGCTTGCTGCGCTTGGCGCAGTCGAGGATCGTCCAAAAGAGCTGCTAAACAAGCTGCGCGCAGCGCGAGAATGGTATGAACGAACTTACGTACATCGCGATGAGACCAATGTGTTTTGGCGGGGCCTCGTCAATCGCTGGGAAAAGGCAAAGGTAGCCGCATTACAGTTTGTACCGCCGGAAAGTGAGACGGTTTTCACTAGCGTCGTTAGCCAACTGCAATTAGCGGAGACGGGCGCGGCCCCCTTGTCATCTCAGATGCTCGCTCGCATGAAGTATAAAAGCCAAGACTTGGTCTGACGGTCAGTGTCTGGAGAGCAGCCGGGTCTCGCCTGTCTGATATGATCAGGCGGCGATCATTTTCTCCTTCGCTATGGGCATTGCGTCAAGGAAAGCCTTCATCGGCGTCTTGCCGAAGCACCAGCGCCCCTGATGCGGGCGTTCGTCATTGTAGCTGGCCATCCAAGCATCGAGATCGGCCTGCAGTTCCTCCACCGAGCGGTAGATCTTGCGCCGGTATTCGGCATGCTTGACGTCAGCTTTCATGGCGGCGGGTTGGTGGAAGGACAGCGCGTGGCGGCCTTTCTCCGCGATGTCATCGGCGGTGCGGCAATCGAAGACGTCACGCCCGTATTCGGCGCGGTGGCTGCCGAACT
>JBNKTW010000101.1:0-78972 GCA_050298295.1 Rhodomicrobiaceae bacterium
GACGGATGCCGGCCCTCGAAGAGCTGCTCGCCTACATGGAGCAGGACAAGAAAGTGCGGGATGGGCAGTTGACGTTCATTCTCCTGCGCGGCATCGGCCAGTCTTTCGTGGCCAGCGGCGTGCCGCGCGACGCGATCCGCGCTTTCCTGCAAGCCCAGCTTGCCGATACGCGCTGAGTAGCGGCTGGCGCCTTGGACATGGGGCTGTAACCCCTCTCCCTGTGGGAGAGGGGAAGCCAGCAGCACCGCTGCGGGTCGTTCGAGGGTTCCTTCTCCCATTGGGAGAAGGACAGGGTGACGGGTTAAACGCTCAAAGCAGGCTGGAACCTGGCAACTAACGGGCTGCGATATAGGCGTCACGCAGCACGTTTTTCTCCAGTTCCAGATGTTGCAGGCGATGCCTGACCACGTCGCCGATGCTGACCAGGCCCGCAAGCTTGCCATCCCTGTAAACCGGGAAATGGCGGATGCGCTTGTTGGTCATCACCTCCATCACGTGCTTCACGCTGTCTTCGGGAGTGCCGGTGATCAGCTTTCTGGTCATGATGTCCTGCACAGGCTTGGTGCCGATCGCCACGCCGTCGCGGGCGAAGGCGCGCACAATATCGCGCTCCGTAACAATGCCGAGAGTATCCTCGCCGTTCATCACTAAAAGTGCCGCGATATTCTTTTCACGCATAAGTTCAGCCGCGGCTTTAATGCTTGTTGCCGGGGCTGTTGTAACGACGTTTTGACCTTTCCTCTTCAGGATTTCCTCAACCGTCATATATGCTTCATCCTTCTATTTTCTATTATGGGATGTCTGTTTCATGCGCTTTCAGCCTTTCATACCAGGCGTGTTACCTCCCTTGGTTGCGCAGGAAATGTTATGAGAACTCATTGGCGCGAGCGCATCAATAGTGTTTTGCGAACACAACCGCGACAATTGGCCGCATTGTTGAATTGCCAGTCTGTACACCAGCCGCGCTTGATGCGCAAGGAGAAGCTCGCGGCCGGGATTGCCAACGCCGCCGGGCGGATCGGCTAAACGCCAAGGCCAGGACGATTGGCTTGGGGCGCCAGCCCCGCCGCATCGCTTCTTCCGGCGCTTGCCGCGCGCCTGAGCGCCGCTTCGAGGCCCGCCGGGCTAAACGGCTTGCGAAGCAGCTCCAGGTTTGCCTCATGGGGCTCAAAGGAGTGCGGATAGCCGGACATGAGGACGATCCCCAGCGAGCGGTATGCCTCACGCGCGGCTTTGGCCAGCTCCAGGCCTGAAATACCCGGCATGGCGAGGTCGGTCAAAAGCACATCAAACTCACCGGCGGCGAGATCGTTCAGCGCCTTCGCCGGTGAATCCGTAACCGCGGCGTTGCAGCCGAGCGCGATTGCCATGTTCTTGACCGCCAGCGCCACCTCGGCATTGTCGTCGACAATGAGAAGGTTCAGGTGAAGCGCATCGCCCGCCGCCGCCTCCGGCGCGGTTGCGCGCTCCTCCTCGCGGCTCCTTGGCAGGCGCAGCGTGATCGTTGTTCCGCGGCCTGGCACTGAGTTTATGCTGGCGGAGCCGCCCGATTGCTTGGCGAAGCCGTAGACCTGGCTGAGCCCGAGGCCCGTTCCCTGCCCCATGGGCTTGGTGGTGAAAAATGGCTCGAAAACCCGTGGCAAAACGTCCGCCTCAATGCCGCAGCCCGTGTCGGCGACCTTGATCTCGACGAAACCGGCCGGCTCCGCGCTGACATTGCTGGCGCTTAGCGTGAGCGTGCCGCCGCCCGGCATGGCGTCGCGCGCGTTGGCCGCGAGGTTGATGAGCGCCACCTCAAGGGCATTCGGATCGCAGAAGACCGGCCATACCCCGGCGGGAATTTCAAGGTCCAGATGCACGTCCTCCCGCACCGAGCGCTGCATCAGGTCGCGCCATTTCGGCGCTTCCACGGCGGGCACAACCCTCCTGGCCTCGATGGGGCTGTGCCGGGAGAAGGCGAGGAGCCGGCGGGTCAGCGAGGACGCGCGGGCAGTCGCATCGAGGATGGACTTGAGCGACATTTCGCGGAATCCGGAGTCGCCGGGCCGGCGCTCCATCAGCCGCGCGGCGGATTCCACGATCTGAAGCACGTTGTTGACGTCGTGCGCGATGCCGCCCGCCATCTGGCCCAGGGCTTCCAGCTTTTGCGCCTGGAACAGCGCGCGCTCCATCCGGTCGTGGGCGCGGCGCGTGCGCAAAGTGACGATGCCGAACGAGACGTTCTCGGCCAGTTCCACGAGCAGCGCCAATTCTTCGGGGCCGAAGGCGTTGGGTTCGCTTGCGTAAATACTAAGGGAACCGAATACCGCCGCTCTATCCTTCAGGGGCAGCGCCACGCTCGAAAGATATCCCCGCTCCAGGGCTGCCTGCCGCCATGGAGCCATGGCCGGGTTGCTTCTCATGTCATTGTTTATCTGCGGCGCGCCGGTGCGGACCGACATCCCGGCGGGCCCCCACCCGAAAGCATTGTCCGCCCAGCTAATCCTGGCGATGCCGAGATAGCCTGCCTCGTGCCCGGCGAAAGCGGCTGGCCGGAGCGTGCGGTCATCGTCGTTCCCGGCAAGCCCGATCCAGGCCATCTGGTAGCCGCCCAGTTCGACGGTCACGCGGCACATCTCCCGGTAAAGCTCGTCCTCGTCCGCCGCCCGGAACATGGCCTGATTGCCGGCGCTCATGGTTCTGAGAATTTGGCTCAGCTGCTGGCTCTGCTTTTCCGCTTGCCGGCGTTTGGCGATATCGTGCAGGTGAACGGCAACGATGGTTTCCTCGCCAGCGCCAGCGGAGAAAACGTACGCCTCTGCCACCAGAGCCTGCCCATCCCCGCGTAAGTCTTCAATTTCGAGGCTTTTTCCAGCCAGGGCAAATCCGGCTTCAGCCTCGCGGATGGCGCCACCGATGGCTTGCCGCAGTTTTTGCGGCAACTGGCATTCTCCGATTTCGTAACCCAAAAACGCAGAAGCGGGACAAGCAAACAACGCCTCGGCAGCCGGGTTGAACACAACTACCCTGCCTGCGAGGTTCACCCCGACATAGGCATCCACCGTGCGGTCCACGATGGCGCGAAACCGGGCATCGCCGTTACGCTGGTCTACTCCGTCCACCTCCCAGCGCTCCATCAGTCCGGGGGCCAGTACCTTCCGGCTATACCCTTCGTATACGGAAGTCTAACTAGGAAACTCCGTCATTCTGGAAAGGAAGTCAACTGGCTGACGCCTGGCGAGGCTGCGCTTACTGCGCCTTTGTGCCGGCCGGGCTCTTCTTCGCGTGGGCGTTCGCCGCTTTTCGCTGCGCCCGGCTTTTCTTCGCCTTGGCGGAAGAACGCGCTTGTTTGGGCGAGCCTTTCTTGTCCTCATCGTCAAGTTGTTTGAGATGAACGAGGGAACTGGGCGCCGAGCAGCGGAATTTCAACTGCTCGTCGAGGTTGATATACTGCCGCACAAGGTTCAAGTCGGTTGCGGACAGATGCGTCGCGGCCCACACCGCGCCATTCCGCATCAACTTGTCGACTTCGAGCATTTTCATGTTTTGCATATCCTGCGCAAGCTTTGCGCAGGCTTTCTTATCGAGCGGCGTGGCGAACGATGGGGCCAGCAAAGCTAACAGACAGCAAGCCGCGGCCCCACATGTCAGCCAGCTAGCCCTCGCGCCCATACGGCGAAGAATGTTCACTGGGCTCCTCCCCGGTCAGGACTTCCGGCGCTCCAAAGCTTGTGCGCCGGCCTCGATGATTGCAAGGAACGAAGCGGCCTTCAAGCTTGCACCGCCGACGAGCACGCCGTCCACCTCGCTGCTTCCGAAAATTCCTGCCGCGTTGGCGGGGCTGACCGAACCGCCATACAGGATGCGCCAGCGCTGGCCGCCGGTTCCCTCGCGCTTGCCGAGTTCGGCGCGCAGCACGGCGTGAATGGCCGTTATGTCCTCCGTGGTCGCTTGCAGGCCCGTGCCGATGGCCCAGACGGGCTCATAGGCAACGACGGTGTTTTCCGGCGTGCTCTCGGGGGGCAGGCTATCGGCAAGCTGGCGCGTGCAAACGGAGGCGGCAAGCCGGGATTCACGCTCGCCCTTGGTTTCGCCAAGGCAGATGATGACCGGCAGAGCCGCCTTCAGCACCGCCGATGCCTTCGCGCGCACCTCGCGGCTGGTTTCGCCGTGCCCGCTGCGCCGTTCGCTGTGCCCCACTATAATCGCGGCCGCCCCGGCATCCTTCAAAATCGGCGCGGAAAGATCGCCGGTGAAGGCGCCCGAATCCTTCGCATGACAATCCTGCGCGCCGGTGAGCACATGCGTGCCGCCGCTGAGCGCGGCCGCGGCGCCGATTAACGTTGCCGGTGGAAAAATCCAAACGCCAGCCTTGCAGGAAGCCGGAATCCCTGCGCGCACCGCCTCAATCTCGGCGAGATCCGCGCGAACGCCATTCATCTTCCAGTTTCCCGCGACGATAAGTTCCGGTAGACTCATTATTAATTCCCCTTAAAAGCGGGTGCGTGGCTCCAATCTGATGTTGCGCACCGATTTTAATCCTCTAAATTACGGCGCACCGCGGACCCTGGCCCAATTGCGCGCCTGAATCAAGGGCCGTCTCGGCTTTTACGAAGGACTCGCCTGCCATGATGCAAATGATGAGGAAAGCGGCCGTCTTCCTATTGTTCGGGATTCTGATTGTCGCTTTCGCCATCCAGTTCGGTGGCGACTTTTCGTTCCAGCGCTTTTCGCAGCAGCCCTATATCGCCAAGGTGGGTTCGATCGAGGTTACCCCTCAACAGTACGATCGCAACTACGAACGCGCGCTTGAGAACCTGTCAGCCAGGGCGAGACAGCGGATCTCACGGGCCCAGGCCAGGGCAATCGGCTTGCCGCAGCAGGTGCTGCAAGGGCTCATCCAGGAAGCCGCCCTCGATTTCGAGGCGGGGAAACTCGGGCTGGGCCTCTCTAAAGAAGGCTTGGCTGAGAACATCAAGGGCAATCAAGTTTTTCAGGATGCTTCGGGCAAATTCGATCCAAAGAAATACCAGAGCTTCCTTCAGCGCATCGGCTATAGCGCACCCTATTTCGAGCAGGAGTATAGAAGCGACCTCATCAGGCGCCAGATCCAAGGGCTCTTCCAGGGAAGCGGCGTAGTCTCCAAGCCGCTGCTCGACGCCTACAACCGCTATTTCAACGAGCAGCGCACCATCGCCTATTTCACGCTCACCGCAAAGGATGCCGGAACCATTGAGGCGCCCTCTAAGGAAACACTCAAGAGCTTCTATGACGGCCATAAAATTCAGTTCATGGCGCCGGAGTTCCGCAAGGTGGCTGTGCTTGCGGTAACGCCGCAAACCGCCGGGGCCAGGATCAGCATCCCAGACGCGGAAGTAAAGGCGCGCTACGACGCCAACCCCGGCGACTATACAGTGCCGGACCGGCGCAAGATCGGGATCATTCCGTTCAAGTCCAAAGAGGCCGCCGAGGCGGCGGAGGCGCAGCTAACCGCAGGCAAGAGTTTCGCCGAAGTGGCCAAGGCCGCGGGCTTTTCGACGGGCGGCATCAGCCTTGGTTTCGTCTCGAAAGCTGAGCTTCCGGCCAAATTCAGCACGAACCAGGCAATCGTCGATGAGGCATTCAGCCTCGGGAAGGGCAAGTTCAGCAAGCCCATCAACGGGCCGCTTTCCTGGGTGATCGTACAGGTGGACGATATCACGCCAGGCAAGCAGGAAAGCTTCGATGAGGTGAAGGCCAGCATCCGCGAGGACTTGGTCAAGGCCAAAAGCAAGAAGGAATCCTCCAAGCTAATCAAGGCGCTTGAGGAGGAGCGCGCCGCCGGGCTTTTGCTTCGGGACATCGCGAAGAAACTGAACATGCCGCTCGAAGAGGTTACGCTCAGCCTTAAAGGCGCAGGCAAGGATGGCGAGCCAGTGCAACTGACATCCGTGCCTGCCGCCACGCTGGCGGACGCGGCCTTCAAGTCCGATGTGGGCGTCGAGAACGACGCGCTGCGCCTCAAGAGCGGCGGCTACGCCTGGTACGATGTGGAAGATGTCATCAAGGCAAGGCAGAAGACGTTCGATGAGGTGAAGGCGGAGGTGGAAGCAGGCTGGCGCAAGGATCAGATCCGCACCAAGCTCACCGCCAAGGCGCGCGAACTGGTGGAGCGGCTGAACAACGGCGGGAAAATCGCGGACGTCGCCAAAAGCGTTGGCGCAACCGTGAAGACCACCCAGCCGCTCAAGCGCGAGGCCTCGGAGCAGGATCTGCCGAAACCAGCCATCGCACTGGCTTTCTCGCTGGCCGAAGGCGGCGCCGCGTCCGCGCTCGGATCTGACGGCGAGTCACGCGCCGTGCTCCAGGTGGAAAAAGTGACGGCGCCCGAACCGCTCAAGGAAATGGCGTCGAAAACGCTGGAGCAGCGCCTTTCGGCCCAGATCGCCGAGGATAATTTCGCCCAATACCTGGCCGGCGTCGAGAAAGCCGCCGGAGTTGTGGTCGACCGCAAGAATTTGACGGCTGCAATGGGAGGGGGGGGTCACCTATGACAGCGGTGAATGATTTCCGATGGCGTAAGGGCTGACCATTGAGTGAGGCCGGATCAGGCTGACTGCTTTGTATTGGGAGGTATAAGCCCCCCTCACCCCAACCCTCTCCCGCGAGGGGAGAGGGAGTCCCGGTGTGCCCGTTGAAAAGGCGTTCTCATCTCCCCTCGCGGGACAGGGGCGAGGGGGAACTCCTCAAAGCGCACCGGATTTGGCCGGAGCCCCCGAGTTTAAACGCCGTAGGGATTGCAATAACCATGAAGGTCGAACCTTCGTTTTCCGAATTCTCCAAGCGCTATGCTGCGGGAGTGCCGCAGCTCGTCTCAACAAGGCTGATCGCCGATCTTGAAACGCCCGTCGCCGCGATGCTGAAGCTCGCAGCGGACCGGCCCTACTCCTTCCTGCTCGAGTCCGTCGAAGGCGGCGCCGTGCGCGGCCGCTATTCGATCATCGGCCTCGATCCCGATGTTCTGTGGCGCGCGCAAGGGGACCGCGCCGAGATCAACGAGACGCCGCTCAAAGACGCAGAGGCGTTCCGGCCCTGCAAGGGGGGCACTCTTGCCGCGCTGCGCGAACTGCTCGACGCCTCCAAGCTCGATATCCCGGAGCATTTACCGCCCATGTCGGCGGGCGTGTTCGGCTATCTGAGCTATGACACTGTGCGGCTGGTTGAGAAGCTTCCCGCGGACAAGCCCGACCCCGTGGGCGTGCCCGACGCTTTCCTGATGCGCCCCGGCATCATGGTCATTTTCGACGCGGTGAAGGACGAGATGACCCTCGTCACCACGGTGCGCCCGCGAAAGCGCATGTCGGCGAAGACCGCCTATTTGCGCGCGGTCGACCGCTTGGCCCAGACAGAAGATGCCCTCGACACCAGAAGCGCGCACGCCCCATCCGCCAACGGTCTCGATGGTAAGCTCGCGGCCACGAAGTCGAATATGAAGCCCAAGGACTACATGGCGATGGTCACCAAGTCCAAGGAGTACATCGCGGCCGGTGACATCTTCCAGGTCGTGCTGTCGCAGCGCTTCGAAACGCGCTTCGACCTGCCAGCCTTCGCGCTCTACCGGGCGCTGCGCCGCGTGAACCCGTCGCCTTTCCTCTATTTCCTGAACTTCGGCGGGTTCGCCGTAACCGGCTCAAGCCCCGAAATCCTGGTGCGCGTGCGCGGCGGCGAGGTTACGATCCGGCCCATCGCCGGCACGAGGCCCCGCGGCGCCACGCCCGAGGACGACAAGCGCCTTGCCGCGGACCTTCTCGCCGATACAAAGGAACGCGCCGAGCACCTGATGCTGGTCGATCTTGGCCGCAACGATGTGGGCCGCGTCGCGGAGATCGGCTCGGTGCGCGTGACCGACAGCTTCTTCCTCGAATATTATAGCCAGGTCATGCACATCGTCTCCAATGTCGTGGGCCGATTGAGTGATAAGCATGATGCCATCGGCGCGCTGATGGCGGGCTTCCCGGCGGGCACCGTGTCCGGCGCGCCCAAGGTCCGCGCGATGCAGATTATTGATGAGCTGGAGCGGGATAAGCGCGGGGTCTACGCCGGCTGCATCGGCTATTTCGCGGCCAATGGCGAGATGGACACCTGCATCGCCCTGCGCACCGCCATCGTCAAGGACGGCAGGATGTATGTGCAGGCGGGCGCGGGCATCGTCGCGGACTCCGTCCCGGAATCCGAGCAGGCGGAATGCGAGAACAAGGCGCGCGCGCTGTTCCGGGCGGCGGAGGAGGCGGTCCGCTTCGCGGGGCAGGCGGCTCGCGGGCAATAGCAGCGGAACGATGAGGATGTCCTATGAAGACCGTAACGCTATTCCGTCACGCCAAGTCGGGCGAAAAGGATAATCCCAGCATCGCGGATTTCGAGCGGCCGCTCGCGGAGCGCGGCATCAAGGCGGCGCCGAAGATGGGTAAAGCGATGCGCAAGCGCAAACTGAAGCCCGGTCTGATCTTGTGTTCGCCATCGGTGCGGACGCGCCAAACGCTCACGCTGGCCGAAGCCGAGGCGTGGGATAAGCAGCCGGAGGTCCGCTTCGACGAGCGGATTTACGACGCAAGTATGCAGACGCTGCTCAAGCTGCTGCGCAGCCTTCCTGCCGATCTGAGCCACGTCATGATCGTCGGCCATAACCCAGGCCTGCAGGAGCTGGCAATCGCGCTCACCCCCTCGGGGAACCCGGCGCGGGCGCCGTTCGGCGAGAAGCTGCCCACCGCGGCGCTCGTGAGCTTGGATTTCGACACGGAGCGATGGCAAAGCGTAAAAGCCGGCACGGGCCAGTTGCAGCTTTACCTCACCCCGAATATGCTCTGAATGGGCAAGGTCAAGAAAATGATCACGATTATCGATAACTACGACAGCTTCACCTACAATCTCGTGCACTATTTCGGCGATCTCGGGGTCGATGCGCATGTCTACCGCAACGACGAGAGGACCGTGGCGCAGGTGTTCGCGGAAAAGCCGGAGGCGATTGTCATGTCGCCCGGCCCCGGCACGCCGGACGACGCCGGCATCTGCCTTGAGCTTACGAAAAAGAACAAGGGCCGCTTCCCGCTGCTGGGCGTCTGTCTCGGGCATCAAAGCATCGGCCAGGCCTATGGCGGGCGCGTGATCCGTGCGCCGGTGCAGATGCACGGCAAGCTCTCGAAGATCCACCATAAGGGAACGAGCCTGTTCCGGGGCCTGGAAGACGGTTTCGAGGCCACGCGCTATCATTCGCTGATCGTGGAGGTGGAGACCCTGCCCGCGTGCCTTACCGCAACCGCGCGCACCTCCGATGGCATCATCATGGCGCTGGCGCACAAGCGCGAGCGCGTTTACGGCGTGCAATTCCATCCCGAAAGCATCGCAAGCGCCAACGGTCACGCCGTGCTCGCCAACTTCCTGACGCTTGCGGGGGTCAAATGGAAGCCGCGCAAGAAGGGGCTCAGGCTCCCCAAGCAGGATAAGGCGCCGCGGCACGCGGCCGTAGCGTAAGGCCTCAAAATGGTCGCCAAGCTCGATTTCACCGCAGCGTCATTCCCGCAAACGCGGGAATCCATGGCAGCCAGAAAAACCCCGGTAGCAGATGGTTACCATGGGTCTCCGCGTTCGCGGGGACGGCGGTTGCGGCGCTATGCTCGCGCGTATGCGCCTGCGCGGGGACGGCGCGGCGAACTATCGGAATAGGCAGGTGAGGCGTTGACGATGCTCGATTTAGAAAAAGCCTTCCGGCCGCACTTTGAGAAGGCGGCTTCCGGGGAGGCGCTTTCCCAGGAGGAGGCGCGCGAGGCATTCCTCTGCATCATGCAGGGCGGGGTTTCCGATATCCAGCTCGCGGCGTTCCTCGTGGCGCTGAAGGCGCGGGGCGAGACCGCGGACGAGATCGCGGGCGCTGTCTCGGCCATGAAAAGCCTGATGGTTGCCGTGGAAGCGCCGGAGGGCGCGGTCGATATCGTCGGCACCGGCGGCGACGCCAAAGGCACCTACAACATATCGACGGCGGCGGCCTTCGTTCTGGCGGGCGCCGGCGTGCCTGTCGCCAAGCACGGCAATCGCGCCGTATCGTCGAAGTCCGGCGCGGCAGACGTGCTGGAAAAGCTCGGCGTGAACATCAACCTGCCGCTTGAACGCCTGCCCGCCTGCTTCAAGAGCGCCGGCCTTGCCTTCCTTTGGGCGCCCGCGCACCACCCCGCCATGCGCCACGCCGCCGCCGTCCGCCAGGGGCTCAAGCTGCGCACCATCTTCAACCTGCTGGGGCCGCTTCTAAACCCCGCCAGCACCAAGCGCCAGCTTATCGGCGCCTATTCCAGGCATTGGCTGGAACCTATTGCCGAGGTGATGAGCCGCTCCGGCGCCACGCATGTCTGGGCCGTGCACGGCGCCGACGGCATGGACGAGTTGTCAACAACGGGTTCGAGCTATGTGGTGGAGCTGAAGAACGGCAAGATTTCTTCCTTCGAGGTCCATCCAAGCGATGCGGAGCTGCCGCTTGCCAAGCCCGCTGACCTCGTGAGCGGCTCGCCTGAGGACAACGCGGCGGGGCTGCGTGACCTGCTCCAAGGCGCAAAGGGCGCCTACCGCGACATCGTGCTGCTAAACGCTGCCGCCGCTTTCATTGTAGCGGGACGGGCCGAAGGCTTGAAGGAGGGCGTGGAGCTTGCCAAAGCGTCCATCGATGAAGGGCACGCCGAAAGAGCGCTCGGCGCGCTCATCAAAGCAAGTCATGGCAAGGCGGATTTGCGCTGAAGGCACCCGGTTACACAGCGTCACAACAAATAAAACTAACCACTTTACCAAGTCCCCCTCACTCTGTCTCTCTCCCCAACGGGAGAGAGGACCCTCGAAATGCCCTCGGCGAGAACTCGTGTGTCCCTTCTCCCCTCGGAGAGAAGGGACAGGTTAAGGGGGCTTCGCGAGCTGCCCGGATTTAATATCATGGGCCACTCGCCTTTGCGGGGAGTTTGCTATCCAGGCCCCGGCTTGATGAGTCTCGTGCCGTTCTCCAGCAGCCTCATATTGTTCCGCACCAGCGGATTGTCCGGCTCAAGCTTACATGCCTGATCGAACTTGGCGCGGGCGGCGGACAGATTGCCGCGCAGCATGTAGGAATAGCCCTGGTTGTTCAGGATCTGCACCGTTTCACCCGCGATCGCGATTGCGTGGCTGTAGGCCTTATCCGCCAGATCGAAACGGCCCAGCCGGTCGTAGCTGGCGGCCAGCCCGATCCAGGACTTCACGTCTCGCGGCGCTCTATCGGTGGCCTCAAGGAAATGGCGCTGGGCAAGGCCATATTCACCGCGGCGGAAATGCAAGGCGCCGGCACGGTAAGGCTTATCGGAAGGCACGAATGCCGCCAGATTGTCTTCTCCGACTGAGGTTACCGTATACCCCCCAGTCTCAGATGGAGCTGTGCAAGCCGCCAGCATCACAGGAAGCAGAGCTGCCGCCAAGCCGTGGCGCAGGCCGGTACAGCTTCCGCGAGAGGCCCAGGCAAAGACGCCACGGGTGGCTTCAGAGCTGGTTGAATTGCCGGACACTGTCATGGCCGCTAGTTCCCGCTGGATGACGATCCGCTGCCGCTGCTGACGGTTCCGCCAGCGCCGGTGATACCGCTTTCCGGCTGGATCGGGCGCGCTGCCTCTGGCAGCTTCGTCACGTCCTGGTAGCGGCGGATGGTCTTCGCCATGCGCTCGCCATTTGCAGGAATGTGCCGGTTCCGCGAACGGCGCGGCCTCGGATTGATCGTGTGGATTGCCGCGTTGGCCTCCTTGGCGTCGCCCGCACCGAGCGTCACGGTATCTTTCCGCTGGCCGTACTCAACCAAGGGGCCATCCAAAATAAACTCCCAAATATACTGCTGGGCCGTAGCACTGGCTGGGACCGCCAGCAGCGCCGCCAAAACAAAAGCCGTCTTGGTATTCATCTAAATCCTCCCGCGGCGCACCGCCTAAATCACTTTCCGTCTATGGAAATGGAGTGGCCGAAGGGCCCCGAAACGTCGCCGCCCGACGACACGAACTCGGTGTATTGCTTGGGAACCTCCGTCTGGCCGTTCAGGAAGAAGTCCGCATCGTTGGCGGGGTGCCGGTTATCCAGCGGCGTGGCAAGCCTCTGGCCGGGCGCGGCCGGAGCCGCAAGCGACGGTGTCACGATCACAACGAGATCGGTCTCATTCTGCTTGTATTGAGAGCTGCGGAACAGTGAACCAAGCACCGGCACCGAACCGAGCCACGGCATCTGATCGATATTGCGCAACCCCTCGCTTTGCAGCAGGCCCGCAATGGCAAAGCTTTGCCCATCGCGCAGTTCGATCGTGGTCTTTGCCTCGCGCTTCGTCAGTGCGGGGATCAAGAAGGTTCCTTGCGAAACCGCATTCGCATAGTCGAGCTGGCTAACCGACGGCGTCAGGCGCAGATTGATAATGCCGTTCTCAAGCACGGTCGGCATGAAGGTTAGCTGCACACCGAAAGGTTTATACTCCACGGTGATGATCGGCGTGGTGCCCGTCGAGGTCTGCGCTACCGGTATTGGCACCTCGCCACCCGCAAGGAAGCTTGCCGTATCGCCGGAAAGCGCTACCAAATCCGGCTCCGCGAGGCGGCGTATAAGCCCTTTCGTTTCCAGCGCGGAAATGAGTACGTCGACATTCGCGCCTTTACTGGCAAGGTTGGCCAGCCCTACGGCAAAGGGGGCCGTGCTGGTAAGCAGCGATCCGGCGGCCGAAAACGAGGGCAGGGCCGTGTTGGAGGCGGCCCCCGTGAGGCTACCGAGTCCAATGATTGCCCCCCGCTTTCCGCTACCCCTGGTCGCGAACCAGGTGAAGCCCAAATCGCGCTCGGCGGCCCGTACTGCCTCCAGGAAGCGAACCTTGAGCAGCACCTGCTGGGGGCTCTCGACCTTGATCAAGTTCACGAGCTTGAGCTCCGGGGCGGCGGCCTTCGCGATTTCAACGGCCTGCTCGGCATCCACCGCGTTCTTGGCATGCCCGCCCAGAATCAGCTGCTCCTGGCTGCTGGAGACGGTGATCCCCTTGCTGGCGATGTTCCTCCGGATGCGCCGGGCGACGGCGCGCGTATCGGCGGTCACCTCGATGTCGAGAACACCGATGATGCGCTTTTTCTTGTCGAATATAGAAACGTTCGTCGTGCCGATCTTCTTCCCCTGAACGTAGATAACCCGGTCGGATATGGGCAGCACGTCGGCAATATCAGTCGAACCGACAACGGCCTGCGCGAAGGGCACCGTCACCTCGAAGGTGCGCGATTTGTTGCGGATCACCCTTAGACGGTGGACTTCCCCAACCCGTTCTTCGAGGGCGGACTGAGCCCTGGCCTTTTCCCCCAGACTTCCCGGCGCAACCAGCATAACGGCTGCGGCCACGGTCAGTGCGATCATATTCAGCGCAACCCTAAGCCCCCCGGCTTTGTGCAACCTCTGTGGCACCTGCGTCCTACCAGTCCTGACGGTTGAATGAAGCGGTTAGAAACGCGTTACTGCCCAAACAGTGTGTCTTCCCCCATAGCAAAGCACATCTGAGTCGGTTAGCGTGTTTTACCCGCAATCCACAACTGTTGCGTGCAACCTTGTCCGCGCTGCCCTATCTCACCGGCGCCCGCGTTGAAGCTGGCCCAAGATCAATTCCGCCTAACGAGCTTATGGGATGTTGCGGCCCGGCCGCAGGCGCCATCCCCGTTACCGTGGAAGAGGGCGCACGGAACCCTCAATAGATTGCACCCGTCTGCCCTCTGCGCCGCTCCCGCAGGTAAGCCAAGCACTTGCACTTTCCGCCCCATGAGCTACAAGCGCGGCATGAGGAGGAGCCGCAAATCGACGCTGATCACGCTTGCAACGATCATTGTGCTTGTTGCCATGGAGGCGTTTGCCATCAACTATCTCGCCAGTCGCAACTACTTGCCCGAAGGCTCGGAGCACTGGACCGAGGATTGGCTCATCCATTATTTTTCACCGCGTCTGGACAAGCCTTATAAGGCGGTTGCCATTGTCACCGTCGATCCGCAGAGCCTTGAAAAGGCTGGCCTGCCCTCCATTCCGCCCGCCGACCGGGCTTGGCTTGCAAAGCTGATTACCGCGGTATCCAACGCCGGAGCGCTCGCAATCGGGGTCGATTTCTATTTCAAGACCCCAACCAAGCCGGACAGCGACGAGGCGCTTGTTAAGGCCATCCGCGATTCGAAGGCGCCAGTGGTGATCGCGGCCGTCAACCAGAACTATGTGCAAACGGACGCTCAGCGGAAATTCCTCAAGGAATTCATTGAGCGCACCGGCGGCAAGGCCGGACATATCGGGCTGAAGCGGGCGAAAGAAATCCTCTCGCTTGGCGACCGCGCGACCCGTGGTATCCATCATGACGATCCCGCGCAGAACTTTCCTTCGTTTTCAAGCGTGCTAGCGAACCTTCCCGAGGTTCAGGCGGTGTATGGGCGGCACTGGATCCCGGAGGGCCAGCAGCGCATTGATTGGCTGCTGGCGCCGGAGCATGGCCCGGTTTTTACTCGCTATTCCGCTCACGAAGTTCTCTCGCCAGACCCTGGCAAGCCCGCTCCCAATCTCAAGGGCAAGATCGTTCTGATCGGGCCGGACTTCGCGGGACAAGACCAGCACACACTGCCTTTTACGGTGGGCAAGGAGAAGGCTACGTTCTTTCCTGGCGTCTTCGTTCACGCACAGGCTCTCGCCCAGATTCTCGATGAGCGTTACATCCATGGCTGGAGCGCGGCGGCGCAATTCCTCATGCTCTTCTGCGTGGGCCTCCTGGGTGCCGCGTCCGGCTGGCCCTTCCATGAAATGCGTGCCGACTTCTTCGTGGGGATCGCGGGCTCTTTACTCATAATCGGCTTGAGCGTACCGTTCTTTCTAATACGCATGCCATTTCCAACCGCACTTGCCATCTTGGCCTGGGGCGCCGCCATCTGGACAGGGGAGCGGGTTCAGACGTGGCGGGAATGAGTTGTCACCGTTATCAGGGAGGTCCAACGTGCTTAGAGTTATCGCCTTAGCCACCTTTCCGGCGCTCTTAATGTCTGCCGCGGTTTCCCCCAGCCTTGCCGCCGGTCAGGATACCAAGCAGGAGGCGGTCAAACCGGCTGACAAGCAGGAGGCAGCCAAGCCCGCTGAGCAGAAAAAGAAGCCGGCAATGAGGTCGCGCGGATTCCATCCGGCCAGCCCCTCCGTGGAAGAGGCGGCCCCCGGAGCAGTCCCGCCAGCCTCGCCCCCAGCCGACGGCGGCAGCGCCGAGGACACCATTGGCGGCCTGCCTGGGCATTCTTCCGGCCCCGGCCTGGACAAGCAGCCCTAGTTATGCAGCGCGCCCCGCAATGTTTGCTTGACATATGCGGGGCTAGCGTTTTCCTTCACCTCCGGAATCTCCTTCCCGCCGCGCATCCTGTGAGCCCTCACAGTTAACCGTTGCCCGGCGGCGATCCTTAGTGACATAAGAACCCCGCAGGCGGCGCTCATCCAAGGTTGAATAATGCCAAAGCTGAACATTAACGGCCGGGAAATCGAGGTCGAGGACGGCATCACGCTGTTGCAGGCCTGCGAGCTGGCGGGGTTCGAAATCCCGCGATTCTGCTATCACGAGCGCCTCTCGGTGGCCGGCAATTGCCGCATGTGCCTTGTCGAGTGGGTGGGCTTCCCCAAACCGATGGCGTCATGCGCCACCAGCGTGAACGACCTGCGCCCGAACCGTGACGGCACGCCGCCCATGATTCGCACCGATTCGCCCATGGTCAAAAAGGCCCGGGAAGGTGTGATGGAGTTCCTGCTGGCCAACCATCCGCTCGACTGCCCGATCTGCGACCAGGGCGGCGAGTGCGACCTGCAGGACCAGGCCATGTACTACGGCATGGACGGCAGCCGCTACCGCGAGAACAAGCGCGCGGTGGAGGAGAAGTATCTCGGGCCGCTGATCAAGACCTTCATGACCCGCTGCATCCAGTGCACGCGCTGCGTCCGCTTCATGACCGAGATTGCGGGCGTGCCGGAGCTTGGGCTCATCGGCCGGGGTGAGGATGTGGAAATTTCCACCTACCTTGAGCAGGGCATGGTCTCCGAGCTTTCAGGCAATGTGGTGGACCTGTGCCCGGTCGGCGCGCTGACCTCGAAGCCCTATTCTTACACCGCGCGCCCCTGGGAGCTGCGCAAGACCGAATCGATCGACGTGATGGACGGGCTTGGCTCGAATATCCGCATCGACGCCCGTGGCCGCGAGGTGCTGCGCATCCTGCCGCGCAACCACGACGATGTGAACGAGGAGTGGATCTCCGACAAGACGCGCGCCGCCGTGGACGCGCTCAAGCGCAAGCGGCTTGACCGGCCCTATATGCGCGTGAACGGCAAGCTCGAAGAGGTGTCCTGGTACGAGGCGTTCCGTGAGATCGCCGTGCGGATCAGCAAGGCACGCGGCAAGGGCCTTGGCGCCATCGCGGGCGATCTTTCCAGCGTGGAGGAAATGTTCGCGGCCAAGATGCTGCTCGATAAGCTCGGCTCGCCGCATTACGACTGCCGCCAGCTCGGCGCCAAGCTGCATCCGAAGCACGGCCGCGCCAGCTACCTGTTCAATTCCACCATCGCGGGCGTGGATAAGGCGGACGCCATCCTCCTGATCGGCAGCAATCCGCGCACCGAAGCGGCGGTACTGAACGCGCGCGTCCGCAAAGCCTGGCTGCAGAACCGCGCCAAGATCGCGCTAATCGGGCCGGAGGCGGATCTGAACTACCCTTACGAGTGGCTCGGCAACTCGCTCAAGCTGCTCGACGATGCGCTGGAGGCCGGCAACGGCGTTCTGGCCGCGCTGAAAGGCGCCTCCCATCCCATGATTATCGTGGGGCAGTCCGCGCTCAATCATGAGGCGGGTGAAACCGTGCTGCTCAAGGCGGCGAAACTGGCCGCCGCCGTTATGGAGGGCAAGACCTCAACCTGGAATCCGCTCAACGTGCTGCACGCAAGCGCCGCTCAGGCTGGCGGGCTCGATATCGGCTTCGTTCCGGGAGAGGGTGGCCACGATGTGCACGGGATGCTCGACAGCGGCGATATCGACGTGCTCTATCTTCTGGGCGCGGACGAGTTCGAGGTAAGCAAGACCGGCAATGCCTTCGTGATCTACCAGGGCTCGCATGGCGACCGCGGCGCGCGGCTTGCCGATGTGGTACTGCCGGGCGCCGCCTACACCGAGAAGAGCGGTACTTATGTGAACACCGAGGGCCGCGTGCAGGTTGGCGAGCGCGCGGTGTTCCCGCCCGGCGACGCCCGCGAGGACTGGGCCATCGTCCGCGCGCTTTCGGAGCATCTGGGCCAGAAGCTGCCCTTCGACAGCCTGCGCGAGCTGCGCCAGGCGATGTACGCGGCGCATCCGCATCTGGCGGCCATCGATCAGGTTACGCCAGAGGCCTTCACGCTGCCGGCCGCGGCCAAGGAGAAGCTTGCTCCGCTGCCGGACGGGCCGCTAGCGCCGCTGATCGAGGATTATTATCAGACCAACCCGGTTACGCGGGCGTCTTCTGTGATGGCCGAGCTTTCGGCCGTGAGCCAGGTAACTCAACTGGGGGCGACGGGCACACATGGGTGATATCGATTGGATTGCACTCTGGTGGGACTACGGGTTCCCGGCCGTAATCATCCTGGCCAAGAGCGTGGGCCTGCTCGTGGGCCTGCTCATGGCCATCGCTTTTCTGCTGCTCGCTGACCGCAAGATCTGGGCGGCCGTGATGCTCAGGCGCGGCCCGAACGTGGTCGGCCCTTACGGCCTGCTGCAGTCCTTCGCCGACTTCATCAAATTCATCGTCAAGGAACCGGTGATCCCGGCGGGCGCGGACACAGCCGTGTTCCTGCTGGCGCCGCTTGCCACCACCGTGCTGGCGCTCTCGGCCTGGGCGGTCGTGCCTGTCGCGGATGGCTGGGCCGTCGCCGACATCAACGTGGGCATCCTCTACCTGTTCGCCATTTCCTCGCTCGGCGTCTACGGCGTCATCATGGGCGGCTGGGCTTCGAACTCGAAATACCCGTTTCTGGGCTCGCTGCGTTCCGCCGCGCAGATGGTTTCTTACGAAGTCTCCATCGGCTTCGTAATCGTCACCGTCCTGCTCTGCGCGGGTTCACTGAACCTCAACGAGATCGTCCTCGCGCAAAAGACACACGGTCTTGCCACGCTGCTGGGCGTACCCTGGCTTACGGTGCTGAACTGGTACTGGCTGCCGCTATTCCCGATGATGGTGGTCTTCTTCATCTCGGCGCTGGCCGAGACGAACCGCCCGCCCTTCGACCTGCCCGAGGCGGAGTCGGAACTCGTCGCGGGCTTCATGGTTGAATACTCATCGACGCCTTATCTCTTATTCATGCTGGGCGAGTATGTCGCCATCGTGCTGATGTGCGCGATGACCACGATCCTCTTCCTTGGCGGCTGGCTGCCTCCGGCGGACGTGGCGCCGCTGAATTGGGTGCCGGGAGTGATCTGGTTCACCCTCAAGGTTTGCCTGGTCTTCTTCATGTTTGCCATGGTGAAGGTGATCGTGCCGCGCTACCGCTACGACCAGCTGATGCGGCTGGGCTGGAAGGTGCTGCTGCCAACCTCGCTCGCCGCGGTGGTCATCGTGGCCGGTTTTCTGCAATTCGCCGTTCCGCAACTTGAAATCTTGGCGCGTTAGCGCCTGTCACAGGAGCGTTCGCATGGGCTTCGCACGGTCCCTAAAATACGCGGTCCTGGGGGAACTCGTGGCGGCGTTCTGGCTCGCCATGAAGTACTTCTTCAGGCCGAAGGCGACGATCAACTATCCCTACGAGAAGAATCCGCTGAGCCCGCGCTTCCGCGGCGAGCACGCACTGCGCCGCTATCCCAACGGCATGGAGCGCTGCATCGCCTGCAAGCTCTGCGAGGCGATCTGCCCGGCGCAGGCCATAACCATCGAGGCCGGCCCGCGCCGCAACGACGGCACGCGGCGCACCACGCGCTACGACATCGACATGGTGAAGTGCATCTATTGCGGCTATTGCCAGGAGGCCTGCCCGGTCGATGCCATTGTGGAAGGGCCGAATTTCGAGTTCGCGGCCGAGACGCGCGAGGAGCTTCTCTACGACAAGGAGAAGCTGCTTTCGAACGGCGACCGCTGGGAGCGGGTGCTAGCGCGGAACCTCGAACTCGACGCGCCGTACCGCTAAGCCGGCTTGCTCCTATTGGAGGGGACGCCTAGTTTTCTGGTTTCAACGCCTTGGCGGCAATCGAAAACGGCAGCACGAGGGAAAGCGGCGCATCATTGAGGCGCACCGCACCGTAGCTTTCATACCATTGCGCGGCACCATCATCTTTGGCGTCGATCAGCAGAGCGACGCCGCCTGCCTGTTGCGCGACAAGGATGCAGCGTTCCGCAGCGCGCAGCAGAAGCCGTCCGCCAAGACCGCGCCTTTGTACGCTGCGGTCCACGGCGAGGCGGCCCAGCCGGTAGACCGGGATTTCATAGCGGCCAAGGCCGCGCGCCACAATCGCGGGCGCGCTCGCGAATTCGATTGAGGCGGGGCTCAACGTGTAAAATCCGAGGATGCGCGCGGGGCTTTCGAGCGGCGCCGCCACGAAGCATTTTGCGCCGCCCCTTTCATGGTTCTGGCGCGCGTAACGTTTCAGGTAGAGGTTGAGGCTGTCTTCGCCGCAGTCGAAAGCGTCGCGGTCATGGTTCTTGCCCAGCGGACTTTCGTTCCAGCCAAGCGCAGTCATTCAAGCACGAAGCCACCCTTCGCCGCGCGGACAAGGCGCTCCGATGGCTCGGGTGGATTTTCCAGCAGATCGAGCACGAGCAGGGAATCGCGTTCCGACAGCCGCAGCTTTTCGGATTCAGATATGATCTCCCGCGCACGGGGCAGGGCGACGCGCAAAATGAAGCTGGTCAGATCGAGCCGCTCAAGGGCAGCGGCGCGGGCCAGCATAGCCTTGTCTTCCGGCTTAAGCCGAAGCTCGACTCTCCCGCTCCCGGCATGTTCACGCGACATGCGCACCTCCTTGGCTCCTGAATTATATACGGATGAATTCCGTACGCATCAAGATCAACAGGAACCTTCGATTTCTTCCGCGCGGTTCTGGCCGCGGCTCAGGCCACTCCGGCGCCTCACTTGCCAGGCGCAATTCGAACGGCTGCTGTTGCGCGCAAATGCACGGAGCAAACGGGATTAAGTGCATTGTAGAAGCCATTGCGGCGAAAGATTACAAAATCCTTGAATTGGGAGCGGGGTACAGCTAACCCTTAGCCGGAAAAGCCGGTGCACCTTCCGTAGGCTGTCCGCCAGGATAGTCTCGCGGCGGGTTCTGCGAGCGCCCGCTGCTAATTCCCGCCAGGGGCAGCGGACTTCAAAGGTTCAATTCGTTCTTCCACGGCTCACGCCGCAAAACTCGGGATCGGCCGCGCATGACCATCGCAGGGTTTTTCTTCTACCTCTTTTCGCTGGTGCTGGTAGCGGCGGGGGCGCTCGTCATCACCGCGCGCAGCCCCGTTCATTCGGTGCTCTTCCTGATCCTGGCCTTTTTCAACGCCGCCGGCCTCTTCGTGCTGCTCGGCGCTGAGTTCCTGGCCATGATCCTGGTCATCGTCTATGTGGGCGCGGTGGCCGTGCTCTTCCTGTTCGTCGTGATGATGCTGGATGTGAACTTCACCGAGCTGCGAAAGGGTAGCGCGCGCTATGTGCCGCTTGGCCTTCTGGTTGGCGCCATCCTGCTGTTCGAACTCTTGATGGTTTCGGCCACCTTCCTCTCGGCTCCGGGCGCGATCCAGCCGGTTCCGGCGCTGCAGGTCTCAAACGCGGCCGCCATCGGTGCCGTTCTCTATACGAAATACGTCTATTACTTCGAGCTTTCCGGCGCGATTCTCCTGGTCGCGATGATTGGAGCCATTGTGCTTACGCTCCGTCACAAGCACGCGGCCAAGCGGCAGGATGTGGCGGCGCAAGTCGGCCGCCGGCGCGAGGATGCCATCGAAGTCGTCCAAGTGGAAACCGGGAAGGGGATTTCCTGAACGCCATGACAGTTATTTCTCCCATCGAGGCCGCGACGGGCATCACCTTGCAGCACTATCTGGGCGTGGCCGCCGTGCTGTTCACGCTTGGCGTTTTCGGCATCTTCCTGAACCGCAAGAACGTCATCATCATTCTGATGTCCATCGAGCTGATGCTGCTCGCGGTGAACATCAACCTCGTGGCCATGTCGGCCTATCTGAACGACCTCACCGGGCAGATTTACGCCCTCATCGTTCTGACCGTGGCGGCGGCGGAGGCGGCCATCGGGCTTGCCATCGTCGTGATCTACTTCCGGATCCGCGGCTCGATCGCCGTCGACGACATCAACTCAATGAGGGGCTGAGGCGCGATGTATACAGCGATTGTGTTGATGCCCCTGGCCGGGGCCATTATTGCGGGCTTCTTCGGCCGCATCCTCGGCGACAGGCTTTCGGGCATTCTTACCAGCGTGCTCGTGCTGGCAAGCGCGGTGCTGTCCTGGTACGCCTTCTATAAGGTTGGCATCCAGGGCGAGGAGACCACCGTCCATCTGCTGTCCTGGATCAGCGTTGGCGATACATTGAATGCCTCGTGGTCGCTGCGGATTGACACCCTCACCGTGGTGATGCTGGTGGTGGTGAACACAGTCTCCAGCCTCGTGCACTTCTACTCCATCGGCTACATGCACGATGACGACCGTCAGCCGCTGTTCTTCGCGGAGCTGTCGCTCTTCACCTTCGCGATGCTGACGCTCTCAACTGCCAACAATTTCGTGCAGCTCTTCTTCGGCTGGGAGGGCGTCGGCCTCGCCTCTTACCTGCTCATCGGCTTCTGGTATCACCGGCCCTCAGCCAACTCCGCCGCGATCAAGGCGTTCGTGGTCAACCGCATCGGTGATTTCGGCTTCGCGCTCGGCATTTTCGCCATCTACTACCTGTTCAACGACATCAATTTCGACACGGTTTTCGAGGCCGCGCGCAACGCGAATTCGCCTACGCTGGATGTCTTCGGCTACAAGGCGGACGCACTTACGGTGATCTGCCTGCTGCTCTTCATGGGCGCGATGGGTAAGTCGGCGCAGTTTCTGCTCCACACCTGGCTGCCGGACGCGATGGAAGGCCCGACCCCGGTCTCGGCCCTCATCCATGCCGCCACCATGGTGACGGCGGGCGTGTTCATGGTGGCCCGGCTTTCGCCGCTGTTCGAGATCACGCCGACCGCGCTTTGGGTGGTTACGCTGGTTGGGGCGACCACGGCCTTCTTCGCGGCGACCGTTGGCGTGGCTCAGAACGACATCAAGCGGGTGATCGCCTATTCCACCTGTTCGCAGCTCGGCTATATGTTCGCGGCGCTCGGGCTTCGCGCCTATAGCGCCGGCATCTTCCACCTGTTTACACACGCCTTCTTCAAGGCGCTCCTCTTCCTCGGCGCGGGCTCGGTGATTCACGCGCTGCACGGCGAGCAGGATTTGCGGAAAATGGGCGGCCTGCGCTCGGTGATACCGTTCACTTTCATCATGATGCTTGCTGGCACGCTGGCGCTGACGGGCTTCCCCTACACGGCCGGCTACTTCTCCAAGGACGCCATCATCGAGGTTGCCCACGCCTCGCACGCGTCCGGCGCGGAATACGCTTTCTGGGCGCTCATCATTGCCGCCTTCCTCACCTCCTTCTATTCCTGGCGCCTGGTGTTCATGGCCTTCTTCGGCAAACCCCGCGACGAGCACGCCTTCGAACATGCGCACGAATCGCCGCCAGTGATGACCATTCCGCTCCTGGTGCTGGCCATCGGCGCGATTGGCGCAGGGGTGGCCTTCGCGCCCTACTTTATCGGCGAGGATTACGCACACTTCTGGCGCGCGTCGCTATTCACGCTGCCCGACAACACCGTTCTCGCCGACAGCCACACAGTCGAATCGCTGCTGATGAAGTGGCTGCCAACGCTGATGATGCTGGGCGGGTTCGTGCTGGCCTACATCTCCTATATCGCGCTGCCGTCGCTACCCGCCTGGACGGTCAGGACGTTCAAGCCCATCCACGCCTTCCTCTATAACAAATGGTATTTCGACGAACTCTACGACTGGATCTTCGTCCGGCCGTTGCGCTACATCGCACGCATTCTCTGGGTTTACGGAGACGGCGCAATCATCGACGGGCTTGGACCTGACGGGGTTTCGGCCCGCGTTTTGGGGCTTGCCAAGCGCGCGGTGCGATTCCAGACCGGCTACGTCTACCAATACGCTTTCGTCATGCTGACCGGCGTGGCGGCACTTGTGACCTATTTCGCTTATCTCTTCCGCGGGGCGCTGTTCAAGCTATGAAGGACTGGCCTATACTTTCCACGATCATCCTTTTGCCCCTGCTCGGCTCGTTCCTCCTCGCCTTTCTGAGGGGAAATGACCTGGCGGCGAAAGGGAACGCGCGCTGGATCGCGCTCTGGACGACGCTGATTACGTTCGGCGTCTCGCTTGTGCTGGTGGCCAAGTTCGATCCTTCGAACGCCGGCTTCCAGTTCGTCGAGCACCGGCCCTGGCTTAGCGACACCATCACCTATTACGTGGGCGTCGATGGGCTCTCGCTACCCTTCGTGATCCTCACCACCTTCCTGATGCCGATCTGTATCCTGGCGAGCTGGCGGTCCATCGAGACGCGCGTCAAGGAGTACATGATCGCCTTCCTGCTGCTCGAAGCGCTGATGATCGGCGTGTTCGTGGCGCTGGACCTCGTGGTGTTCTACCTGTTCTTCGAGGGCGGCCTGATCCCGATGTTCATCATCATCGGGGTGTGGGGCGGGGCGCGGCGCGTCTATGCGAGCTTCAAGTTCTTCCTCTACACGCTGCTTGGCTCGCTGTTCATGCTGCTGGCGATCCTTGTCATGTACGGTCAGGCGGGCACGACCGAGATCCCGGCGCTCTTGAAGTTCCACTTCGCGGAGAATCTGCAAGCGTGGCTCTTTTTCGCCTTCCTTGCGTCCTTCGCGGTGAAACTGCCGATGTGGCCGGTGCACACCTGGCTCCCCGACGCGCACGTCGAGGCGCCCACGGCTGGCTCGGTGATCCTGGCCGCGATCCTTCTGAAGATGGGCGGCTACGGCTTCATCCGCTTCCTGCTGCCGATGTTCCCCGACGCATCCGTCACCTACGCGCCGCTCATGTTCGTGCTGGGCGTGACCGCGATCATTTACACTTCGCTCGTCGCCTTCGCTCAGAAGGACATGAAGAAGCTCATCGCCTACTCTTCGGTCGCGCATATGGGCTTCGTCACCATCGGCGTGTTCTCGGGCACGGAGGCCGGTGTGCAGGGCGCGGTGTTCCAGATGGTCAGCCACGGCCTCGTTTCGGGCGCGCTCTTCCTTTGCGTCGGCATCGTCTATGACCGGATGCACACACGCGAGATCGCCGCTTATGGCGGACTTGCCGACCGGATGCCGGTCTACGCCTTCATCTTCATGGTCTTCACCATGGCCAATGTCGGCCTGCCAGGCACCAGCGGCTTTGTCGGCGAGTTCCTGTCGCTGCTTGGAACCTTCAAGACGAACTCTGTTGCAGCCTTCTTCGCCACCTTCGGCGTGATCCTTTCGGCGGTCTACGCGCTGACGCTCTACCGGCGTGTCGTCTTCGGCAAGCTCGAAAAGCCCGCGCTTTTCGACATCTCCGACATGAGCGCGAGAGAGATCGCGATCATGGCTCCGCTGGTGGTGTTCACGATTCTCCTGGGCTTCTATCCGAAGCCCGTGCTCGACACCACCGCGGGCGCCGTGAACGCCATGATCCAGCCCTACAAGGTCATCGTCGAGGCGCGCCATACCCGGGTGCATACCCCCGCCGTCCTTGCACAACTACACAATAAGGCCAGCGCCAATGCTCAATGATTATGCTCCGATCTACCCAGAGCTGCTCATCCTGCTGGCCTCGATGGTGCTCCTGCTCTGGGGCGTCTATCACCGCCGCCAGGCCGCCTTCACGATCAGCGCCGTCTCCATCTTGGTGCTGGGCGGCGCGGCCTTCCTGATCGCGGGCCAGCCGCAAGCCTCCGGACAGCTCTTCAACGGCGCCTTTATAAACGACGGCTTCGCGCGCTTCATGAAGATCCTGACGCTCGCCGGCGCCGCCTTCACCATCATCCTCTCCTTCGACTATATGAAGCGCGAGCGGATGGCGCGGTTCGAATATCCGGTGCTGATCCTGCTGTCGGTTACCGGCATGATGCTCACCATCTCGGCCAACGACCTTATCTCGCTCTATCTCGCGATCGAGTTCCAGAGCCTGGCGCTTTACGTGCTGGCCGCGTTCCGCCGCGACAAGCTGCGCTCGACCGAAGCGGGCCTCAAATATTTCGTGCTGGGCGCGCTCTCGTCGGGCCTCCTGCTCTACGGTTCGTCCTTGATCTACGGCTACACGGGCTCGACGCTGTTCCCGCAAATCGCCGAGACGATCCGTGCGCACGGCGCTCCCATCGGCTTCGTCTTCGGCTTGGTGTTCGTGCTGGCGGGCCTCGCCTTCAAGATCTCGGCCGTGCCCTTCCATATGTGGACGCCGGACGTGTACGAGGGTGCGCCGACACCCGTCACCGCCTATTTCGCCGCCGCCGCGAAAATGTCAGCCATGGCCATGGTGATCCGCATTATCCTTGGCGCGTTCCCCACCGCCGCCGATCAGTGGCAACAGATTATCATCGCGGTTTCGGTCGCCTCGATGGCGCTCGGCGCGTTCGCGGCCATCGGGCAGCAGAACATCAAACGGCTGCTCGCCTATTCCTCCATTGGTCATGTCGGTTATGCGCTGATCGGCCTTGCCGCCGCTGCGCGTGTTCAGGGCGTGCCGCTTGAGGAGAGCATCAAGATACAAGCCGATGGCATTTCCAGCGTACTGATCTACCTCACCATTTACCTCGCCATGACGCTCGGCAGCTTCGCCTGCATCCTTGCCATGCGCCAAGGCCCCGTGGTGAGCGAGGCTATCCCGGATCTGGCCGGCATCTCGCGCGAGAAGCCGCTCTACGCCTTCCTGTTCGCCATGCTCTTGTTCTCGCTGGCGGGAGTGCCGCCACTGGCCGGCTTCTTCGGCAAGTTCTACGTGTTCTACGCCGCGATCCAGGCGCACCTCTACTGGCTCGCCATCGTGGGCGTCGTCCTGTCGGTCGTGGGCGCCTACTATTATCTGCGCATCGTCAAAATTATGTATTTCGACGAGCCGGGGGCCTCGTTCGAGCCGATCCCGGTATCGGTGCAGTTCACCCTTGGCGTCTCGGCGATCTTTGTGATCCTGTTCTTCCTCAATCCCGGCACGCTCAAGGCCGCCGCCGACGCGGCCTCGCGCTCGCTCTTCTGAGGCCCCCCTGCAAGTAAACACCGCGGCCAAAGTCCTGCACTTCGAAACCATCGGCTCGACCAATGTGGAGACGATGCGCCAGCTTGCCTTGGGCATGGAAGCGCCGTTCTGGATCGTAGCGGACGAGCAAAGCGAAGGGCGCGGCCGCAACGGGCGGCGCTGGCAATCGCCGAAGGGCAATCTCTACGCCACACTCGGGCTCAGGCTCAACGTTAGCGCCACCATGGCCACGCAGCTTTCGTTTGTGGCTGCGCTCGCCGCCCGCGACGCCATCGCAAGCCATCTGCCTGCGGAGCAAGTCGCGGCTTTGCGCCTTAAGTGGCCGAACGACGTTTTGCTGAATGGCGCGAAGGCCGCGGGGATTTTGATTGAAAGCGCCGTAAGTCCAGGGACGAGCGATTTGGCCGTAGCTATCGGCATCGGCATCAATGTAGCGTCCGCCCCTGCCAGCGCCGGCCGGCCGGTTGCCACGCTCGGGCTGGCCCCCGGTGCCCGCACCGCAGTCTTCGAAGAACTGGTGCGCGCCTTCGATGTCTGGCTTGCCCGCTGGGATCTGGCCAAGGGCTTCGCCGCCATCCGGGAAGCGTGGCTTGAGCGCGCGCATGTCATGGGAGAACCGCTTAATGTCAGTTTGAACGGCTCCTTGATCGGAGGTAGGTTTCAGGGCCTTGACGAGCGAGGCGCGCTCAGGCTCAAGACCGGCGCGGGAGACGTTATCACCGTCACCGCGGGTGACATCTACCCCGGCGCCCCAGGCTGACGGCTATAAATAGAGATCAATAACTTAGCAATTCCGCAAATCAGGACACCATCTAAAGAATGTCAATGACAGGAACACCTGCCAATACCGAATTAGTGTTTTTGCCCCTGGGCGGAATCGGCGAAATTGGTCTCAACGCTTACCTTTACGGCATCGGCCCAGCCGAGGACCGGCAATGGCTAATGGTCGACTGCGGCATCACTTTCCCGGACGGGACAGAGCCCGGCGTGGATGTGGTGCTGCCCGACCTGCGCTTCATCGAAGAGGAGCGGCAGAGCCTCGCCGGTATTCTCATCACCCACGCCCATGAAGATCACATCGGCGCGGTGGCCGAGATGTGGCCCAGGCTGCGCGCGCCGGTCTACGCGACCAAGTTTGCCGCGCATCTGCTTAGGAGCAAGCTTCAAGATCAATCCCATGCTGACGAAGTGCCCATCATCGAGATGGAGCAGGGCTCCCGGTTCATGATCGGCACATTCGACGTGGACCTTGTTACGGTTTCGCACTCTATCCCTGAGTGCAACTCGGTGTTCCTGCGCACGCCCGCCGGTAATGTGCTCCATACCGCCGACTGGAAGTTCGACGACACGCCGGGCTTCGGCGATCCAACCGACGAAGCCAAGCTCGCCCGGCTCGGCGATGAAGGCGTGCGCCTGCTGGTCTGCGACAGCACCAACGTGCTGCTCGAAGGCACCAGCGCCACGGAGGAATTGGTCGGCAAGAACCTGAAGGCCGTCATCGCCCGCGCGACGGGCCGCATCGCGGTCACCACCTTCGCATCGAACGTAAACCGGCTCACCGCCATAGCCGAGGCCGCGCGCGCGGCAGGGCGCGAGCTGGTGCTGGTCGGCCGCGCCATGCACCGCATCGTCGAAGCCGCCCGCGAAACCGGGCTTTGGCCCGAGCATCTCACCTATTACGACCAGGACGGTTTCGCCTCCTTGCCCCGCGATAAAGTCGTGGCGCTCGTCACCGGCAGCCAGGGCGAGGCTTTGGCCGCGCTCGCGCGCATCTCCAAGGGCGAGCATCCAATGGTGAAATTCGACCGGGGCGACAGCATCATCTTTTCCTCGCGCACCATTCCGGGCAACGAGGACTCGGTGATCCGCATCCAGAACCAGCTCGCGGAACGCGGCATCGCCATTATCACCGAGGCGCCGGACGGCCCGATCCATGCCTCCGGCCACCCCCGCAAAGGCGAGCTGACGCGCCTTTACCGGCTCACGCGGCCGCATTACCTGCTGCCCATGCACGGCGAGGCCCGGCATCTTGAAGCACATGCGGCCTTCGCGGAGGCGCACGGCATCATGGCGATCCGCGGAGTGCGCGACGGGCGCATGTTCCATCTCGGCCCCGGCGATCCGCATTTGATCGACCCCGACATACCCACCGGGCGGCTTTACCGCGACGGCAATTTGGTCATGCAGTCAGGCGACCCGGCCATCGTGCAGCGCAAGCGCCTGTCCTGGAACGGCCACGTCGCCGTCTCGGTGGTAATCCAGCGCAACGGCGAATTCGCCGCCGATCCAGAGATTGACGTGAACGGCATCCCTCTCACCGACGCCGAAGGCCTCGGCATGGGCGAGCGGGCGCTGAGCGCGGTCTATAACGCGGTGGAGAGCATTCCCAGGAGCAAACGCAAAGACCGGGAGTTGATCCGCGATGCCGTCAAGCGCTCCGTCCGGGCAGAAATGAAGCTTGTCTGGGGCAAGAAGCCCATTTGTTCCGTGCTGGTTTCGATACTTTAGCCGTTTGCCCCGTAACCCCCGCGTCTTGGAAAAATGCGCATGGGCGGGGGACGGCGCCAAAGCGGTCAGTACTTTTGGCGGCTGGTTATTATGTTTCTCACCATCGCCGCTTTGATGACGCCACTGGAACTTCGAAGGTTCCCGTTGTGCTATTCCGGAGCACTTTCACCCGCGTTCATCCTTGCACATGCCGGAGTTCCAGTTGTGGACTACTGCCGGATTATGAACAACTGAGTTTCCTGCATATTATAAATTATCCGGGAAAGGCGGCTGCGCCCGGAAGCAACGGATTTTAGAAACACGCTATGACGCCCAAATTCATGAAGCCATTTATCAAGCGGAATAAGCGAAAGCTTTTCAACGCCGTATACCGCCTGCGTTTCGGCAGCTTCGAGGCGGAAATGCTCAAACGGCAATTGCCGCTCGCGGAAACCAATGCGCTTCTGTTCGATTCTATCGGCGGCGCCGCCCCGTTCTTTGCCGGGCGCATGGGCACGGTGGAGTGCGGGATTTGCTGGAACTTGGCCCGCGCGCGATTCCACGATTACCGGCATAGCGTCAAATCGAAACTGCACGCCACGCGCAATGCGGGCATTTCGCTTGAGGGTGACGAACACCTGAACCGGTTCGCCGCGGTTTACACGGGCGGGCTCCCATATCTCGATCTTGCGGCGTGGTGGGAGCCCGCGATGCTGCCGATGCTCCACAAATTCGGCAAGCCGGATTTGCGCGTCACGGAACTTTACGGCTTCGAGCCTTGGAACGCGCTACAGACCGGCGGAACGGCTTGGACCCGCGCCTTGGAAGGGCAGCGCGTGCTTGTCGTGCACCCCTTCGCCGAATCGATCCGCAAGCAATATGCCATCCGGCACGAAATATCGGCGGTTCGGGATGTCATGCCGAGTTTCGAGCTGGACACGCTCGTGCCGCCAATCACTTTCGCGGGCGAACGCAACGGGCGCACGTGGCTGCAAAACCTGCAGATGCTTATGGCGGAAACCGCAAAACGCCGGTTCGACGTTGCCCTGATCGGCTGCGGTGCTTATGGGCTGCCACTCGGCGCATTCATCAAGCAGCTTGGCCGGAAATCGGTCCACCTTGGCGGAGCGGTACAGCTCCTCTTTGGCATTCGTGGCGCCCGCTGGGATGCCTGGAACAGGCACGCGCAGCTCATGACCGCCGGCTGGGTGCGTCCCGCGGAGCACGAGCGGCCCGTGACGGCGGATGCCGTGGAGGGGGCGTGCTACTGGTGACTTCGTAACTCTGGAAGGCATGGCGGTCTCGTTACAGGCCACTTCGCCTCACAGCAGGCCAGCCGATTTGAGAAACGCCGCGGCGACCGCTTCCACTGACTTTCTCTCCACATCCACCTCGGCATTCAGCCGCCGCATCACCCCGTTGTCGATCTTCGCCGATAGCGCATTGAGGATCTCCGCCAGTTGCGAATTGGCCTTTAAGACCTCCGTGCGGATAACGGGCGCCACGGCGTAATTCGGGAAGAAGCCCTTATCGTCCTTAAGAACGCGGAAGTTGAATGCCTTGATGCGGCCGTCCGTGGCAAATACCAATGACACATCCACCAAGTCCTCCTGCAGGGCTTTGTAGGTCAGGCCTGTGTCCATCGCTTTAATGTTGGCGCGGCGCATTTTGAAGCCATACGCCTTCTTCAGTCCCGGCAGGCCCTCGGAGCGCCGCATGAATTCGGCGTTCACCGCCATGGTTAGATTTTTCCCAGCGTTATAGGCCGCGGCGAGGTCAGACAGCGTCATCAGGCCAGCGGTCTTTGCGTCCCCCTCGCGCACGGCCAGCGCATAGGTGTTGTTCGCACGGGAGGGGTTCAGCCATGTGATCCCTTTCGCGGCGTCAAGTTCCTTCACCTTCCGGTAGGTCTCCGCGGGGCTCAGGCGCTCGTCGATCTTATTGTAAGTGATCAGCGATGTACCGGTATATTCCCAGTACACATCGATTTGACCGTTTACCTGGGCATTGCGCACGACCAGCGACCCCATGCCTTCGCGCCTGTTTACCTGATAGCCCTTGGCCTTGAGGAGCTGCGCCGTCATTGCGCTCAGGAGGAACTGCTCGGTAAAATTCTTGCCGCCAACAGTGATGCTGGCCGCTTGGGCGCTGGCGGCAAAAAACACGCCAGTGAGAACGCCTATCAGGATATACATAACCGTTTTCATGAAGCACCTCCTGCTTCCCGTGCTGACACCGCTTGCCCCGGCGGCTCAGCGCAGCGGATTGACGCCCCGCGGAATGGTCCAAAACTGCACCTGCTCGGCGAAGAAATCCACGGCGATGGCGATGAGCGCCGTCGGGATGGCGCCCGCAAGCATTAAGCCAAACTCGTTGAGATCGATCCCGGAGAAGATCAGCTCGCCCAGCCCGCCGCCGCCGATAAGAAAGGCAAGCGGCACCGTGCCGACATTGATGGCCAGCGCCGTGCGGATGCCGGCATAGATGACGAACAAGGCGTTGGGCAGTTCCACCTGCCACAAGATCTGCCGCGGATTCAGGCCCATGCCCCGGGCCGCCTCGATAAGATGGGGCGGCACCGCGCGCAGGCCGGCAATCGTGTTCGACACGATCGGAAGCAGCGTAGCAACCAAAAGGGCGAAGATGGCAGGCCGGTCGCCGAGGCCAAGGACGCTCATGGACAGCGCCAGCAGAGCAAGCGTCGGGATGGTCGCGCCGATATTCAGAGCCTGCAGCACATACTTGTCCGCACGCTGAAATCGCGGGCGCGTCAGCAATACGCCCAGCGGAACGCCCAACGCGGCCGCCAGCCCCCCTGACACCGCCACCAGAAGGATATGCTGGCGGCCAAGATAGACGATATCGTCCCACTCTTTGAGGATGGCGGGCAGCACACCGCTTGCCCAGCTCCAGGCGCCGAGCGCGAAAACGAGCGCTATCAGCGCCGCGCGCCAGAGGCGCAGAACCCCCGCGGCCTCCAGCCCGTCAATCATCGCGATATGCCCCCGCCAGAAGATGGGTGATGTGGCGCAGCGTCACCAGGCCCTTGAACAGCCCGTCATCGTCCACGCAAGCGAGCCACGAGACATCGTGACGGAACATGGTGGAAACGGCCGTGCGCAGATTTTCCGAAAGCTTGGCGGTGGACGGCAGGCTTTCGGCGTTATCGCCCACGCTTCCCTGCGCGCCTTGCGCCGTCTTGATGCCAACCCAGCCGAGCGGCCGCCCGCGCGGCCCCACCATCACGATTGAGCTGTGGCCGTGCTCTTCCATGAGCTGGGCCGCGCGCTTCAAAGTGTCATTCGCCGTTACCTTGGGCGGGTTACGCAACATCGCGTCCTTCACTTTAAGCAATTGCAGGCGCTTCAACGTGCGGTCGCCGCCCAGAAAATCCGCCACGAACGTGTTGGCCGGATGCGCGAGGATGTTGTCAGGCGTATCGAGCTGCACGAGGCTTCCCTCGCGGAACAGAGCTATCCGGTCCGCCATCTTCACGGCTTCGTCGATATCGTGGCTGACGAGCATGACCGTCTTTTTCAGCGTCGCCTGCATCTTCATGAACTCGTCCTGGATAATCTCGCGGTTGATGGGGTCGATTGCGCCGAACGGCTCGTCCATCAGCAGCACCGGCGGATCGGCGGCAAGCGCCCGCAGCACGCCGATGCGCTGTTGCTGCCCGCCCGACATCTCCTTGGGATAACGTTTGAGATACAGCGATGGGTCGAGCGCCGCCATTTCCAGAAGCTCCGCCGCGCGTTTGCGCGATTTGGCGCGTTCCCAGCCGAGTATGTCGGGCACGATGCAAATGTTGTCTTCGATGGTCTTGTTGGGAAACAGGCCAATCTGCTGGATGACATAGCCGAGGGAGCGGCGCAGCTGGACCGGGTCCTGTTCCATGGCGTTCACGCCATTGATATAGATCTCGCCCGAAGTCGGCTCGATGAGGCGGTTGACCATCTTGAGCGTGGTGGTCTTTCCGCAGCCCGAAGGTCCGAGCAGCACACAGATTTCGCCTTCCGGCACTTCCAGCGAAACCCGGTCCACGGCGGGCGCCGTGCTGCCTGGGAACACCTTACTGACGTGTTTGAGCTGGATCATTCCGCTTGTCATGGCTATTGCCCCCTCAATCCGGGCGGCGTCAGCGCCCGCTGCAGTCCCTGCAAAGCGAAGTCGGCCGCGACCGCGAGAATGCTAACCGCTAACGCCCCTGTGATAAGCTGGCGCGGATCGGTCTGGCTGATGCCGCGCGCTATGAAAACGCCCAAGCCACCCGCGCCTATGTAAGCGGCAATGGCGGTGACCGCGATATTCATGACGACCGCCACCCGCACTCCTGCCGTGATGACCGGCAGCGCAAGCGGCAATTCCACCTCCCACAGGCGCTGGAAATGCGTCAGCCCCATTCCGCGCGCGGCCTCGCGCAACGCCGGATCGACATTGTTGATGGCGGTGTAGGTATTACGGATGATCGGCAGTTGTGCGTAAAGCAGCACGGCGATCACGGCGGGCAAATAGCCGATGCCTTGACCAATCACCGACAATACCGGGATCATAAGGCCAAACAGCGCGATTGACGGAATGGTAATGACCACCGAGGCGACCGACAGGACGGCGCGTGCGGTTCGGGGGTGACGCGTGATCACAATACCGATAGGAACGCCGGTCAAAATGGCCAGGCCGACCGCGACACCGACGATAGACAAATGTTCGCCGGTACGGTCGAGGATCACGCCGAAATTATTGGCAATATAGTGGAGTGTTTCCATCGTGATCCGCTTCGCTTCTCCTTTAAGCTGCATCGTGCCGACGTGCCATAGCACTTAATGCCCCATGCAGGGATGGTTGGAGTCCCTCGCCTTTTGGCGAAGAGAAGCTATAGCATGACGCCACGCTGTGTTACCAGGCTGGAGCGCGGATGTGCTTTGATTTGGCAGTTCTGGGGACGGCACTTCCGGGCAAAGGGGCTGTCTGCCCACCTTTGGCACGATTACCGGCGGGATGACCCGGCAATGTATCGAAACCCAAGAGGGTGAACCGGTGGGTGATAGCTGGCTTACCATCGGCTCATGATCACCCCGCCTTCGAGCGAGGGCCGTGTAATAGTACCCCAGCCCGGGGAACCATCCCGCGGATTCGCCTCTACGCTGTCCCCTTCGCATCACCCGGCGGAACGCCAGCACGCCCCGGCTACAGCTCCTGGCGCGTGGGCCGGAACAGGATCTCGTTGATGTCCACGTCCTCCGGCTCCTTGATGGCGAAAGCCACGGCGCGCGCAAAGGCATCGGGCGGAACGGCAAAGTCCGAATAGTACTTGTTGATCATGCCAGCCGCTTCCGGGTCGGTGATGTAGCTTGGCAGTTCCGTGGCCAGTGCGCCTGGCGAGACAACCGTCGTGCGGATGTTGTAGGCCTTCACCTGCTGACGCAGTCCCTCGGACAGCGCGCATACGGCATGTTTGGTCGCCGAATAGACGGCGCCGGCCCAAGGCACCTTGTGGCCGGCAACGGAGGAAACATTGATGATGTGCCCGGACCTCTGCTCTTTCATGTACGGCAGCACCGCGGCAATGCCATACAGCACGCCCTTGATGTTCACATCGATCATCCGCTCCCATTCATCCAGCCTGAGGCGCTCCAGCAGCGAATAGAGCATCACCCCCGCCGAGTTTATCATCACGTCGACGCGCCCGAAGTTCTGTATGGCGGAATCGGCTAGTCTCTGGACTTGGCCGCTGTCGGTGACATCGGTGGTGACCGCAAGCGCCTTGCCGCCGTTTTTTCTCAGATCCTCCGCCACAGTCTCGATGCGGTAGGTGCGCCGGGCTCCCAGCACCACGCTGGCGCCTTCCACGCAGAGATGCCGGGCGGTGGCTTCGCCAAGCCCGCTGCTGGCGCCGGTGATAACAACCACTTTTCCTTCGATGTTATTGCTCAAAACTCGCTCCTGCTTGCCGGTACAGGCGCCTGGCGGCCGGCCCCGGCCTAAAGGTGCGCGGCCTATTTGAGTTGTCCATACTCGGCTTAAACTGTAAAAATTGCTGGAAGCTCCCCGATCACAACAGCCGGAGAAAATTAATACCACATAGCGGTTTTCCGGGTTGGCGGAGTTGTGCCTGCCGCAATTACTGGCGGCGATTCCCGGCCGGCGGAGCTTGGGCGGCTTTGCCTTCGAACGCCGGCTCAGGGCGGCGGCGCGCATCCGGTTCGAATTCCGGTCCGCCGTTAAGCCGGAAACTGTTCGAACTCTTCGCTTCTGGGCACGGCAAGCCGCGTTTCCGCAACGCCCCCGCAAACACCGTCCGCGCCGGCGGCGGCATGATCATCCGCTCGATTGCAAGGTTCGCGCTTACCGGCTGGCAACGAAGACCGGCAAGAATTCCGCTCATATTCAGGCCGCTGTTACAGAGATGGAAGATAACGTTCACAAGATAGAAAGGAGGTTCCGGCTCATCCTCTAAACGGACGACGCTTACAGTTTTTGGGTAGATCATGCTTCTAGCAGGCACCAAGACAGTTGAGGCCAAACCGCTGGCCGCCGGCAGCTACCGGGTGCTGGTGGCCGAAAACAGCCCCGTCATCCAGGACGTGCTGAAACTGGTGCTCGGCCGGCGGGGCCATCAGGTCGATTGCTTCACCGATGGGCAGGAAGCCGTGGAGGCCCTGCGCAAAAACCGTTACGACATCGCTCTGCTGGATTATCATCTGCCTGGCATGAGCGGCGCGGAAATCGCGGCCGCTATAATGGCCGAAGCCGATGCCGATAGCGAAAACCGGCCGATGCTGGTGGCCATTACTGCGGATGCCGAAGCGGTTCTCGCCTCTCAGGGGCTGGAGAATTTCGACCAGATCATCCCCAAGCCGCTCGACATTTTCAAGCTTGGCAACCTGGTCGAGCAGCCTTTGAAAAAACGCGCCCGTACTGAGGTTTCCGAAGCCCTCGCGGAGCGCAGGCCGGTCAGGTCCACCCTGCCCGGCGTTCCGGCTGCCCGCACGGCGCCGGTTCAGCTATCGTTTTTCGAGGGCAAAGGCTACCAGTACCTCACATGGCCAAGCGACTTAGGTGGCGACCGGCCCTCTAAGCGGGCACGGGACGCCATTTCGGGCGACCCGGCATTCGACGCGATATTGATCACCCAGCCGGCTTCGATAGACGCTCTCGGCATTATCTGGCAGCACAAGGCTCTCTTCGCGCTGCCGGTGATCGACCTTACGGGCAAACTGGGCGGGGCCGCCGATCTCGATGTCTCCGCGCTAAGGTTGGGAGACACCGGCAAGATCGGCCAGCTCTTCGACGATATGAGAGACAGGCGCGCCCGCCTGAGCCGCGATATCCTCTTCAGCGAGGATCCGGGCGAGAAGCTGATCGGCCGGGCCTATATAATGAACAAGCCCATCATTCCCGCCTACGACCCATCCTCGAAGGACCTTATACAATACAACATCACCTTAAACGCAGCCCTGATCGCGCGCGAAGCGAACACGTTGTACGAGCAGGACTTGCTCGAACGCAAGCTCTTCGACCGCTTCAATGTTTGTCCGCGTTGCGATTCGGTGCGCCTGCATGTGCGGGAGGAATGCTCGAAGTGCCGCTCGCCGGATGTCCGCGAAGAGCCCTATCTTCATCATTTCAAATGCGCCTATCAGGGGCCCGAATCCCAATTCCGGCGCGGAGGCGACCTCGTTTGCCCCAAATGCAAACAGGAGCTTAGGCATTTCAGCGTCGAGTACGACCGGCCCGGCACGATGCTCGTGTGCAATGCGTGCGGCCATGCGGCATCGGACCCAAGTGTGGGGTTCGTGTGCCTCGATTGCTGCGCTCATGCCGATTCTGGAACCACCTCGACGCGCGACGTCTACTCATACGAGCTGACCTTGCAGGGCACCGGCTTTGCGGAATACGGCCGGTCCTTCCTCGGCCAGACGCGCCAGGCCATGCGCTTTTCCGAGTTCCCGGTTGAGCTTACCGTCGCCCTGAACGCCGCCGCGAAAGACTACAACGAACGCAAGAACCCCTTCACGCTCCTCAACATATTCTATCCCAACGAGCGCGAAATCACATCCACTCAGGGCGCACGCCAATTTGCTCTCGCCCGCGACCTCTTTCTCGAAAACCTTCGCGCCAAACTTGGCGGGTCTGGCACTGTCATCAAGGGCTTAACCTACGATTTCGCGCTTCTGAAGGGCAGGGACCCCGCCGAAGTACGCGATGAATTCAAAGACCTCAAAGAGGCAGGCCAGCGAGCGTTGCGCTTCGACCTCGGCGCCAAACTTCAGGCGTTCGGCCCCCAGGATTTCCTGTAATGTGGCAGCTCGTTCCGGACGGCCTCAATTTTCTGGCGGCTGCCACCTGGAGGAACCTCTTCGGCCTGTTCATACTCGTGGTCGTGTATGACATTCCCCGCTACTACCTGGGCTTTCTTGCTATCGTAATCCTCAACTTATTCAAAGAGAAGAAACCCCTGCCGGCCGCCGGCAACGACTTCGTAACCGTTGTCATTCCCGGGCATAACGAAGAAAAGGGGGTCGAGCGCTGCGTTCTGTCCCTGTGGGAGCAAAGCCGGCAGCCCGACGAGATCATTGTGATCAGCGACGGGTCCACGGACCGCACGCCGGAAATACTGCGGGATCTGCAGGGCCGCAACCTCATCCAGGAGGCTCACTGCACGCAACTGCGCGGGGGAAAGGCCGCCGCCCTGAATCTTGGGGTCGGGCGCGCGAAAGGAAACATAATCGTCATTGTCGACTGCGACTGCACGCTCGACCGCCATGCGCTGAAAAACATCGTCGCGCCGTTCGCGGACCCGGAAGTCGGGGCGGTGGTCGGCAACATCCTGGTGCGCAATGCGCAGGCGAGCCTTATCGCGACTTGCCAGGCTATCGAGTACATGATCTGCATCTCGCTCGGCAAGCGGCTGGCCGACATGATCGAGGGGATAACCTGCATCTCCGGCGCGTTCGGCGCGTTCCGGCGCGAAACCATGGATCGCCTGGGGGGATACGATGCGGGCGGATCGGAAGACTTGGAGATCACTTACAGAATACGCGAAGCCAATATTAAAATTCGCTTTGCCGCTGACGCAATTATCTACACCGACGTTCCAAAGCTGATACCGGCTTTTGTCCGTCAGCGCTTCAGTTGGGACCAGTACACCTTAAACTATCGCAACCGGAAACACGGCTATGTGCTAGATCCATTCAGCCCGCGTTTTAACTTCGTTGAGCTGTTACACACACTCGATTTTGTCTTATTCTCGATAATCGGCGGGATCGGATATTGGTTCTATATAGCTTATGTATTTTCTTATTATGGCGATTTCGCTCTCGTCGTACTCGTCGGGATACAGCTATGGATTATGATGCTGGAGAGTTGCGCGTTTTTGGCGTCAGCAATAGTAACGCCGGAAGTACGTGTTTCCTCCCTGCTTCCATATATGCCCGCCTATAGTTTCTTCTTTCAGCCATTCATGCGTTCGGTCAGATCCGTCGCCTACATCCGGGAATGGGTATTCCATGCCTCCTATGCGGATAGAGTCTCCCCCAGGAAAGTCCATTCAGCGAGGCCGTACCTATGAAGTTCCTCAAAAAACGCGAGCGCCCCGACACCCTCGAAACGGAACGCCGCCCTACCTCGCAGACGCTTGGGCGTGTTATCTACATCGCCTTCCTTCTGTCGTTCCTGATTTTCGTTCTGAACTACTTTTGGGGCGACTATTTCGTATTCAGATCCGACGGCATGGTCATGCGCGACCAGAACACAGTGGCCGCTCCCTATATCGTGCAGGTCGACAGCGTTTATGTCAGCGAAGGTCAGGTCGTCGAAAAGGGACAGCCGTTGCTCAAGCTGCTGTCCGTGGAACTCCTCGGGCATCTGGCGGACCTGTCGTCGAGGCGCGCCACATTGATAGCGCAGGAATCCAGCTACCAAATCCGCGCCGAGGCCCTGAAAAACCTTTTGCCTCTGGCTGAACAGCACGATTCCAAAGCCACGGCGACCGTTGTGGATTTCAATAAAGTCGCCAGGCAGAAATTGATCCCAAGCGTGCAGTACGAGCAGGCCCAGCGGCTCCAGTTCGAAGCGCGGCGCGAGCGCGCGACATTGACGGCCGAAAACAGCGTATTGAGGGAGCAGATGAAAGCCTTTCATGCTGCTCTCGCCGAGGCTGATACGGCATTTCACGACTTGCAGACGGTTTACTCCGGCGGCCTGAGACGCGCTGCCGTCAGCGGCACCATCGGTCCAACCGTTCCTTCGCAGGGTGACGTTTACCGGGCTGGTGACCCGCTCATGACGATCTATTTCGGCAAGCCTTACGTGCTGCTCTTCTTGCCGCGCCGGTATCTGTTCTCCGTCCATGCTGGTATGAGTGTGAGGGTGTGGGATGGACAGCACAGCGTGCCCGGCGTCATCAAGGAAATCCTGCCGGTAACCAACTCGCTGCCGAGAGAATTCCAAAATGCGTTCCGTCCCGCCGACCGCAACCAGCTTGCCAAAATCCAGTTCACGGCCCCGGCATCCATGCCATTTCCTTTGCTGCAGAAGGTCCGCGTGTCGCTGTCGTATTTAAGCCTTTGCGGCGCGCCCTGCCGCTGGCTGCTCAGCCACCGCTGGGAGTAATCCCGGAGGCTTCGCTCAGAACTTCTAGCTGAGACGGAGACTAGAGATGCGAATACCCATCTTCAAGTCGTACTATCGCGAAGAAGACGTTCAGGCACTCCTCGGCGTAATCGAGAGAGGCATGTATTGGGCCGAGGGCCCCGAGATCGAAAAGACGGAGTCCGAAATCTGCCAATATCTTGGCATCGGCCACTGCGTCCTATTTAACTCGGGCACGTCAGCATTGTTTACTTTATTGAAGGCCATCGGCATAACAGGTACAGAGGTCATCGTTCCCAGCTTCACGTTCAGCGCAACCGCCAATACGGTTGAACTTGCCGGTGGTAGAGCCGTATTCGCCGACAGCGAGAAGGACACCTACGGCCTAAGCATTGAAGACGTGCTGCCGCGAGTTAATCACAATACCAAAGCGATCATCAACGTTAACTATGGCGGTTCCATTTCGAGGGACGCGCTACATATAGCAAAAGTAGTAAGGGAGCGCGGTATCCTGTTCTTGGAGGATTCCGCACCAACCTTTGGCGCGACCGTGGATGGCAGGCATGTTGGCTCATATAGCGACGCCGCAATTTTCAGTTTCTGCCAGAATAAAATAATTACCGCGCTCGGCGAAGGAGGCGCTATTGTTACGAATAACGCCGGAATAGCCAGGCGCGCAAGACTATTGAGATCCCATGGCCGCGCGGATGCACTTGGCAAAAGCCACTTCGACACCCTTGCCGATAGCGAGTACCTGTTTCCAGGGTATAACTTCCGTATGCCGTCGGCCTCCGCGGCATTCCTCGGCTCTCAACTGGCCCATATAGATGACAACTTAGCACGCCGCCGTCATGTGGCCTCCGTCTATCACAAACATCTGGCCGGGGCCGGCGATTACCTTGCACTCCCCTACCCTTCCGATGGGTTCACTCATTGCTATCAAATATATACGGTTAGATTTAGGTCGGCCGGACTTAGGGAGCGCGTCAGGAATACGCTCATTGACGCGGACGTCATGGTTCGATGCTACTTCGAGCCCCTGCACGAAAAGCAATACTACGCGGACAAAAACCAAGGACTCCGCCTGCCGGTTGCGGAAGAGCTTGGCAGAACGGCTTTGACTCTTCCGATGTACCCGCAAATGCCCGAGGAGGATGTTATGTTCGTGTGCGGCCTTATCAAGCAGGGCTGTTCAACGCACTATGCATGGCGGCGGCGAGGGTGCGTGAGTCCCGCGCGCCACATACGGCAAGGATGCGGAGTGCATAAGTAAGGCTGCCGGCGAAGGTGCGCCTGGTTGACTCACGCATCATAGTTAATGCTGGTATGGTAAACGCGGAATCGCGAGACGTGTTTTTATGCGAATTTACGCGAATTTATACTGTTTTCGCGCGTTTTTTGCGTTTGAAAAAACCCGTTAAATATAATCCGATATTTGCTATTAACCATAGCTATTCCGCGCTTTCCGGCCCACACGTCCGCTGCCATGAAGATACACATTAAATATCAATGACATAGAAGGCCGCCACACTTAACGCTTGCTCAAGACATATCTGCTATATTACTTCAAAATCGAACGGCGCTCTCCCGGCACCCCAAAAATCCGGCCAGAGCGGTAAGGAGAGTTAATTTGACGCGCCTAGAAAGCATGCAACCGGGCGGCCGGCAACAGGATTCGCAATGGCGGACTTGAGCGAAGCGGAGATCGAGCGGCGGCGGAAAGAGGCGGCGGCGCGGGCTCTGGCCGAGGCTGAGGCGCGCCGGCGGGCGGAGGAGAAGCCGGCGCTGCCGGAGGAGGTTGGCGGGCGCAAGGGCCCCGAGCCGACGCGTTACGGCGACTGGGAGAAGAAGGGCATCGTCTCCGATTTTTGATGTGGCCCGGGCAGGCTGGCAGCGCCGGCCGCCAGTCCGGCGCTAGCAGCTTCGCAAGCGATCCGCCCTGCCGGGGATGCCGTTCTCCACCCGCCGCCATTCGCCGTCCGCGAGCCGTTCGTAGGCGGCGAAGCAGCTTGGCAGCCCGTTGGCCGTCCACAGGTCCGGGCCGTCCATCAGGTGATAATGCAGATGCGGCGCGGTGGAGTTGCCGGTGTCGCCAACCCTGGCGACGGGCTCGCCGGCGCGGACCTGCTGGCCCTCGGCGGCGAGAATCGAACCGGTGGTCGCGTGGGCAAGGAACGCGAAGCCCTCCCGCCCCTCGATGATGATGTAGTTGCCGGCCACGAGGCGGTAATCCGCGCGCAGCCTGGGCTCGCTCAGGCGCACTCCGGCGGTGAGCGCGGCGAGAATATCGAGGGGCGTGGCGCGTTTGCGCTCGGGCCAGCCGTCCTTCGCGGCGATCACCTTGCCGCCGATGGGGGCCAGAACCGGCGTGTTCATGCCGCGGCTGTGCTTCAGATGGATGCCGCCGCCGAGAAAATAGCGGATGCCGCCCCAGAAGCTGTTGCCCAGATCCCAGTCGGCGGCGTGCACGAAGTCGTAGGCATAGCGCTGGCCGAGTTGATCGGTGCCGTGCGACGGGACTTTATGTCCGGGCGTGTTCGGCGCATACCACTCGCCGGCGGGGAGCGGGAAAACGACGGGCGCTGGCGCCGCGCTGTCACGATCCTCCATGTCCCGGTCCCGCCCGTTTTAGCGGTCGATCTCGCCAAACACGATGTCGAGACTGCCCAGCACGGCGGACACGTCGGCGAGCATGTGCCCCCTGCACAGGAAATCCATGGCCGCGAGGTGCGGGAATCCAGGCGCGCGGATCTTGACGCGGTAGGGCTTGTTGCCGCCATCCGACACGAGATAGACGCCGAATTCGCCCTTGGGTGCTTCCACCGCGGCGTAGACCTCGCCCTCGGGCACGCGCACGCCCTCGGTATAGAGCTTGAAGTGATGGATCAGCGCCTCCATCGAGGTCTTCATCCCAGCGCGGCGCGGCGGCGTCACCTTGTGGTCCGTGGCGAGCACCGCCCCCTGGCCCGCCGGCGAGTTCAGCCGCTCGATGCACTGCTTCATGATGCGCACGGACTGGCGCATCTCCTCCATGCGGATCAGATAGCGGTCCCAATTGTCGCCGTTCTTGCCGATGGGAATATCGAATTCGAGATCGGCATAGCACTCGTAAGGCTGGCTCTTGCGCAAATCCCAGGGCGCGCCGCAGCCGCGAATCATGACGCCGGTGAAGCCGTGCGCCATCGCGTCCTCAAGCGACACCACGCCGATATTGACGTTGCGCTGCTTGAAAATGCGGTTCTCGGTGAGGAGAACTTCCAGCTCGTGCAGCGCTTTAAGGAAAGGATCGCACCAGGCCAGAATGTCGTTGATCAGATCCTGCGGCAGATCCTGGTGCACGCCGCCGGGCCGGAAATAGTTGGCGTGCAGGCGGGCGCCGCAAGCGCGCTCGTAGAACACCATCAGCTTTTCGCGCTCCTCGAAGCCCCAAAGCGGCGGGGTGAGCGCGCCAACGTCGAGCGCGAAGGTGGTGACGTTGAGCAGGTGGCTCAGGATGCGGCCAATCTCGCAGTAAAGCACGCGGATGAGCTGGCCGCGGATTGGCACGGTCACGCCGAGCAGCCGCTCGATGGCGAGGCAGAAGGCGTGCTCCTGGTTCATCGGCGCGACATAGTCGAGCCGGTCGAAATAGGGGATGGCCTGGAGGTAGGTCTTGTGCTCGATGAGCTTCTCGGTGCCCCGGTGCAGAAGCCCGACATGCGGATCGACGCGCTCGACAAGCTCGCCGTCCAGCTCCAGGATCATGCGCAGCACGCCGTGCGCGGCCGGATGTTGCGGCCCGAAATTGATGGTGAAGTTCCGGTTCTTCGGCGGCCGCTCCACCTCATGCGCCGTCGCCCCCGGCTCCATACCGCCATGAACCTTGTCTTGCCGCTCCAGCGACGCCGTATCCTGCATGATCTCAACCTTTTTGCGGGCTTTGCGCTTTCTCGTCGCCCGGAAGCGGGTACTTGGCGCCTTCCCATGGGGACAGGTAGTCGAAGCTTCTGAACTCCTGCGGCAGCTTCACGGGCTCGTAGACCACGCGCTTCTGCTCCTCGTCGTAGCGCAGCTCGACGAAGCCGGTCAGCGGGAAATCCTTGCGCAGCGGATGGCCGGTAAAACCATAGTCAGTGAGGATGCGCCGCAAATCCGGATGGCCTTCGAACAGGATGCCGTAAAGGTCGAAGGCCTCGCGCTCGAACCAGTTGGCGGCCGGGAAGACGCCCACGGCGCTCGGCACGGAGGTCTCGGCATCGGTGGAGGTCTTGACGCGCACCCGTATATTCTTGTGGATGCTGAGCAGGTGATAGACCGCCTCGAATCGCTCGGGCCGCTCGGGATAGTCCGCGCCGCAGATGTCGATGAGCGTCTTGAACATCCAGTCCGGATCGTCGCGCAGCCAGATCAGCACGCCTAAGAGCCTCGGCCGCGCCACCACGAGCGTCAGTTCGCCAACGCTAAGCTTCGCATCGAGCACCGCATCGGGCAGAGCAACCTTGGCCGCTTCGGCAAGTGCGGCTAGCTTCGCCGTATCAGTCATCGCGTTTCCCCCAGGGTGCTAGCGGGTTATCGTGCCGGTGCGCCGGATCTTCTTTTGCAGGAGCATGACGCCATAGACAAGCGCTTCTGCGCTTGGCGGGCAGCCTGGCACGTAAATGTCCACGGGCACGATGCGGTCGCAGCCGCGCACCACCGAGTAGGAATAGTGGTAATAGCCGCCGCCATTGGCGCAACTGCCCATGGAGATCACATAGCGAGGCTCGGGCATCTGGTCGTAGACCTTGCGCAGCGCGGGGGCCATCTTGTTGCACAGCGTGCCCGCCACGATCATCACGTCCGATTGGCGGGGCGAACCGCGCGGCGCGAATCCGAAGCGCTCCACGTCGTAGCGCGGCATCGAGGCTTGCATCATCTCGACCGCGCAGCAGGCCAGCCCGAAGGTCATCCACATCAGCGAGCCGGTGCGCGCCCAGTTGATCAGCTCATCGGTGCTGGTGACGAGAAAACCCTTGTCCGCGAGCTGGTCGCTGAGGCCAGTGAAATCCACGGCGGCTGCCCCGCCCGCGCGGTCCGGTATGTCGTAATAGGGGCTGGGAAATCCAAGTTTCATCATTTCCATGGGAATTCCATCGGCGCTTTCCAACGGCAGTCATATAAGTTGGTATAGGCGCAAACGCCAAGCGCTTTTTGACCGGCTGTACAATATGGGCCGGCGCTGGGCGAAGAGCGCGGCGAACGGCGGCACCATCGTCTCCGGCCTTGCGGCAACCGGCTTCGCAGGCCAGGCAGGGTTTGCACCGGCGATCATGCGGACAACACCGGTGTGTCCCGGCGTGCCCTCCGCAATATACGGAGCTAAACAAAATGGGAATCGTGCCGCCTATGTCCCCGATCAGAACTGTTGCCTATGTTTCAGGTTGCCCGCAGCAAATTGTTTACCTACACTGTAGTCAAGGGCGTGCCCCCTACGCTAGCAACGGCCTGGAATCACGCTCGATCCCTCATTTTTCGTTTCGCATCCCTTGTAACTTATTCAATAGGCCCGCTAGATCGGGAAGTGGCGTCATGGGCGCTAATAAATTTGCAGTCAAGCGGCGCCAGGAAGGTGGAGCAGCCGGGCATATTTCATCGGCAGGGCGCCAGTGCGGCCAGTAAACGGGGCCATCCATGCGTAATAACGATGCAGCCGTTCTGAATGGATTGTCGGAACGCCTTGATGCGTGCGCATCGCTTCTGCATGGGGACGTGGCGTATCTGGATTATCCCGTTCATGGAAATGTTGGAGATCTCCTGATTTGGCTGGGCGCAAGAGCGCTGTTGAAGCGCAACAAGATCAGAGTGCGTGGAGAATTTGGTGGCAATCCCGGATTGCGGGGACATGCCGTCATACGCGGTTGTGAGACTATTTGTTTGCACGGTGGAGGCAATTTCGGAGACCTGTGGCCAGCGCACCAGAAGTTCCGGGAGAACATTATACTACGTTATCCGGATAAGCGCATCGTGATATTCCCGCAATCGGTTCATTACGCCGATAGGGAGGCGCTGGATACTGCTTGCGCGATTTTGCGCTCCCATGACGATCTGCATGTCTGTGTCAGAGACAGCGTTTCCCATGAGCTGCTTGTGCAAGCTGGACTGAAGAATCTGTATCTGACTCCCGATACCGCTCATGCGCTGTGGCCGGTCGCGCCTGTTGTCTTGGAACCCGTGCGGGAGCGCTTGCTGTTGCTGCGTAAGGATAAAGAGGCAGCGGAGAGTACGCTGCCGGAAGATGTCTCCCGTTTGAGGCATCAGCCGGTGGATTGGGATATTCTGTTGAAGGGATTTGAAAGACGTGTTTTCCGGACCTGCAAAAAAACGAATCGCGTAAATAGAAAGTATCTAGGCAACATTTTGCCGGCGAGCGCGATTTGGCTTTGGGCGGCGCAGCGTCTCGTGCGAAACGCCGTGGCGCTTTTCTCGCCCTATAAAACGGTCGTGACTAATCGCCTTCACGGACTAATTTTAGCGGTCTTGATGGGAAAACAATGCGTTGCCTTCGATAATTCCTATGGGAAGCTATCAAGGTACTACAATTCCTGGCTGGGCGAGGTAACAACGGTCACCTTTTGGGCCGCGAATTGCGGAGAATCGAAAATGCGGGCTCCATTGCCGATCGCCAGGCAGGCGCCGGAGGGAAGCGAGCCGGGTCAGCCGCCGGTTATTTCGGCGTAATAAGCGAATGTTTTGCCGGAAAGCGCGCGATAAATCCCCGCAGCTTCGGCAAGTTTTTTCGCGCCGGATAGCGTGGTGCGCATGAATGTGTTGTAGCCCAGCAGAATGGCGAATGGAGCGGTCAGCAGCCGGATCACGCCGGTTGCTGAACGTTTCGCGGCCTTTCTCTTGCAGGCCGCGATCCCCTGGCCGAGCAGGTGCGCATCACGAACGGCGCAATGGCCTTGATTGTATGACTGCCGTACTTGCCAGTAAAATGAGAGGCGCTCCACTGGCACGGCCTCGATTACCTGGGCGTCCAGGCGGTTGGTTCGAATTAAACGGGCGCCGGCTGCGGTAAAGCGGTAGAAGAAATCGTAATCGCTACCGCCGGTTATGCCAAGCTCCTCAGCAAACCGGAGGCCGTGCCGGCGCACCGGAGCCAAGCGAAAAAGGATATTGTTGGTTTGTGCAACCCTTAATTCCGCGCCCTCGGCTATGCGGAACCGTTCCCGGCTTCTGCGCTTCTTGTAGGACCAAGCTGGCGCCTGCCCGTCTGGAACCCTGATTGCCGGAGCGCTAATGGCGTCCGCCTGGTGCTCCTGCGCCGCGGCGTGAAGCGCCTCGATCCAATTGGCGGGGGCGATCTCGTCGTCGTCGAGGAAAGCCAGCCACTCCGCACCCATACGCAGCGCCGCATCCAATCCGGCATTTCTGGCATGTGAAATGCCGCGCCGCGTTTCATGAATTAGAGTCGCGTTGGCGGGCATGTGCGGCGGCTCGTGCGGTTCCGGGTCGTTATCCACGACAATGATAGGCACGCCCTGTGTTTCAATGCTTTCCAGGCATTTTGCAAGCATTTGGGGGCGCCTGTAGGTGCAGACGCAAATTACAGTTATACCTGTCAGGCGCATTACTGGTTCCCTCTAGCCAGATCGCGCCGGAAGCTATCGAAAAGGAGACCGCGATACAACTGCATACTACAGCAAAACTGATTAACTACTTGTGACGTGCGAGTCTTGCGCCGCGAGAAGGCGTGCCAAAGATTTCGCCTTTCAGCGTTAAACAGCGTCATCAAAGATACGGAAAACCGGACGTCGCGGCTCCGGGGCGCGATGGCGCCGGGCCGGAATGCGGTTATGGCGATATCAGTGGGTCTTTCCCGCCCGGCAGGCCGCTAAAGCGCTTTCTAGTCCCACTCCAGCGCGCCCTTCTTCCACTCGTAGATGAAGCCGACGGTGAGCACGGCCAGGAAGATCATCATCGCCCAGAAGCCGAAAGCGCCCGCTTCCTTGAAGGCCACGGCCCACGGGAACAGGAAGGAGACTTCCAGATCGAAGATGATGAAAAGGATGGAGACGAGATAGAAGCGCACGTCAAATTTCATGCGGGCGTCGTCGAACGCCGGAAATCCGCACTCGTAGGCCGCGACCTTATCCGGGTCCGGCCTGGCGGGCGCGACGATGAACGGCGCGATCAAAAGCGCCAGCCCGATCACGGCTGAGACGCCAATAAACAGAATAAGCGGCAGATAGCTAAGCAGCAGTTCCTTCATGATTGCCCGCGCGTGGTTCGTTTCGCGTTTACCGATACGATGGATGTGCGGCGGACGCAATCGCGCTTTTTTGTTTCGATGCCCGGGCCCTTGGCCGGGAGCCGCTTTCCATGGCTTGCCCACCTCACCGCCCGGCCGCCATTCCCCGCGTTACAGCTTATGATATTTGCCTTTGGATTAAAAATGAACACGTCTTGACGGCCAAGTTCCGGCTGTTATGCTGTCGCACGTGAATATTCGAATATGATGGTATTCGTATGTTTGCACGGGCTGGATGGCCGGAACAACGGCCGCGCGGAGCCCGGGGGAAAAGGAAACCAAGGAGCCACAATATGCTGAAATTCGTAAGCGCGGGCGCGATTCTTGCCGGGGTGCTCGGCTTTGCCACAGCGGCCAGCGCCGCCGCCACGGCTGACATGGTGGGCACGTGGAAGTGGACCGATTACACGGTTGAGTGCAAGGAAGGCGGTGACAATGGTATATCTTGCACCGTAACCGCCGGCCCCAAGAACGTCGGCATGGAGATGATTCAGTCCAAGCTGGAGCCGAAGGACGGCAACTTCGTGGGCGATATCAAGCACCCGGCCTCGGGCGACATCTACAAGACCAAGATCCAGCTCAAGGACAAGGACACCTGGGCGCTGGACGGCTGCACCGCAAGCGGCGTGTGCGCCACCGGCACTTTCACCCGGGTGAAGTAGCACAAGGTTCTGGCAGCGCCCTTCCGGGGCGCTGCCGCATCCGGTCCTGCCAGGGCCAGCCATTATTTTACCCGATTTTCCAGAAGGTTCCGCCAAGGCCTTCGAGCCCGCCCGCCCGCGCTACGGCCTTACCGGCGAAGGAAGTTGGATCTCAGCCGCATCAAGTGGATTTTGAGCATTGGCGGCGAAACGCCTTGACGCGGCCAGGCGCGGCGCAAATTATGTGCAAAGACCGGCTCCGGGGGCGCGGCGCGCCGGCCGTCCGGCTCGCAAGCGCAAAGGAAAACCGCCATGGCTGACGACCCAAGACAGGCCGAGATCGAAGAGCTGCGCCGCCAGGTCAAAGAGCTGACGGAGAAGCTTGGCTCGAAGGCGCAGGATTCCTTCGCGGACATGAAGGAATCGGTCCGCCAGAACATGGGCGACATCGAAAAGCAGATCCGCGGCAAGCCGGTGCAGGCAACGCTGATCGCAGCGGGCGTGGGCTTCCTGATCGGGGCGCTCCTCACCCGCTGAAGAGGTAACGCCCATGTGGGGAGTGCTACTCAGGCTGATGGCCGCCGGACAAACGGGCCGGCGCTTGGGCGATTACGCAAGAACCCTGACGCTCCGGTATCTGATCCTGGGGCTAGCGGCGATGACGCTGTTGTGGGCCGCTGGCTTCGCGTCCTTGGCGTCCTATTGGGCACTAAGCGCCTGGACCAAGTCCCCAGTGCTGGCTGCGCTGATCATGGCCGCGATCTTCTGCTTCGCGGCCTTGCTGATCGCGCTTATCGCTTATGGAACTACAAGGGAGAGTCCTCAAAGCGCTAAGCCCGCGGCGCGCGAGCCCGGAGAGGCCGGGGAAGCCTGTGGTCCGACGGTCGAGGATGTGGGGCGCGGGATCGAAAGTGCGGTTCACAGTTACGGCCCATTGCCCGTGGCCGCCGCGGCCGCGGCGGGCGGGTTCGTGGCGGCCCTCCTTGCCAAACGCTTCAGCCAGCCCCGCTTGGCGCACGGATACGCGCCGCCGCTTTCGCGCCGGGACCGCCGCCGCAACGGCCGGCGGTAGGCCAGTCCGGACAAAGGGTGACGCGCCAAGCCGCAATTCCCAGCTATGAGCGTGTGACAAAATCGAAACCGTGGGGAATGGCGGAGACTCCGCGGTGCCCTCCACAATGAGCGCCAGGATGGCTGCTAAGCGTTACAGAAGCGCCAATGTGCGAGTGCGGAAATCCATTTCTCATTGCGGAACAGGCTCTCATATGGGCCCCCTTTCCCGCACAATCATGAAACCGGTCCCCAGCAACAGCGCTTGTTGAAAAGGCGCCCTCTCTCCCGTAGGGACAGGGTGAGGAAATCCCGTCTGCCTATTTGGGGTGACTCGCCGGCGGCTGCGTCTGCCAGCATTCTGGCGGAATTCACGGAAGGGGAGGGAGCGATGTTTGGGCTGTTCGGCGTGGCGGCGTTTTTGGCGCTGGCCTGGTGCCTGAGCGCGGAGCGCTGGCATATTCCCATCCGCGTCGTGCTGGGCGGCGTGGCCCTCCAGCTCGCGCTAGCTGTCCTGCTTATCAAATTCCCGCCGGCAACCGCCGTTTTCCTAACGCTCGACAAGGGAGTGGGTGCCTTGCAGAAGGCCACCGACGCCGGCACCGCCCTTGTATTCGGCTACCTTGGAGGCGCCACACCGCCCTTCGCGGAGGTCAAGCCAGCCGCCTCCTTTATCCTCGCATTCAAGGCCTTTCCGCTGGTGCTGGTGATCAGCGCGCTGGCCTCGCTTCTGCTCTACTGGGGGATATTGCAGCGCATCGTGGCGGGCTTCGCCTTCGTGCTGCGGCGCACGCTGGGTGTGGGCGGCCCGCTTGGCCTGGGCGCAGCCGTGCATATCTTCGTGGGCATGGTCGAGGCGCCGCTGCTCATCCGGCCATATCTACTCAAAATGCCGCGCGGCGAGCTGTTCGCGCTCATGAGCTGCGGCATGGCCGGCATCGCGGGCACCGTCATGGTGATTTATGCGTCGCTGCTCGGCCCCGTAATCCCGGACGCCCTGGCGCACATTCTCATCGCATCGGTGATTTCGACGCCAGGCGCGCTCGCGATCGCCGCGATCATGGTGCCCTTCGACGCCCGCGCCCAGGGTCCAGCCGGACTGGCGCAGAGCGACCCGCCGTCGAGCTTCCTGGAGGCGATCGCGCGCGGCGCTAATGACGGCATTTTTCTGGTGGCGAGCATCATCGCCATGCTGATCGTCATCGTGGCGCTGGTCCAGCTCTGTAACGCGGCGCTGGGCGTTGTGCCCCATGGCGGGTTTGGGCCGTTCACGCTCCAGCAGATCTTCGCCGCCGGCTTCAAGCCGCTTTTGTGGCTCGCGGGCGTGGAGGCGCGCGATCTCGATACGGCGGCACGGCTCATGGCGACGAAGACCACCGTCAACGAGTTCGCCGCCTATCTCGAATTCGCGAAGCTTGAGCCTTCCGCGCTGAGCCAGCGTTCGAAATTCATCATGACCTATGCCTTGTGCGGTTTTGCGAATTTCGGAAGCGTCGGGATCATGATCGGAGGCATGACGGCAATGGCGCCGGAACGGAGGGCGGAAATCGTCCAGCTTGCGCCCCGGTCCATTATCTCGGGAACCCTGGCAACTTTGGCGAGCGGCGCGATTGCTGGCGCGTTGATCTAGCGTTGCGATCTTGGCGCTAACGTACAGGTTGAGCGCGCAGCGCCGCGCATGAACGAAAAAAGCCCCCAGCTGCGCGGGGTTGCTGCCGGGGGTTGCCGATATGTGTGGCGCAACCGAGACTAATTTCCGTTAGAGGTTGAGTCAACAACCCCTCCCGCAGTGTTGATAGCTTGGGGAAAGTGCTCCAGCTCCCCGCAAAGCCAGAGCAATATCTCAACTAAAGGTTGCGATCCATTATGTCAAGTTGCGGACAGTGGCGCCGCGCTTTTTCCACCATTTTGACCGGCTGGCGGCTCCGATTGTGCAACAAAAGCATGGCGGCCCAGTGTAGAAAAACGCCGTCCGGGCGCCGCCTGGGTAGGCAGTGTAACGGGTGGAGTGTGAGCCGCGCGGACGTAGGTGCTAAGCGGAAAGGAGGCAGGACTCGCGGATGGCGCGCATGTTCGGCCCGTAGGCGCTGGGGCCGCCCTTGAACACGGCGGAGCCCGCGACCAGCACATTGGCTCCAGCCGCGGCGAGCGCCGGCGCGGTCTCGGGGGTAACACCGCCGTCGACCTCGATGTCGATGCCGCGCCCGGCAGTCATCGCGGAAATGCGCCGCACCTTATCGACTTGGCTCGGGATGAAGGCCTGCCCGCCGAAACCAGGGTTCACGCTCATCACCAGGATGAGGTCGATCTTGTCCAGCACGTACTCGATGGCGGCTTCCGGGGTGGCTGGGTTGAGCGAAACGCCGGCCTTCTTGCCGAGCCCGCGGATCACCTGCAGCGTGCGGTCGAGGTGCTTTGTGGCTTCGGCGTGGATCGTGATCACATCGGAGCCGGCTTTGGCGAAGGCTTCGAGATAGAGATCGACCGGCTCGATCATGAGGTGCACGTCGAGCACCTTCTTGGTCCAGGGCCGGATGCACTCGACGAGGCGCGGGCCGAAGGTGATGTTCGGCACGAAATGCCCGTCCATCACATCGACATGCACCCAGTCGCAGCCCGCTTCGTCGATGGCGCGAACCTCCTCGCCGAAGCGGGCGAAATCGGCGGAGAGAATGGAGGGAGCAATAAGGACATTCCGGCTCATGATTCACCTGCTCGATGGAAGGGAGATATCTCCGAGGGCGTTACCCCTCACCCTGTCCCTCTCCCACAGGGAGAGGGGACGCCTGCACAACGGCCGCAACACCGTACCCTCTCCCACGGGGAGAGGAACAGGGTGAGGGGTTGAACCCGTATTTATGGGCAAGCCGGCAAGATACCAGCTCAAATGCCCGCATTATTTCCGTAGGGCCTTGGCGGTGTTGACGACAGCGTCCACGGTAATGCCGAAGTGCTCGTAGACCTTGGGCGCCGGGGCGGAAGCGCCGAAGCTGTTCATGCCGATGAACGCGCCATTGCCGGCAATCCAGCGGTCCCAGCCGAAGCGTGTGGCTGCCTCGATGCCGATGCGGGGCGCGCTGCCGAGCACCTGCGCCTGGTATTCCGGCGTCTGCTGCTCGAACAGCTCCCAGCAGGGCATGGAGACGACAGCGGCCTTGACGCCCTCCGCCTTCAGCTTTTCAGCGGCGTTCACCGCAAGCTCGACTTCCGAGCCGGTGGCAAGTAGCGTCACGTCGCGCGCACCCTCCGCCTCGCGCAGGACGTAGGCGCCCTTCGCGGTAAGGTTCTCGCTGGACACTTCGAGCCGCAGCTCCGCCAGGTTCTGCCGCGACAGGGCCAAAGCCGACGGCGTGCGCCGGGCGGCAAGCGCGGCTTCGTAAGCTTCCGCGGTCTCAACCGCATCGGCGGGCCGGAACACATAAAGGTTCGGCGTCGCGCGCAGCATCGCCAGATGCTCGACCGGCTGGTGCGTGGGGCCGTCCTCGCCGACGCCGATGGAGTCGTGGGTCAGCACGTAGAGCACGCGCAGGCCCATCAGCGCGGAAAGCCGGATCGCGCCGCGTGCATAGTCCGAGAACACGAGGAACGTGCCGCCATAGGGGATGAAGCCGCCATGCAGCGCAAGGCCGTTCATGATGGCGCCCATCGCGTGCTCGCGGATGCCATAGTGGATGTAACGGCCCGAGAAGTCGCCGGCCCGGATGGACTTCATGCCCTTGGTGATGGTGTAGTTCGAATGCGTCAGGTCCGCCGAGCCGCCGATGGTCATCGTGGTGGCGTCGTTGATGACCTGTAGCACCATCTCGGACGATTTGCGGGTCGCGATCTTGGGCTTCTGCGCCACCATCTCCGCCTTGAAGGCGGCGAGCTTTTCGCCGACGGCGGAGGGCAAGGTGCCTTCAAGGAATTCGTTGATCTCGCGGCGCTCCGGCTCCGCCCGGCTTTCAAGCCGCGCTTCCCATTCGCCGCGCGCCGTGCGTCCGCGGGCGCCTGCCTCGCGCCATGCCGACAGGATGGCCTCCGGCACCTCGAACGGAGGATAGGGCCAGCCGAGCTGTACACGCGCCGCCGCAACCTCCTCCTTGCCGAGAGGCGCGCCGTGCGTCTTTTCGCTGCCCTGCTTGTTAGGCGCGCCGAAGCCGATGATCGTCTTGCAGGCGATCAGCGAAGGCTTGTCCGACGTTTGCGCCTTGGCAATCGCCGCTTCGATCTCGTCCGGGTTGTGGCCGTCCACGCGGCAAACGGCCCAGCCAGCGGCCTCGAAGCGCTTCAACTGATCGGTCGAGGTGGACAGGCCCGTGGAGCCGTCGATGGTGATGGAATTGTCGTCCCAAAGCACGATCAGCCTGTTGAGCTTCAAGTGCCCCGCCATGTCGATGGCTTCGTGGCTGATGCCTTCCATCAGGCAGCCATCGCCCGCGATCACGTAGGTATGGTGGTTCGCGAAGCTATCGCCGAAACGGGCCTGCATCATGCGCTCGGCGATGGCCATGCCGACAGCGGTGGTGATGCCCTGCCCCAGCGGGCCGGCCGTGGTTTCGACACCGGGCATATGATCGTATTCGGGATGGCCCGCGGTCTTGCTGCCGAGCTGGCGGAACTGCTTCAGATCCTCGATGCTGACATCCGGGTAGCCAGTCAGATAGAGCACCGAATAGAGCAGCATCGAGCCGTGGCCCGCCGAAAGCACGAAGCGGTCGCGGTCCGGCCAGTTGGGAGCGCCCGCGTCGAACTTCATGAACTTGGTGAACAGCACCGCCGCGACGTCCGCCATGCCCATCGGCATACCAGGGTGGCCGGAATTCGCCTTCTCCACCGCGTCCATGGACAGCGCGCGGATCGCGTTCGCCATATCCCGCATGGAAGGATTGGCCCCGCCGTGCGGGCCTGTTTCAGTACCAGGATTTGTCATTATTCGTTGTCCCTTTGTTACTGCGCGCGGCGCCTATTTTCCATGATGCGGATAATCAACGGCGTGAGAATAAGCTGCATGGCCAGGTCGAGTTTCCCGCCAGGGATGACGATGGTGTTTGCGCGGCTCATGAAGCTGTCGTGAAGCATACTGACCAAATAGCCGAAATCGATCCCGTGCGGGTCCTTGAAGCGGATGACTACCATTGATTCGTCGGCCTTCGGGATCCAGCGCGCGATGAACGGGTTCGACGTATCCACCATCGGAACGCGCTGGAAGTTTATGTCCGTTTCGGTGAACTGCGGGCAGATGTAGCTCACATAGTCGGGCATACGCCTGAGAATCGTGTGGGTGACGGCATCGGCCGTGTAGCCGCGCGTGGCGCTGTCCCGGTGAATCTTCTGAATCCATTCGAGATTGACGACCGGAACCACGCCGATCTTGAGATCGGCATGCTGGGCTACATTCACCTTGCCGGTGACAACCGCGCCGTGCAGGCCTTCGTAGAACAGAAGGTCTGAGCCGGCTTCCAGATCCTTCCAGGGGGTGAAGGTTCCCGCCGGGCAGCCGAGCGCCGCCGCCTCCTCCTGGTCGTGGACGTAATGGCGCGTCTTGCCCGTGCCGGTCTCGCCGTAGCTGCGGAAGGTGTTCTCCAGCTCATCGAGCAGGTTCGCGTCCGGGCTGAAGTGGCTCAAGTGGTTGTTTCCCTTGGCCTCTTCATCCGCAATGGCTTGTTTCATCCCGGCGCGGTCGTAACGGTGGAACGCGTCGCCCTCTATGGTCACCGCCTTGATGCCTTCGCGCCGGAAAATCTGCTGGAAGGTATGCTTGACGGTTGTCGTACCGGCGCCGGATGAGCCCGTCACCGAAATGATTGGATGCTTCTTCGACATCGGTCAGCTCCTGACTGCCCGGAATAACCCGCGCTGCGCGAAAAGCGGTGAGCGGTTGCCTGGCGAATGCGGTGACTTGTAATAGTGAGCGATCTCCTCGACCTCATTCTTCGAGCCGAAGACGAGCGCAACACGCTGATGCAGCGAAGCGGGCTCGATGTCCAGCATCCGTTGCTCGCCCGTGGTGCAGGCGCCCCCCGCCTGCTCGGTCAGCATGGCGATGGGATTCGCCTCATACAGGAGCCGCAGGTGCCCTTTGGTGTAGCCTTCGCGGTCGTCGTCCGGATAGAGGTAGACGCCGCCGCGCGTAAGAATCCGGAAGGCTTCGGCCACGAGCGAGGCGATCCAGCGCGTGTTGAAATTGGCGTGCCGGGGGCCGTCCTCGCCGAGCGTGCAGTCGATCATGTAAGCCTTGATGGCATCGTCCCAGAAACGGAAATTCGAGCTGTTGATGGCGTATTCGCGCGTCACCGGCGGGACTTGCACGTTCCGCTTCACAAGGAGGAATTCTTCTCCGCCCGGATGCAGCCAGAAGATATGCGTACCTTCGCCAACCGTCAGCACAAGCGCGGTCTGGGGACCGTAGATGATGAAGCCTGCCGCAAGCTGGTTCCGGCCTGGCTGAAGCAAAGGCATGGGGCCTTCGGCGGGAAGGATCGAAAAGATCGTGCCGACGGAGACGTTGGTGTCGATGTTGGAGGAGCCGTCGAGGGGATCGACGTTGATTGCGAGCGGTGCGCCCTCATTGATCGCCAGCGGGTCCTTGTCCTCCTCCGAGCCAACCCAGGCGACGGGCGAGTTCTTGAGCGCCTTCAGCACCATTTCGTGCGTGACGAAGTCGAGCTGCTTCTGGGATTCCATGCTGAGGGCTTCGCCGTTGCGCTCCGCCGCCATGTCGCCGGCCAGCGGCCCCTGGGCGATGAGCCTCGAAATTTCCACCCCGGCTCCGGCCAGACTTTCAATCGTTCCGGCAACGGCGGCTTTGAGGGGCTCGCTGCCCGCCCAGTCCGCTAAATAGCTGTGCAGCCTCGTGTGACCGCCCATGCGCCTGTCCTCCCTAACCGGGCCCTGTGCACCGGTACAAATCGCGCGCGAGTATGCGCTGAGCCGGCTGCTGGTTGCAATATCGGATTGACCGGCAGAAAAGTAAATTTTAAATGTGTTTCCCTTTGCTTAAGTTTTTCTAACGGGCTATAATCCGCGCATGAGGAACGTCACCCTTAGGCAGCTTCGTATTCTTTCGGCTGTGACCAAGACCGGCTCCATGGCGGGCGCGGCGCGGCAGCTCCATGTTACGCCGCCTGCGATTACCGTGCAAATGCAACAGCTTGAGGAGACGGCGGGCTTGCCGCTCATCGAGCGCCTGGGCGAAGGAACCACGGCCACGGCCGCCGGCGAAGTGCTGCTTAGGGCCGCGCACCGGATCGAGGCGCTGCTCGCGGAATGCGACCAGGAGATCGGGCAGCTCAAGGGCATCAAGGGCGGCCGCGTGACGGCGGGGGTGGTGAGCACTGCAAAATACTTTGCGCCCAAGGCCTTATCTGCGTTCAGGCAGCAGCATCCGGGGGTTGACCTAAGACTTTCGGTGCATAACCGGCAGGAGACCATCGCTGCGCTGCGCGATTTGGAGCTGGACTTGGCGGTCATGGGGCGCCCGCCCGAGAACCTCGATCTCGAAAGCACCCCGCTTGGCGACCATCCGCACATCATCATCGCCGCCGGAGATCACCCGCTGGCCGGCAAGGAAGTTCCGATAGCGGGTCTCGCGGACGAGACGTTTTTCATCCGCGAGCAAGGTTCGGGCACCCGTATACTCATGGAAAGCCTGTTCCGGGAGGCGGGCTTTACAGCGAACATCGGCATGGAGATCGGCTCGAACGAAACCATCAAGCAGGCCGTCATCGCGGGGCTCGGGATCGCCTTCATCTCGGCGCACACCGTTGCCGTGGAGCTGGCGGACGGGCGGCTGACAGAACTCCAGGTCGAAGGGCTCCCGGTGATGCGCAAGTGGTATGTCGTGCGGCTGCGCGAAAAGGCCGTCATGCCGGCCGCGGACGCCATGTGGAAGTTCCTTGCCACCGAGGGGCACACCTTCTTGCCCCAGCCTCATCCCGGCCAGAGCTAGGGCAGGCGCGCCGGCCAAAGACAGCCGGCGCCTCCGCACCGTCAGCCTTTCTTCAAAACCTTCGCGACCCTGTTGGGACGCAGGCGGTGAGCGTCCGGAAGGCCCGATCCGAGCAGCGGCCGCAGATAGGCCTGGAAGGCATCGGTGACGTTCGAGCCGCAGGACGACAGGAATTCATCCTCCATCACGCGGGTCTTGCCGGCGACGGTTTCGAGCGGCGCCAGCTCGTAATTCACCGCATAATTGCCGGTGCGCTTGATGGCCACGGAGCCGTCGCTATCGCCCCACATGGCGTATTGCACGGCCTTTTCACCCACCTCGCGCGCCTCGCTCTGGTCGACATCGGAGACGACGCCGAGGAACGAGCGTTGCAGATAGCCGAACGTGTCGCCGCGGACGCGCTTGATGCCGAGCTTGCCCTTGATCTCCTCGCACAGGAGGTCGGCGAGCGCCCCGGTGCCGGAGAGCTGCACGTTGCCATGCGCGTCATGCTCGACATTCTTGGCAAGCTTGGTGATGATGGGCGTACCGGAAGCGTCGTGAATGCCTTCGGAAACCGCGATGACGCAGCGGCCGGTGCGGTCATAGGTTGCCTTCACGTCAGCAAGGAACTTCTCGACCTCGAAGGTGCGTTCCGGAACGTAGATCAGGTGCGGGCCATCGTCAGGAAGCTTCCTGCAGGCCGCCGACGCGGCGGTGAGGAACCCGGCATGGCGGCCCATCACCACGCCGATATACACGCCCGGAAGCGCGGCGTTGTCGAGGTTGGCGCCCGCGAATGCCTGCGCGACGAAGCGCGCCGCCGAAGGGAAGCCCGGCGTGTGGTCGTTGCCGACGAGGTCGTTGTCGATGGTCTTCGGGATGTGGATGGCGCGCAGCGGATAGGCGGCCTTTTTCGCCTCCTCGCTGACGATGCGCACCGTATCGGAGGAATCGTTGCCGCCGATGTAGAAAAACCCTCCGATCCCGTGCGCGCGCAGTATTTCGAAGATCTCCTGGCAATACTTGGCGTCCGGCTTGTCGCGGGTCGAGCCCAGCGCGGACGATGGCGTGGCCGCGACCATCTCAAGATTGTGGCTCGTCTCCTGCGTCAGGTCTATCAAGTCTTCGTTGATGATACCGCGCACGCCATGATGGGCGCCGTAAACGTGTGTGATGTGTGCGAACCTGCGGGCTTCCAGCACAACGCCAGCAAGCGACTGGTTGATAACTGCGGTTGGGCCGCCACCTTGGGCGACGAGAATTTTAGCCGGCGTCATGAAACACCCTCTCGATTCAATTTTTATGGCATTTCTAGCCAATGCCGGCGCCGATGGCAATAACGGGCTTGCCGCCGGCGTACGTATAAAAACTCCCGGAGGCCGCCGGAAGCGGGCTCCGGGAATGCCGGCCCAAGGCCGAATTTCAATTTGCACCATTTTAGCAAGGGCACCTTGCTGAAGGATTAATGGCGGCGGCGTACTCTAAGGTGTTGAGATATATGCGATAATTGGCGTGCCGGGAGTGCCTGGAGGGCGGCGCGGATGGTTAATTCGCGGCCTGCGGATATATTTAACGGGATTCTTGAACCGCAAAAATCGCGCGAAAACACGGAAAAATCGCGTGAAAATCGCCTGCGGAACGCAGCGGGCCGGCGCGTTTACCATGTCGGCGTTTACTATAACCCTACAGCAGGCGAAGCGAACGGCTTGTTAAAACTTTGACGCAGCAAGATAAGGTGTACGCCGAGTGGCGTCATAAGCTCCTGATTTCCTCGCAAGTGCCGGGGACACGGTGAGATGCCGGTTGATAATCCACGCCGATGTGCCTTTTCCCGCTGTGAAGCGAGACTGACTTCCCACTGTTTTAGCAGGGGACAAAACGCAACCTTAGATTGACCGATCAAAAGCAAGCAAGCACTCTGCCCATAGGGTGATATTCGGCCGGCAGAGGTGACATATGAGGAAGTGGCTGATCGTGTTTCTGGCGATACTGATCGCCCCCGTTTCGGCGGCAGCGGTGACTTGCGGCTCAAACCAATGGTGTTGCAAGCACGACATTGGGGGAACCGGTGAATGCCTCAAGTGCTGCAACAAAGGAAATAGTAGCTCTGTTCAGAAAAACCTGAAGTTCGTATGCGTGCAGTTGCCGACCGCCTGCTCAAGCAACAGCGACTGCACGTGCAGCGGCTGCTGCGGCCAGTTGGGCGAAGGTGGTCCGAAGCTGTGTCAGCCGAACTGCTAACCATATGAAAATGCGGGTCAGAAAAGCAGAAATAGCAACGAGGGCGGAACGTTGAGAATCTTCATCACAATACTTTGCGCTTCATTTCTAGCTGCCGTGCCCGTTTCCGTATGTTTTGCAGATCAATGTCCGCCTGGAAGCGGGAAATTCTGCCCGGCAGGGACCTATTGCTGTGGTACCACTTGCTGTAAAGAGGATTATGCCCCAAAACCAAAGCCGCAAACACCCCCACCGCCGCCGAAAACCAAATGACATGAGCGACGCCGTGAGGGCGATAGCAGTGAAGCCAGGGTCTAACGTTCACCGTTACAGCCCCAAGAGCGGAATACCGCGCGTATAGCTTACTGCGGCCGGTTGGCAGGCTACCGAACTGAAGGCCGGTGCAGATTGCACTTGCGATACGGATGTGGCCGCTGGATACAGCCGCCATGAAGTTTGCCACGCCACTTCCCATCGACGCCGTCCTCCCCGAACTGCGCGCCACCCTCGCTGCGCACACATCGGCCGTCCTCGCCGCCCCGCCCGGCGCAGGCAAGACGACACGCGTTCCCCTCGCGCTGATGGACGAGGCCTGGCTCGGCACCCGCAAAATCCTCGTGCTGGAACCCCGCCGCATCGCCGCGCGCGCCGCCGCGGAGCGCATGGCGCACACCCTCTCGGAGGCAGTTGGGGAGCGCATCGGCCTGCGCGCGCGGATGGTCTCGAAATCCGGCCCCAAGACCCGGATCGAGGTCATCACCGAGGGCGTCTTCACCCGCATGATCCTGGACGATCCGGAGCTTTCCGGCATCGGCGCGGTGCTGTTCGACGAGTACCACGAGCGCTCGCTTGACGCCGATCTGGGGCTGGCGCTGGCGCTCGACTGCCAGCGCGGCTTGCGGGAAGACCTGCGCATCCTGCCGATGTCGGCGACGCTGGATTGCGCGCGGGTTGCACAGCTCCTCGGGGCTGCGCCCGTCATCGAAAGCGTTGGCCGCGCGTTTCCGGTGGAGACGCGCTACCTCGGCCGCGAGCCAGACGCGCGCATCGAAGACCGCATGGCGGACGCGGCGATGCGGGCCTTGCGGGCGGAAACCGGTTCAATCCTGGCGTTCCTGCCGGGCCAGGCGGAGATCCGGCGCACCGAGGAGCGGCTGAGGGAGCGCATCGCCGGTCCGGCGATCCTGCTTGCCCCCCTTTACGGCGCGATGGACCTGAAGGCGCAGGACTTGGCGCTTCAGCCGGCGCCCGAGGGTCAGCGCAAGGTGGTGCTCGCGACGTCCATCGCCGAAACGTCGATCACCATCGAGGGCGTGCGTGTGGTCATCGACAGCGGCCTTGCGCGGGTTCCGCGTTACGAGCCGGACGCCGGCGTGACGCGGCTTGAGACTGTTCGCGTGTCCCGCGCCGCCGCGGATCAGCGCAGGGGCCGGGCGGGCCGCACGGAGCCCGGCGTCTGCTACCGGCTCTGGGACGAGCCGCAAACGCAGAGCCTCCCCGCATACGCCGAACCTGAAATCCGCTCCGCCGATCTTTCCGGCCTGCTGCTCGATTGCGCGGAATGGGGTGCGGCAGACCCGCTCTCGCTTGCCTGGCTCGATCCGCCGCCGGCCGCCGCCATCGCCGCCGCGCGCGAGGAGCTGACGGAGCTGGAGGCGCTCGACGGACGCGGCCGCATCACGGCGATGGGAAAGCGGCTGCGGTCGCTGCCTTTGCCGCCCCGGCTTGCGCGCATGGTGATCGCCGCGGCCGGGCTTGCCCACGCGGAAGATGCCGCGGAGATCGCCGCGGTCATGGTGGAGCGCGGGCTTGGCGGCAACGATGCCGATCTCGCGCACCGGCTCGAAGCCTTCCGCCACGGCCGCTCGCGCCGGGCCGGCGACATGCGTAAGCTGGCCGCCGGCTGGGCGCGGATGGCAAGCGCGGGCCAGGAGCCTTGGGACGGAACAGCGGAAGCCCCCCTCACCCCAGCCCTCTCCCGCAAGGGGAGAGGGAGTACGGGCGCGCCCATTGAGAAGGCGTCCCCTTCTCCCCTTGCGGGAGAGGGGACAGGGGTGAGGGGGCCTTTACCCGCCCGGCGCGAGCCTGGCGAGGCCATGCCGCTCGCCCGCCTCCTCGCGCTCGCTTTCCCGGAGCGCATCGGCAAGGCGCGCGGCGCTCCCGGCCAGTTCCTCCTCGCCAACGGCCGTGGCGCCGCCCTCGATCTGGCGCATCCTTTGGCGCGCTCACCTTTCCTTGTCGCTGGCGAGCTGTCGGGATCGGCGGCGTCGGCGCGCATTCTGCTCGCGGCCAGGGCGGACGAAGCGGACATCCTCGCCGCGGCGGGCCATCGCATCCGCGAGCAGGACGAGATCGAATTCGACCCAAGCGCCGCCGCGCTCCGGTCCCGCCGTGTCCGCCGCCTCGGCGCCATTCTGCTTACGAACGAGCCCCAGCCTGTGCTGGCTAGCGAGGAAACCGCGCGCCTCTTGGCGCAAGGCATCGCGAAACTCGGGCTAAGCCGCCTGCCCTGGACCAAGGCGCAAATCCAGCTCCGCCACCGCGTGGGCTTCCTGCACGCGGCCGGAGAGGACGAATGGCCGGACCTCAGCGGCGAGGCGCTTGCCTGCACGGCCGCCGGGTGGCTTGCCCCACACCTCGCCGGCAAGACGAAGCTCTCCGAAATCGGCGCGGACACCCTCGGCGCGGCGCTCGATGCGCTGCTGCCCTGGAACCTCAAGCGGCGCCTGGAGGAAGAAGCTCCGCCGCTTTTCGAGGCGCCCACGGGCAACCGCCACGCCATCGACTACGAGTCCGAAGGCGCGCCCGCGCTCCACATCCGCGTGCAGGAGCTGTTCGGCCTCAAACAGCATCCCGCCATCGCGGGCGGCAAACTGCCGCTAACGCTGTACCTGCTCTCGCCCGCGCACCGGCCGATCCAGGTCACGCGCGATCTGCCGGGCTTCTGGAAAGGATCGTGGGCGGCGGTCAAGGCCGAAATGAAGGGCCGCTATCCGAAGCACCCCTGGCCGGACGACCCCGCCTCTGCTGCCCCCACCGCGCGGGCCAAACCGCGCGGAACGTGATGGAATGAGCGGAAGCGGGTATGGGCTTTCCCATTTCCTGGCCTCATGTGTTGCATCAATCTGCACAGGTGTAAGAGGTTGGGCCGGTTCGAACGGGCCGGCACGGCTTCGCCGTTCCCCATGAGCGCTGGGGAGGGCTGTAGCCCGGACCTGTCACTGGCGCCAGGTTGCCGCAATGCGAACCATGCTCGTAGCCCCGCTTGATGGCTTGGAGCCGCAAGGCGCGCGGGGGATGGGTTACCGTGCCCTTTTCAGGATACTTCGAAAGAGCGGCCGCATAGACCTGTTTGAAGAAGCTGCGGTTATGATAGATCTCGTACCGGCGGATGGATGCGCCGGAGAATTCGTCGGCTTCCAATTCCCGTTCCATGCGGCCGCGGCGAACCTGGGCGACCGTGTGTCCGCAGAAATGATGGCCGGCTTCGTGCGATAGGATTAAGTAGAAGCCGGGAGTATCGCCTGAAGCCCAGTACGGATCGAACAAGATGGTCCGGCAGCCCCTGCCTTCGAACGCGAGAGCGTTGTTGAACCCAGGGGTCTTGGTTCTTCGGATTTGCAGCTTTAGCTCGTTGATCTTGGCGGTGTTGGGAATGCCGATCAACTCAACGAAGATTTCAATATCACCTATAACAGGGGGCGCAAGTTCGTATCCTCTTCCCCGTATTTCTTCTTCGTGAAAGGCAAAATCCTTGCGGGGATTGTCACAATCGGATGCCCGCGATGACGCCGCATTCCAGGAAAGAAAAACAGCAAGCAATATTCCAGCCTTGACGAACCGCATAGCGCCACCTTATAAAAAACAGCAACTAACTTGTTCTTTTTCTACCGCCTAATCCAGTGTTTTGCAACCGGCCGCGCATTGGCCGCATAACTGGTAATACGTGTACTGTAAGGAGGGGTTATGCGTCTGCTTTCCCTGATGATTATTGCCGTGTCATTGAATATTGCAGCCACCGTTCCTGGACAAAGCCAGACGGCCAATACCGCGCCTCTGCGTGGCGGGATTCCAATGGACTACGCCAATTTGCCCCTGCTCCCGCCAACAGGGTTTTACGCATGGTGCGAAACGCCGCGGGGCTTCTGCAGGGTAAGGGGGAACGCGCCCATTATGCCGGCGGCGGTATGCCATTGCGCCGGATATACGGGGCGCACTCTAAATACCGGACAGACACAAGGATAGCGCGGAGGACTGCATTCCAACGCTTTGGAGCTGTGTTCTTATGAGATCTTTTTCAGCGTACGGAACCCCGCTCCTAACGGCAATCGCCGGGCTGCTAGCAGGTTTGTATGTTGGGTCTGCTATTGGCGATATTCCCGTCGCTAAACAAGCTGAGCTGCCCACCATGAGCCAGTGCATAGTAGATACACTGAGTCTCCAGGGGCAGAAGAAACCGGCATTCGAAGCGCTTCGCAACACACGCGAGCATTGTTATTCGTTTATCAATGCGCAGGGGCTGCTCAATGATTACGCCATCCGGAAGCTGAACTTTTTCCAGCAATACCGGGCCAATGGCGTTTTGATGTGGATGGTTGTCACGGTCACATTTTCCGGCGTCTTGCTGGCGGCGCTGCAGCTCTGGGCATCGTATCGATTGGCTGAGGCGAACCGAACACCGCTCCCCGCCGATAGCGGAGAGATTACTCTGCAGCGTGACCGGCTGGTCTTGAGATCGTCAATCGCCGGTTTATTCATCTTACTGATATCGTTCTGCTTCTTTCTCGTGTTCGTGTTCTACGTATATAAGTTTGAAACGCCTGTGGATCGAGGCGCCGCTGTTCCGCCGCCGGCCGCCATGCTCCCCACGGGCGGCCTTGGCCCGGCTCCCGCTGAACAAGGGAAGGTGAACCGGGAGGCGGGGGGAGCGCAGCCGTAAGTCCGGCAAACCTCAACTGTGGGTCGCGCCCCGCTTGCTCCTTCTAGCGGCAGGCAGCTGTTCGTATCGCATCTGCTTGCCGGCGCTTGCGGTGGCCCGGTGAGGTTGAGGACGCGTCACAGCCGCGGGTCCAGCAGCTTGCTTTCGAGCACGAGGATAGTGAAGGCCTCTCCGCAATCTTGTCCACCGGTTCATATCCGGATCAGGCGCCCATCTGTTGCAAAGCGCCGAAGCGCTCAGGTAATTTGACTGGAAACACGGTGATTGGAGGTGAAATTTGCCTTCGCAGACCATCCAGCAATTCCGGCAACATGGACTTGCCAAGCCGGTCCGCGCCAAGCCGGGCATAGGGTCTTGGCTGTTTCTTGTGTTCGGCGGACTTTTTCTGGTGGGCGGATCGTTGATGGCGCTCGTGAGTGGCGGGCCGCTTGAGTTCCTGGCCGGCCTCATAGGACTGCCATTCTTCGGCTTTGGCTTTTATGTTTATTTAAATGTGCTTTCCCGGTCCGGAAATCGCGGAATGCTCGAATTTTCCAAGCAGGGCATCTATCACGGGCTTTATAACCTTGAGATACCCTGGTCTGATATTGGTCCAGCGTGGGTTTACGGAATCAAGGTTGGGCTGGCCAGCAATCACGACGTGCTGTTCATCTTGAAGAATGCTCCGAAATACAAAGCCCAGCTTGGCGGCATCGAGCGGTTTCTTTTCACGGTCATGGAGCGTCAGGGACGCTCGCAATCGGGCGGCGCGCTGGATATGGGAGTGCGGGCGTTCGGCTTGGTTTTCGGAGAGCCTGACGCCGGTTCGGATACCGTGAAAGCCTTGGAGGAAATGCGCGATCGGCTCAAGGATGACCCGGATTCAGCCGTGCTGGGAATTCCACGCATCATCAGATTCGGGCTTTCCAACGAAGATACGGTTGAACTCATCAATACGATGATTATGCAGACGGAGGAAAATTCACCCTCCTCACCGCACGCGGTTTGATTTCCCTGCCGCTTTCGCGGCGGCAGCCTGTCCGCCCGCAGGCGCCTTTTTCCTGGCGCGCTTCTTTGCTTTGAGCTGCTCCGGTGTGAAGTCGCAAAGCGGCCTCCGCCGCTTCTTCATGTCGAAATGGAAGTGATCCTTGTGGGACTTGTTCGCCTCCGGCCCAAGCACGGTTCCGAACAGCTCGCAAGCGCCGGCATGAATCGCATGCAAGAACGCGGCGCGCTCATCGCCCGCGTCCCAGCTTTCCTGAATAGCAATGCGCCCGCCCTTCTCCGTGAGGAACGCGCTGATGTCGAGCGCATTGGCGAAGGCGTGCTGGCTGATCCGCAGGCTGGAATTGTTGTAGCGCGGGCGGCAATCGTAGGACGCGACGTTGGTCATGCCGGTAATGCCGGTTTGCAGGTGCTTCTTCGCCTCCGGCTGCACGACATCGGCCGTCCAGCGGTAGAGCGCCTCCGCCAGCCGGCAGGAAACAACCGGCGCGGGCTCGATAGCAAGCTCCGGGCCTGCCCCCGGCCCGAAGCCGTTGAGCCGGATGGGCGCCGGCGAGCCGCACGCGCCTTTCTTGATTGGCCCCAGCATCTCGAATTGCACCGGCAGGCCGGAGAACCGCTTGGCGCAATCCGCCCGCGCGGCCTTCACCTCCCCGGCCGTCCATTTTTCGGAAGGCGGCGGCGGGCCGAAAACCTCCGCGGCCACGGCGGCCGCCGGAAATAGAAGGCTTAAGAACGCCAGGGCCAGCGCCCAGCCCGCCAAGAGGCCCGGCAGCCTACGCTGCCGCGCCGGCGGTTTCTTCGGCCACGCCCTTGCGCGGCAGGAACCGCACCCGCTCTTGCAAATGCTTGAGCGGCTCGGGGCATGGCCCGCCATAAGCCCAGTCCAGAAGCTGCACCGTATGCACCACCGGTGCCGGGCCGCCCGAAAGCTGAGTGATGCAGCCGATGTTGCCGCTCGCCACGCAATCCGGCTTGAGTGACGCGATGGCCGCGAGCTTGCGCTGCTTGAGCCCCTCCGCAACCTCCGGATGCAGGATGTTGTAAGTCCCGGCAGATCCGCAGCAGATATGCCCTTCCGGGATTTCCAGCACCGTGAAGCCTGCGTTGCGCAAGAGCTGGCGGGGCTGATCGGCGATGTGCTGGCCGTGCTGCAGCGAGCAGGCGGAATGATAGGCCACGCGGATGTCGGTCCAGCCCAGCGGCTCCTCGATCCTTTGCACCGCGGCGAATTCGGTGATGTCCTTGGCCAGCGCGGAGACAAATCTCGCCTTGGCCGCATACTCCGGATCGTCCGCGAGCAGGCGCCCGTATTCCTTGACCGTGGAGCCACAGCCCGAGGCGTTAATAATGATGGCGTCCAAAGGCCCGTGTTCGCGCTGCAAATGCCAGGCGTCGATATTCTGCCGCGCCATGGCCTTCGCCTCTTCCCCCGCACCCGTATGCAGCGACAGCCCCCCGCAACAGCCCACATTGTCAGACAACACCACGTCGTAGCCCATATGATTGAGGAAACGCACGGTAGCGTCATTGATCTCCGGCTGCAAAACCTTTTGTGCGCAGCCCATTAGCAGGGTCACGCGCCCGCGCCGCGCCTTTCGCGTCTTGACCGTTTGCGGTGGAGTGAATTGCTGGCGCCCGCCAATCCTTTTGGGAACCAGCTCAAGCATCGCCGCAAGCTTGGGGAAGCGGGTCCGCGCCACGATACGCTTGAAGGGCACCGCCAGCTTCGCGGCATACAGCGCCAGCCGGAGCCGGCCGGGATGCGGCAGGAGCGCCCGCAAAAACTTGCGCATGAGGCTGCCGGCGGGCTTCAGAGCGGCCGAAGCCTCGATATACTGGCGCGCGAAACTGGACAGGCGCATGTAATCGGCGCCGCCCGGGCAGGCCGTCACGCAGGAAGAGCAGGACAGGCAGCTGTCGAGATGCGGCTGGACCTGCTTCGGGCTGACGGCGCCTTCAAGCATCAGCTTGATGAGGTAGATCCGCCCGCGCGGACTGTCGCGCTCGTCGCCCAGCATGAGGTAGGAGGGGCAGGCCGCAGTACACAGGCCGCAATGGACGCAGCGCCGGAGGATCTCCTCCGCCTCCCTGATGAGAGGGTCCCTGAGCTGCTCCCGCGTGAAATCCGTTTGCATGTCCGTTCACACTCCCGCGTACATCCGGCCTGGGTTGAGGACGCCCGCCGGGTCGAACGCTTTCTTGAGCGCCTGGACGATCCTCATTTTCGTGAAGGACAGCGGATGGAAGACCTCGACCTCCGCGCGCACGGCGGCGGGCGCCCGCATCAGCATCGAATCGGCGTCGAACTCGGCGAGTACCCGGCGCACCTCGGTGACGCTCGCGTCGGAGGATGGCGGCAGTTCCAGCCAAAGCAGGCCGCCCGACCACTCATAGGCGGCGCTGACTTCGAAATAGGTGGAAAGCGCGCGCACGATCAGCGGAGCCTTGGACGGCGCGGTGGTGACACGCCACAAGGGCCGGTCGAAATTCGCGGACAGGAATGTAAGCGAGCGGATGCCGGCCCAGAAATCCCTCGACCTTTGCGGGTCCAGCTCATAGGTGTCGCCAAAGGGCGCAAGCTCCTTGCGCAGGCGCCCGGCGCGGTAGCTGAGGCTTCTGGGCGCACCCTCAAGCCTGAGCGCGGTCAGCGCGGTTCTGGCGGGCGCGATCTCCTGATCCGGAAGCCGCCCCGCAAGCCCGCCATGCAGATGGACGGTGCCGGAAACTTCGTAGGGCGTGCCCATGGCGGCGCTCATCACCCCCACGGCGGCCTCGTCGGATAGCGCCAGAAAGACCACCGTGCGGCACTCCGGCGCCTTCGGCATCACCTTGAACGTCACCTCCGTGATCACCGAAAGCGTGCCCCAGGAGCCGCTCAGGCCCCGGACGAGGTCCACGCCCGTGACGTTTTTCATCACCCGCCCGCCGCACCTGATGTGCGAGCCCTCGCCATTCACGGCCTTAAGGCCAAGCATATGGTCCCGCGCGGCCCCCCGCAGAATCCGCCGGGGGCCGGAGATGTTCATTGCGGCAATGCCGCCGGCGCTCGCGGACAGAGCGTCCCGGCCATAGATCCGGCAGATGTCGGCCGGCTCGAACGCCAGCTCCTGGTTATTCTCGGCAAGCGCCGCCTCCACGTCGTGAAGCGGGGTGCCGGCCCTGGCCGCGATCACAAGCTCCCCTGGCTCGTAAAGCGTGATGCCCGACAGCTTCGCCACCGAGATAACCGCCTGGGTGTTCAACGGCCGCCCGGCCTCGCGCTTGGAGCGGAAACCGCAGATTTCCAGAGCATGGCGGCCGGCATGGGCGCTCTTCACGAAGCCGGCCAGCTCCTCCTCGTCCCGCGGCATGTAAACGTCAGCCATGTTCTACTGCGCTCCGGCCATGAAGCGGTCCTGAAGATCGAGCGGAAAAACCTTGCCCGGATTGAGAAGCCATTGCGGATCGAAGGCCGCCTTGACCCGCATCTGCTGGATGAGTTCGTCTTCGGTGTACTGATAACGCATAAGCTCGCGCTTTTCGATACCTACGCCATGTTCTCCGGTCAGGCAGCCGCCTGCATCCACACAAAGCTTGAGCAGTTCCGCGCCGCACTCCTCCGCCGCAAGCTTCTCGCGTCCGTCGTTGGCGTTGTAGAGGATCAGGGGATGCAGATTGCCGTCGCCGGCGTGAAAGATATTCATAATCTTGAGCCCGTACTTATCCCCAGCATTGGCCACCTGCTTCAGCACTCCCGCCAGCTTGCCCAGCGGAATGACGCCATCTACGCAGTAATATTCGCCGAGGCGGCCCGCAGCGCCGAAAGCGGACTTGCGGCCCTTCCAGATCGCGGCGGATTCCGCCTCGCTTTGGCTGACGCGGATGGTTGTGGCATCGAAGCGGCCGGCGATTTCCGTCACGCGCGCGATCTGCTCCTCGATGCCGCGCTCCGGCCCCTCGGCCTCGACAATGAGCAGCGCCTCCGCATCCTCTGGATAGCCGGCCTTCGCGAAATCGCCGCAGACCTGGATCGCCAGCTTGTCCATGAATTCGATGGCGGCGGGGACAAGGCCCTCCGCGATGATCTGGGCCACGCACGCCCCGGCCGCCGCCACGGAGGGAAATCCGATGAGCATCGGCCGGGCACCCTCGGCCTGGCGCAGGATTCTAACCGTCGCTTCCGTGACGACGCCGAATTGCCCCTCCGAGCCCACCGTGAGGCCAAGAAGATCGTAGCCCTGGCCGTCGAGATAATCGCCGCCAAGCTCGATGGTCTCGCCATCCATCAGGACCATTTTGAGCTTCAGCACGTTATTCGCGGTCACACCGTATTTCAGGCAATGCGCCCCGCCGGCGTTGGCCGCAATGTTGCCGCCGATCGTGCAGGCAGGCTGGCTCGCCGGATCTGGCGCGTAGAAAAACCGCGCCTGGGCTACCGCCTCCGAGACGCCGAGATTGGTGATTCCCGCTTCGACGGTGGCCGTCCGGTCCGCGAAATTCACATCCAGCACCCGGTTCATGCGCGAAAGCCCGAGCACGATGCTGTCCTCCAACGGCAGGGCGCCGCCACTTAGCGATGTTCCGGCCCCGCGCGCCACAACCTTGATGCTGTTTTCATTGCAAAATTTCAGAACCCGGCTAACTTCCGCCGTGGTCCGCGGCAACACAGCGGCCAATGGTACGGCCCGGTAGGCGGTAAGCGCATCGGTTTCGAAGACGCGCAAGCCGGCATCCGCGGTTATCACCGTCCCCTGACCCGCCGCCCTGCAAAGTGCGCTGACTATGGCCTGCCTGCGCGCAAGGACCGCGGGGTTGGCCATCTGCATCTGGATTTGAGACATTCCCGGCGCCTCCTTGCTTGGACTTTTGGTCTTTTTAGTCTAGGACTACTGCCCGTATTGCACAAAAGTTTATCTAGATTGCCAAATTTCCGGTATGATACGCATATCACATTCTCCAATATAGCACTAAGGGGTCTTGACTTTGAGTTCATCTGTACACTTATATGGGCGTTGCACATTTTGAAGCGCCGATTGTATACAACGCCAGGCGCGGTGATAAGGAGGGGCTGTGACCTCGATTGCTGACCTCGAAATTTTTGCCCGAGTCGTCACCGCTGGCAGCATGTCAGCGGCAGGACGTGAGCTAGACCTTTCGCCGGCCGTTGTCAGCAAGCGAATTAGTCATCTCGAAGCTAGGCTTGGCACAAGGCTTTTCCACAGAACGACAAGACAATTGCAGCTCACGGAGACCGGGCGCGGCTTTTATGAGCGAGTGGTGCAAATTCTCAACACCGTGCAGGAAGCGGAAGCCTTTGTGTCTTCCGGCCACGAGCGGGCAGGCGGAACGCTCAGGATCACAGCTCCAACGGCGTTCAGCAGGTTGCATATCGCGCCCTATCTCGGCAGCTTCATGAAGAAGTATCCGGATTTGAGCATCGAGATCATCGCGACCGACCACATCATGGACATCGTCAAGGATGGCATAGATGTTGCGGTTCGCATTGCTGAGGTGGACGATTTGAGCCTCGTGACGCGCAAGCTTGCTCCTTGCCGGCGCGTTTTCTGCGCTTCTCCCGCCTACCTGAAGGAGTATGGCACTCCGAAGACGCTGTCGGATCTGTCGTCATCCCACAAGGTGGTCGTCGAAAATAGTGCAGCTTGGCGCCTGCAGGGCCCGGACGGCGTGGTGTCGCTCAAGCTTGCGAGCGAACTCAAGACCAACAGCAGCGAGATCGTCCATCAAGCGGTGGCTTGCGGCGTCGGTGTCGGCTTCTTGTCAACCTGGGAGATCCGCGACGATCTTTTCGCGCGCAGGCTGATTCCGATCCTGCCGCAGTACCGCGAGGCGCCGGGCGTGGCGATCTACGCCGTCTATCCGGACAAGCACTTCATTCCCGCGCGCCTGCGTGTCTTCGTGGAGTTCCTTGAGGCGGCGTATGGACCGACACCTTATTGGGACGAGGGGCTCGATTTGCCGTCCAGGCCGGCCATAAAGGCTCCGGCGCAAATGGCCGCGGCCGCCGCCGACGCCTAAAGTCAAGCATGGCCGCCCAGCGTCCGGGCGGAAGCAGCGCGCTGTAAGGAAGAAGCCAGCATCATGTCCACGCCCGCTCAGCCCGGCAGGGAACGGCCACTTATTGAGGTTGGCCTCTTTGTAACCTGCCTGGTCGATCTGTTCCGGCCTTCCGCCGCCTTTGCTGCGGTGAAGCTGCTGGAGGAAGCGGGCTGCTGCGTCTCCGTGCCGCCCTCGCAAACCTGCTGCGGCCAGCCCGCCTATAATTCCGGCGACCGCAAATCCGCCAGAGGCCTCGCGGAGCAGGTAATCGCCGCCTTCGAGCATTATTCCTACATCGTGGTGCCTTCCGGCTCCTGCGCCGGTATGCTCGCCAAGCATTATCCCGGTCTTTTCGATCCCGAAACCGAGCCTTCCTGGCACGCGAGAGCAACGGCGTTCGCAGCCCGCGTCTTCGAGCTGACGTCGTTCCTGTCGGATATACTTCGCGTGGATTTTTCGGGCCGGGCCTATCCGCGGCGCGTAACCTATCACGACTCCTGCTCCTCCTTCCGGGAGATGGGCGTCGCCGCGCAGCCGCGCAAACTGCTGCAAAGCCTCGACGGCATCGCCTTTGTGGAGATGAGCGACCGGGAGGTCTGCTGCGGCTTCGGCGGAGCATTTTCGGTGAAATACCCCGAGATCTCCAACGCCATGGTTTCGCAGAAGGTGGACCGGATCGCGGAGACCAAGGCGGAGGTGCTTACGGGCGGGGACCTTGGCTGCCTGATGCACATAGCGGGCAAGCTGGCGCGCGAGGGTAAAACCGTGGAGGTGCGCCACGTCGCCGAGATACTGGCGGGCGAAACCGGTGAGCCTGGGCTATGCGCGCCGGAATAGAGCGCCCGGCGTCAGATGACGGCTAATACGAAAGCCGCCGCAAACAGGAATATCAGAACCATCGCGGCTGGTGTTATTGTAAAACCGTCCTTGTCCGTCCTCCCCCAAAAAGCGGTTCAGCCATGACGAAAGACTTCGAAGCACTCCTTCTGACCAAAACCGGGGCGGGACAGAACGCCGCCTGGAGCCGCCTTACGGAAACGGACCTCATGGAGGGCGACGTTACCGTCCGGGTGACGCATTCCACCATCAACTACAAGGACGGGCTTGCGATCACCGGCAAAGCGCCCGTGGTGCGGCGCTGGCCGATGATCCCCGGCATCGACTTCGCGGGCGTGGTTGTGGCTTCCTCCCATCCGGATTTCGAGCCCGGCGGCGAGGTAGTGCTCAACGGCTGGGGCCTTGGCGAGACACATCTGGGAGGCTACAGCCAATATGCGCGGGTAAAGGGCGATTGGCTCATTCCGCTGCCTCAGAGCCTCACCTGCGCAGAGGCCATGGCCATCGGAACGGCGGGCTACACCGCGATGCTGGCCGTCCTGGCGCTTGAGGCGCACGAGGTCACGCCTGCCAAAGGGCCGGTGCTGGTCACGGGGGCCGCGGGCGGCGTGGGCAGCGTCGCCATCGCGCTTTTGGCTAAGCTCGGCTACACGGTTGTGGCATCGACCGGCCGACCGGAGGAAGAGGACTATCTGAAATCGCTTGGCGCTGCGGAAATCATCGCCCGGCAAGAGCTTTCGGAGCCCGGAAAGCCGCTTGGCCGCGAGCGCTGGGCCGGAGCCATCGACTCCGCCGGCAGCCACACGCTCGCGAACGCCCTGGCGCAGACCAAATATGGCGGCGCTGTCGCGGCTTGCGGCCTGGCGCAGGGCATGGACCTGCCCGCCAGCGTGGCGCCCTTCATTCTGCGCGGCGTAACACTCACCGGCATCGACTCCGTGATGGCGCCCAAGCCAAAGCGCCTCCAAGCCTGGGCGAGGCTCGCTCAAGATCTAGACCGCAAGAAGCTCGCCGCCATTACGCAAACACGCTCCTGGAAAGACGCGGTGGATCTCGCGCCGCAAATCCTGGCGGGCAAGGTGCGCGGCCGCATCGTGCTCGAAATAAACTGAGCGCAGGGCGGCCTTTAGCCGCCGGCCCGGCCAAAGGCATAACTGGACTTCCGCGCAAAAAGGGAAGAAAACGGGCCACGGCGCGACTTGTTCCCTTGATCCCCGCGCCCGGCATTCTTCACCCCGGAGTTCTCCGTGCGCCCTGCCATCATTGCCGCGACCGGCCTATACACCCCGCCCGAAAGCATCTCCAACGCCGAGCTGGTTGAGTCGTTCAATATTTACGCGGAGCGGTTCAACGCGGAAAACGCTGCGGCCATAACTGAAGGCCGCATCGAGCCGATCCAGCCCTCGTCCGCCGAATTTATCGAGAGGGCATCGGGCATCAAGTCGCGTTTCGTGGTGAACAAATCCGGCATTCTCGATCCGGCGGTCATGCGCCCGGCCATTCCGGAGCGGCCAGACGAGGAAATCTCGCTCCTAGCCGGAATGGCCGTGAAAGCCGCCACCGAGGCGCTGGAGCGCTGGGGCAAGCCGCGCGAGCGTATCGGCGCGGTGCTGTGCGCCGCCTCCAACATGCAGCGCGCCTATCCGGCCATCGCCATCGAGGTGCAGAATGCCCTGGGTCTGGGTGGCTTCGCTTACGACATGAACGTGGCGTGTTCGTCCGCGACCTTCGGCATCAAGAACGCCGCCGATTACATCGCCACCGGATCCCTGGACGCGGTGCTGGTGGTCAATCCCGAAGTTTGTTCAGGCCATCTCAACTTCCGGGACCGGGACAGCCATTTCATCTTCGGCGACGTGGCCACCGCCACAATCGTCGAATGCGCCGGCGAAGACCAGAGCGGGTGGGACATCCTGGGTACGCGGCTCAAGACCCGCTTCTCGAACAACATCCGCAACAATTTTGGATTCCTGAACCGCGCATATCCCGAAGGCCGCGACCTGCCGGACAAGCTGTTCATCCAGCAGGGGCGGAAGGTCTTCAAGGAGGTCGTGCCGCTGGTTTCCGAAATGATCTTCGAACATGCCGCCGATATTGGCATCGACACACAGAAGCTGAAGCGGCTCTGGCTGCACCAGGCCAACATCAATATGAACGAGATGATCGGCCGCAAGGTGCTGGGCCGCGATCCGACGCGCGAGGAGAACGTCATCATCCTCGACGAATACGCCAATACGTCCTCGGCCGGCTCGATCATTGCCTTCCACAAGCACTCTGACGATATGGCGCCGGACGATCTGGGGCTGATCTGCAGCTTTGGCGCGGGCTATTCCGCGGGCACGGTTTTCGTCCGCAAGCGCTAGGCGCGGCGTCCCGGCGCGGCCGGTAACACACCTCGGGCATACGGATAGGCGCTTGTACGCGAGCGCGTCTTCTGCATTGGCCGAGCCGGCTCCGCAAATCTTGCGCGAGGCTGGAGTGGCAATTACAGGTTGCAGGAGGCGTGCGCCCCGCCGGCGGTTGCGGCCGGATATTTGTCCCCGCGCATTCCACGATATCCCCACACATTTGCCCCAGCCAGGTAGCGGTCCGCGAACACGCCTGACCGCAAAAGAATAACGCTTTTTCCGTATGTTAGGACAACCGGGATACGGGCAGCGCTCCTTTTCCCAAAGCCGCTGGCCGAACGGTGGCGCGAAGCATTTTAGCAAAAACCGAATAAATGTTTGCCGGTACAACCAGGCGTGGTAAAGCATAGGAAGTCGAGTGAATGGTGCTCCTCGTTGGAGGCCTGGGGCGCCAAGCGCAGGGTAGGAATGTTGTGCGTTGTGGGAATGTTGTGCGTAGAATGTTGTAAGGCGTTTTCACGCGAAAGCCGCGGCTTTTGCCGCCGCCATCGGTGAAATCTTCTGGCCCGCCGGCGCTGGAGGCGGAGCTTGAAACCGGTAACCGCCAGCATCGAAACATGCCCCCAGTGCGCCGGGCTCCCGCTTGTCTCCCCCCCTCTCAAGCGGACCCGGCGTACAACTCGCAGCGCGCCGTCAGGCTGGGTGGCGCCGGCCTCGTCCCTCCCGCAACGGAATGCACCCTTTGCAAGCGCTGGCGCGCCTCGGAAGGTTGCGAGCAGCGAGCGCTTAAAGGGGTTCTTTCCCGGCGTTTGCCGCCGCGTGGCGCGCCGCACAAGCCGGGCAGACCACGATTTCGCGCACGGTTTCGTGGCCAGCGCCGCCCGGATCGTCCGTGCGCGCGGACTTGCGCCTGCGGGATTTTGGATTAGGGAATGACGCCGAGGGCGTTTGAATGCGGGGCGAAGCTCCTCGCTCCATGTCTCTCCCCGCCGGTTCGCCAAGGCCAAGCCGGCGGGGAGAAGCAAAGGATGAGGGGCGGCTTATTACGCCGTATCCGGAAAATATTGCTGGGTGAGGCGCGTGCAGTAATCCAGGAGGTTGGGGTAGGCCTTGGCCTTGTAATGCAGCGGCGTTTCGAAGACCGGGCAGAGCGCGCCCGCCACGAAGCTGAACACGGTGGCGTCCGCGCCGCAAGGCCCGGCTCCCATGAGATAAGGCTTATCGCCGAGGATCGCGGAAAGCGAGGCAAGCGCCCGCTCCGCCAGCAGGGTCCGTTCTTCCGCGGTAAAGCGGCCGGCGCCCTGCCCATGCAGGCTGCGGCGGATCTGGCGGCGCACGATCGTTGAAATCACCGGCCTGAGGGGGGCGGGCGCCGCCTTGAAATAGCTCGCCGGCCCGCGCTGAAAATTGTCCCCGTCGAGCCAGCGCGCCTGCATCATGAACCAGTAAAGATGGTCCTCGCACAGCTTCTCCGCCGCCCAGGCCACGCCGCGCTGCTCCGGTGTCAGCCCCGGTTCGAAATCCACCCCATGGCGCTGCTCCAGATGCAGGCGGATCAGGGTGGAATCGGAGATGACCTGCCCGCCGTCGCGGATATAGGGCAGCTTGCCGCGCGGCGCCTTGCGGAAGCCGCCCCTGTCCTCCTTGAAGGGCAGGCCGGACATCTTCAAAAGCACTATGGCCTTCATGACGAAAGGGCTCGGATCGGGCAGTCCCCATGCCGGGCCGAACGTGTAAAGTGTGATCATCTCCCCGCCTTCCCTGGTTTCTCCGGGTACCGCCTTTTTACGTGAAATCCGCTGGCTTGTTAACGGTTCAATCCGCGTTCGCGTGAAAGTGAAGCGAGGTTCGATCTTGAGACAATATAGCAGGAACGCCTTGAAAAGGCGTTAAGCTGCGTAAGCTATTGAAGGGAAGACATAATATTTGGCGCGCCCGCGGGCGGGGCGCGCATGTTGACGCGAGATCATGGTTAAACCGGAAATCGCGGATATATTTAACGGGATTCCGCAACCGTGAAAATCGCGCGAAGAACAGTAAAAATCGCGCGAAAACACGCCCGCGAACGCATGGGGAGCCGCCGTTAACCTTACCGGCATTAAGCATGGCGGAGCGCGGGCGGACTTCAACATCTGATAACCGGTAAGCCGCGCGGAATGCACCGTGCATTCAACCGGCTACCTGCGCGATGGCGGACACTTGGCGCGTCAGAAGGATGCTCCGCATTGGGGTTGTCTTCGTGGAGTACATGGCGTTGCCATGGCTGTCCCAAGCGTTTACGCCTTGTCCCGGCGGACACGGCGGGCAATCAGGCAAAGAATCTGAGTTGCGGCCGCTGTCCGGCCTCGCAGGGTGCGCATTTTTGAATCACCCTGGCAGGTTGCTGGACATAGGCTGAGAAACACGCTCTATTCCGCACACTGTGCAATATCCGGCCATGGATCAAGACTGTTGTAATGCTTGACTTTATCCCGCTGCCCGAATTGGCTGACTCCAATATGGCGGTTTTCGCGACCGCGATAACAATAGGGCTATCACTCGTATCGGTGTTACATACCGTGATGACCAACTGGTTCTATCGCCGCCGGCAAAAGGTTGCCCGCGCCGTCGAGCTCTATGAAGAACTCTATTCCATAGAGAACTACACACTCGTTGTCGCTCCCGTTTTTGAGATCATGCTGCAGTGGAATGGCCTGCCTGAGCCTCACAAGACCCATTACCGCAAAGCAGTTCTTGACGGCTGGATCGGTTTTTATAACGAAGCCGATAATAGCTGGCGGGATAGAATCTGTCAGCCTACGGACCGGACAGAGTTGAAAAACGAGGCCGATCTTGTTGAACGGCACTATGCAAATCGCAGAAGCACCTCGACAAGCGAACACGATTCGCTCACCTGTTTCTTGTATTACTGGTCGAAAGTTGATCAATTAGCGGCCGCAGGAATTGCTGATCTCAAAGTCCTCAGAGAGCTTTTTGCACCATCATACACATACTATCGGGATTTTCTCTTTGATTTAAAGAACGAAATTAGCAACCACGTGGATAAGAAAGATGTACAGCCCCGCTGGTTCGGCGCAATTGAGCGGTTGGATAGGGCATTACTGTGCTGTAGGTGATTTGAATTATTGAGATTATTTTACACACTTCCGCTGCTCTCGGGTACGGCATAATTTTATTGTCTCTTGTTCAGCAAAACAGGAGGCGCGTCTTTTTGGTAGACTTGTCCGGCCTGTTTTTTGTCGGCTTTCACTTCTTCTTACTTGGGGCGCCAGCAGGTGCTCTTTTGTGTGGCGCATATGCCCTTAAGGATATTTTGGGGTTGATCGGTCAGAAGCAACTCCGTTTGTATCTTGGGGTAATCGCCGGTGTCATCATTGCTGCAATGATTTGGGCAACCGAGACTTCGTGGGCAACGGCATGGTTTGCTGTCGCCGGATCGCTAGTGGCGCTTGCATCCCGCATCGCAAGTAAGTTACGAAATGTCTTGTTATTGATTGCGATCAGTACAGTGTTTTGGGGTGTTTATGGCTATCTTGTTGGTTCAATAGGGCAAACAATATTTTCAATAGTTTACTTTTTACTTGCAGTATCGCGAGCTTTTAACATGGCTCTGTCTAAGCCATGCGTAGGCTTTTACCGTAATTGGCGCGCATCCCTGGTGTGCTGGTTCGGAAGGAAGTCCCCATGAAGCACCGCAAGTTTCAGCAGCAGCTCGATGAGCTGGTGGCGGAATTGACGCACGCGCAGGCCCGGAAGATGATCGCGGCGCTCCAGCAGCGCGGCGATGGCGGCGAAGTGCAACGTCTTCTGAACCGGCGCCTTGAGGATGATCCAAAATGCCCGCACCGCGGATCGAAGCGCGCCGGGGCTGGGGCAAGGAACGGAACCGCCTCAAGCGCAGCCGCTGTTTAGGATCTTGGATCTGCCAAATTACTGGCAACGGCAAGGAAGTGGCAGTGGAATGGTGAGGATAGGCCCCTATCATGACCGCGCGGCGTTCCCAGCCGATATCCTCAGTCCAGACACAGGCGGACACGAGATATATGTTTGCGTGTCGTTGACCTGCCTCGCAGGCGCCTATCAGAATGAGGCATGGGCAGAGATTGATTTCACACCCCCGGATTATGATGGCCTCAATCTCATCGATGTCCGTCTCTGTCATCCGGATCACTGAGCCTATGTCCGGCAGTTGTACGTACACCACGCCACCAAACATGTGCAAAAAATAGCGGGTGTTGCCATTCTTGCGGCGCACCCGCTGGGTGAAGCGGTGGCGGTAATCCGCAGCGATGAGGCGCGCGGGCTTTATCAGGGGCTATGCCGGAAGCCGCCTCGCACCCGG
>JBNKTW010000102.1:0-34479 GCA_050298295.1 Rhodomicrobiaceae bacterium
CCGCCGCTACCAGTCCGGCTACGTCTACCGCAACGAGAAGCCGGGGCCGGGGCGCTTCCGCCAATTCATGCAATTCGACGCTGACACTGTCGGCACAGCCAATCCCGCCGCCGATGCGGAAATGTGTATGCTCGCCGCCGACACGCTCGAAGCGCTGGGTATCCCGCGCGGCAGCTACTGCGTCAAGGTTTCCAGCCGCACGCTGCTCGACTCCGTCCTTGATGCTGCTGACGTCATGGAGCCCAAACAGCGCCTCACCGTGCTCCGCGCTGTGGACAAGTTCGACCGCCTCGGCCTTCAGGGCGTGGAAGAGCTGCTGGGCGAGGGCCGGAAGGATGACAGCGGCGATTTCACGCCAGGCGCGAAGCTTTCCGCTGACCAAGCCGGCAAGATCCTGGCGCTGCTGTCCGGCGATGCTCCGGCGGACGAAACCATCGGCGCGATCACCTCGCTCGTGCGGCAAGCCGGCTACGGAGAGGATCGCATCCGCTTTGATCCTACGGTAGTGCGCGGCTTGGAGTATTATACCGGCCCGGTGCTTGAGGCGGACCTCACCTTCCCCGCGACGGACGAAAATGGCCAGACCGTGCGCTTCGGCTCCGTGGGGGGTGGCGGGCGCTATGACGGCCTCGTCTCGCGCTTTCGCTCGCAGCCCGTGCCGGCCACTGGCTTCTCCATCGGCGTATCGCGGCTTTACGCGGCGCTGTCGCACCTCGGTAAAATCCCGCGAGAGGCCATCGGGCTTGCCCCAGTGGTGGTGCTGGTCATGGATAAGGCGCGGGTGGGCGACTATCAGAAAATGACGCGCGATCTCCGCGAAGCGGGTGTTCGCGCGGAAATGTATGTTGGCGATGCCGGCATGAAGGCGCAGATGAAATACGCCGACCGGCGCGGCAGCCCCTGCGTCGTCATCCAGGGCGAGGACGAGCGCGCGCAGGGCCAGGTTACGATCAAGGACCTTCTCGAAGGCGCGCGGCTCTCTGAAGAGATCGAGGACCGCGCCGAGTGGCGCGAAGGCCGGCCCGCGCAATTCTCCGTGAGCGAAGGAGAGATGGTGGCGGCGGTGCGGCAGCTCCTCGCACGGCAGCGCAAACCATGACGGCGGAAGGCGCCCAAGAGTTCGAGGCCCTGCAGGCGCAGGCGGCCGGCATCATGAGCCTGTTCGGCGAGGCGGGCTACGAGCGCGTGGCCCCGGCCTTCATCCAGCCGGCCAGCCTGTTTCTCGACCGCATCGGCGAGGCGCTGCGCGCGCGCACCTATGTTTTCACCGATCCGAACGGCGAAGAGCTATGCCTGCGCCCGGACGTAACCATCCCCGTTTGCCGCGTCTTCTTGCAGCGCGGGGAGCAGGGGGCCCCCACCAAATTCTGTTATAACGGCCCGGCCTTCCGCATTCAGGAAGGCAAGCCCGATCCGCTTTGCCCGCGCGAATTCCGCCAGGCTGGCATCGAGTTTTTCGGCGACGGCGGCGAGGCGGCGGACCTTGAGGTGGCGGCGCTGACCATGGAAGCCGTGCGCCGGAGCGGCGTTAAGTCCTTCACCGTGAGAGTAGGGCATATCGGTCTGTTCTCCGCGCTTCTGCACGCGCTGCCCATGCCCGAACGCTGGCGCGCCCGGCTCGCGCACGCCTTCTGGCGGCCGCATGTGTTTGCGGAGGAGCTGGCGATCCTGTCCCGGCCACATAATGGGCTCACCCTGCCTTTGCCCGAGGAGCAGCTTACGCCGGAAGGCTTGCACAAGAGCTTAGAGGCGCGCGGTATTCCCTTTATCGGACGGCGCAGGCCCGAGGAGATCGTGAAACGCCTGGCTGGCAAGGCGGCGGACGCGCATGAGACCCCGCTGTCCGAGAAGACGGTGTGGCTGATCGAAACTTATCTGCACATCGCTGGCGACATGCCGGTTGCATTCGATGCGATCGAGGCACTCTTTATTGAGGCGAAGCTGGATTTGCGCGAAGCCGTGGCCCAAGCGCGAGGCTTGTTCACCGCGCTAAAAGCCGCCGCAGGCGATGTGCCCGTCGTGTTCGGCGCGGGCTTCGGCCGCCATTTCGAGTATTACACCGGCATGGTGTTCCAGATCGAGATCGAAGGCGCAGGCATGGCCGGCGAAATCGCTGGCGGCGGCCGCTATGACGGCCTGATCCCTGCGCTATCGGGCGGCAAACGCGAAGTGCCCGCGGTGGGCGCCGCAATTCACACCGAGCGGCTGCTCGGCGCCGCGCGGAGGTGATGCGATGGGGGGCAAGCTCATAATCGGGGTGCCGTCCAAAGGGCGGCTGATGGAGGACACGCTCGCGCTGTTCGGGGCGGGCGGCCTGCCGATAGAGAAGACCGGCGACGAGCGCGGCTACCGGGGCGCGATCCAGGGCGCGGATCATGTAGCGGTGGAGTTTCTTTCCGCCGGCGAGATCGCCCGGCACCTGCAGTCCGGGCGCATCCATCTGGGCGTCACGGGCGAGGATCTCATCCGCGAGCAGATCCCCGATGCGGACGAGCGGGTGGAACTGCTGCTGAAGCTCGGCTTCGGCCATGCCGATGTGGTGACGGCAATTCCCGATTGCTGGCTCGATGTAGAGACGATGGCGGACCTGGAGGAAGCCGGCGCGCTCTTTGCGGTGGAACATGGCAGGCGGCTTCGCGTGGCGACCAAATACCCGATGCTCACGCGCCGGTATTTCCTTTCGAAGGGCGTGGTGAGCTACCGCACCGTGGAAAGCCTTGGCGCAACCGAGGGCGCGCCAGCGTCGGGAAGCGCCGAGGCCATCGTCGATATCACCAGCACCGGCACGACGCTCAAAGCCAACGGCCTGCGCATCCTGAGCGACGGCATCATGCTGAAATCGCAGGCGAATCTGGTGTTCTCAAAGGCCGCTGACCTGGATGGGGATGCGTGGCCATCCGCGCGTGAGATAAGCGTAAAGCTTGCCGCCGTTCTGTCCGGAGGGGGCGCGGGAGCTTGACACTCTAATATGCGCCCGCCGCTCTCCTTCAGCCGGAAAAGCCTGAAACGGATGCCTCCGTTATCGAAAAGTGGCCGGCAGGGCAACGAGGAGCGTTAATGTTGTGTTCCATCCGAGCCCGCAACCGTCATTCTGGCCTGGTGCTTGCAAGCCCAGAACAGCGATCCGGGGACGCCGCATTCCAGAGCGTCACCGGCCGGCAGGTTCCATGGAACGCCCTTGGTGTTCAGCAGAAAAAGCTATCCCAACCGTATCGGGGCAAGACACATGGCGGAAAAAGCGAAGCTATCGCGTGTCAAGATCGTGAAGCGGGAGCGTCTGCTCGACGCGTTCTTCAAGGTGGACCGGGTTACGGTCAGCCACGAGCAGTTCCGGGGCGGCATGAGCGAACCCCGGCCCTACCTCGTGATGGAGCGCGGCGACGCGGTGGCGGCGCTGCTTTACGATCCCGCGCGGCGGAAGGTCATCGCCATCGAGCAATTCCGCATTCCGACGCTGGGAAAGGGCCGGGGCGGCGGCTGGATCGTCGAGGCCGCCGCAGGCATGATCGCGGCCAACCCCGATGGTAGCTTTGCCGAAACGCCGCTCGAAACCCTCATGCGCGAAGTGCGGGAGGAGACTGGCTACCACATCGCGCAAGCCAAGCACCTCTGCACCTTCTTCTCCTCGCCGGGCGGGAACACCGAGCGGACCTTCCTTTTCTATGCCGAGGTTAGCGAAGCGGACAAGCAGTCGGAAGGCCGCGGGCTTGAGGACGAAGGCGAGGATATTGCCGTCGTAGAGTTCGGCGTGGACGAGTTTTTCGCCAAGCTTGAGGCGGGCGAATTCGAGGACGCGAAGCTCATCATGGCGGGCTACTGGCTGATGGCACAGCACGCGAAAGGCACTTGAGCTGGCCCAGGCGGCCCATTTCCTGAGCAGGCATTGGCCCGCTTACCAAGAACGGGCAGGGATTTTGCTCCCGAAATGTCCTGCCGGCCACTGGCGCATTTTCTCTATTGCTGGGCCGGCTTCCGCCGCGCAGTGCTGCGCTTGGGCGTTGGCGCGGCCGCCTTGCGAGCCGGTCTCGCGCGCGGCTGCGGCAGAGGGCTTACAGGTGCGGGCGCCGCCTTGCGCTTCTCTTCGTCCCAGGGCTCCATCAGCACATGGTAGAGCAACTGCTCGAACTGCGGCTTGAACTGCGCGATGACGGCTTCCGGGTCGGGCACTAGCGCCGCGTCGGTGATCAGGCCGAATTGCACCATCCCATTGAACGACAGGATGGAAACCCCCATGCCGATGTCGCCCGATTGGGGCACCCAGAACATGATCTGCTTGATCTCGTGGCCCGCCAGATAGAGCGGGTGGCGGGGGCCGGGAACGTTGGTCATCACCGCCGTCGCGCGGGAAAGCAGCAGGTTGAAAAGCTTGTCCTGCACGATCTGCGGCGCATAGCCGAGCGCCATCAAGAGGCCCAGCGTCACCGGCGGCTCCAGCGATTCCTTCAGCTCGCTCATGCGCCGGTGCACCTCGGCAAGGCGGGCCAGCGGGTTCTCGATGCCAGCCGGCAGCTCGACCGCGATGATGCCGAAGCGGTTGCCAAGCTCCTCCGCGCGAAGCTCGCCCCGCATGTCCACCGGTACGAGCGCGCGGATTTCCACGCCTTCCACCGGATCACCCTTCTCCTTTAGATAGGCTCCGAGCGAGCCCGCAACCGAGGCCAGCAGCATGTCGTTGATGGAGCAGCCGAGCGCCTGGCTGACCGCGTGGACTTCCGGCAGGGGAAGCGGCTCGGTCCAGGCCACGCGCTTGTTGCCCGAGAGGCTGCCCTTGAAGCGCGTCTGGCTGTCCTGAGGCATGACCAGCAGGTAGGCCAGTTCCCCGGCGATGCCCGCACCCGTCCGCAGGGTCTTCGCCGGATTGCCCGCGAGCGACTTCGCCTCCTGCCAGACATCCTGGGTAAGCGCCATGCCCTTGCTGAGCGTTTCCAGGCCCGGGATCTGCAGGAGCCCAGTTCTTTTGCCCTGGCGCGGCGCTTGGCCGGGACCGCGAGGCTTTCCGCTGCCATCGGTGATCGAGAGTATGACGCCAATCAGCGCAACGCCGTCGGCAATCGCATGGTGGATGCGCACCACCACGGCCGCGCCGCCCTGGTAATGCTCGACGATCCGCAATTGCCAAAGCGGGCGCGATTTGTCCAAGGGCTCGGAGGCCAGCTCCGCGATGTAGCGCTGAAGCTCCTCCTTGCCGCCCTCTCCGGGAAGGCGCACGCGCCGGATGTGCCTTTGCCTCTCGAAATGCGGGTCCTCGGCCCACCAATATTCGGTGGCGCGGGTTTCAACCCGCTGGCGGAAGCGCGGGATCGCCAGAAAGCGCTCCGCCAGCCGCTCCTCCAATTGATCGAGATCGATAGGGCCGCCTAGAACCAGCACGCCGGCGATGACCATCGGATTGGCAGGCCGGTCCATGCGGAGCCAGGCCGTGTCTATCGGCGACATTCGTTCCGCTTCTGGCATGACCCTTTACCCAACTTCTGCATAGGCGTTTAACTATGGGAGGACCGGCGGATAGTCTCGTAGCCGGCCGCTCTTGACTTTGCGCACGGATGCGCCCATCCCGGTAAATACACCATAAAGGGAAAGACTTGACTACCAAGACTGCGATAACGAAGCGCATTGAAGCGCAGCTCGATGCTGCGGCGTCGGCCCGCGATGTGCTGGCGGGAGACCCCGATGCCGCGGTGAAACGCGAGGTGCTCAGGGTGTGGCAGGCGGCAAGGCTCGCGCGCACCCATGCCGATCTTCTCGAAAGCCCGCGCTATGGCAAGACGGCTTCCTTCTTCCTAACCGACATTTACGGCCCCAAGGACTTAAGCCGGCACGAGCAGGCCGTCCGCCGCATCCTGCCGCTGATGATCACGGTGCTGCCAGCCGCCGGGCTGGAGACCGTTGCGGACGCTTTCGAGCTTAACGCGCTTTCGGAGGCGCTTGACGCGGCCATGCTTGCGGCGCTTGGCGGCAAAGCATTCAAATTGACCGATGCGGACTATTCGAAGGCCTACCGCAAAGTAGGCCGGCGGGCGGACCGCGAGCGCCAGATCGAGCTTATTCTGCATCTTGGCCAGTCGCTCGACCGGCTGACCAAAAAGCCGCTGATCGGCACGACGCTCACGATGATGCGCGGGCCGGCCGCCGCGGCGGGGCTTGGCGACCTGCAGAATTTCCTTGAGCGGGGCTACGCCGTCTTCCGCCGGATGAACGGCGCCCAGGAGTTCCTGGACATCATCGTCTCGCGCGAGAAGGCGCTGCTGGAGGAGACATTAGCCGATGAGGAGGGCGCATGACGGCGGTTCCGCGTGTTGGCTTCGAACGGTTGCAGCGGCCGCGGCGGAAGGCCCCCTCATCCTGCCCTTCTCCCCAAGGGGAGAAGGGACCCCTGAACCAGCCGCGGCGGGAATTCAAGCGTTCTCTCTTCCCTTGGGGAGAGAGACAGAGTGAGGGGGCCTTCCGCAACGCCTTTGGAGGGATCCGGCATGATGGCCGCGCTAGGTGAATGGACGCAGTTCGCGGCGGCGCTTTTGGCGTTTCTCGCCTCCCATAGCGTGCCGGCGCGGCCGGCGGTGAGGCGGATGCTGCGCGAGCGCCTTGGCGAACGCGCCTATATGATCCTCTATTCCATCGTGTCGCTGGCGGTGCTCGCATGGCTGATCGTGGCGGCAGGAGCCGCGCCCCGCATACAGGTCTGGAGCTTCGAACCGTGGCAGCTCTGGGTTCCGAATATCGTCATGCCCTTCGCCTGCCTGCTCATCGCCTACGGCTTGGCGTCGCCTGACCCCTTCTCGATCACCGGACTCAACCGCGACGCCTTCGACCCCAGCCGCCCCGGCATCTCCGGCATCACCCGGCACCCGGTTTTGTGGGCCGTGACGCTTTGGGCCGCCGCCCATCTGGTTACCAATGGCGAACTCGCTCATGTCATCCTGTTCGGGCTGTTCACTTTGTTCGGCCTCATGGGCATGGCGATCTTCGACGCCCGCAAACGGCGCGAGTGGGGGCCGGAGCTTTGGGCGGAGCGAACCGCGCACACCTCGCTCGCGCCTTTCGCCGCCGTGCTGGCCGGCCGTTTCCGTGGAGCCGGACTGCGCGCGCGTCCTCTGCCTCTTATAGCCGCGCTCGTCCTCTATCTCGCCCTCATACTGTTGCATCCGCCCGTTATAGGCGTCCCGCCGCTGCCAAGCCTTCCAGTTTAGATCAAGAATCCATTCCCAAGCTAATACCGGCATTCACCAATTCACAAATCATTGCCTGCGCCTGATAACTACTATACTTTATGCTTTTAAGGCGCCTACTAAGGACGTAGCTTTCGCTATTTGGGGTTGTGCGAATAGCAGCCCGGCGGCCGCGCGGCGTTGGCTCAAGCGAGCAAGGACTCGATCATGAAACGCACGGCGAGTGACCGCATCGAAGGGTTGCGCGAGGCTGCGCTCTCCGTATTCGGCATACGCAAGCGGCTGGCCGGCTCCGTGGCGGCGGATGCGGCGGTGCAGGCCGCCTTGAAAGAAAGCGAGGAGCGTCTTCGCCTGGCTACCGCGGCGGCGGGCATTGGCACTTTCACTATCGACCTCGAAACCGGCCACGCCTCCTACTCGCCCGAGCTGATCGCCATGCTGGGCTTGCCACGAATTTGCAGCGCCAACATCGCGGATGGCTTCGCGCGGGTGCACCGCGACGACAAAGACCGTTTCATGGCGAAGTACGAGGCGGGCCTCCAGGGCGTGGACGGCGGCAAGATCAAGGCGGATTTCCGCTTCGTGATACCTGGCGGCGAAATCCGCTGGATGAGCTGGATCGGCCGCGTGGACTTCCGCGATGGGCCGGAGGGGCGCGTGCCATTCAGAGTGGCGGGCTCATGTGTGGACATCACCGAGCGCAAGCGCGCCGAGGAGGCTCTGCGCGAGAGCGAGGAGCGGTTTCGCGCTATCTTCGACCACGCCCCCATCGGCATTGCCATCACGGACCTTGAAGGAAGCATCCTCTCCTGCAACCCCGCCTGCGCCAGTATGCTGGGTTACGCCCAAGAGGAGCTTCAGGGGCTGGATTTCTCAACCCTCGTCCACCCGGAGGATCGGGAGGCGGATAGCGTCAACCGCAACCGGCTGGCGCGGCAGCGGCTCCCCTCGTTCGAGGAGCTGACCCGCTACATAGGCAAGGGCGGCAGGCTCATTTGGGCGCACAAGCATGTCTCGCTGCTCATGGATGCGGCGGGAAAGCCTGGGCGGATGCTCGTGCTCGTGACCGATGTGACCGGGCGCAAACAGCAGGAGGAGAAGAACCGCCTGCTGGCGCGCGAGGTCAGCCACCGTTGCAAGAACGTGCTATCGCTGGTGCAGGCGGTTGCCCGCCAGACCTTCGCCACGATGCCCAAGGACTTCATGGCCCGCTTCGAGAAACGCGTTGGGGCGCTGGCCGCGAGCCACGATCTTTTCGCGGGCAGCCAATGGAAGGGCGCGGACCTGGAAGCGCTCGTGCGCTCGCAGCTTGCGCATTTCGAGGATTTGATCGGCTCGCGCATCGAGCTTAAGGGGCCGCGTCTTCTGGTCACGGCGAGGGCGGCGCAAACCTTCGGCATGGCGCTGCATGAGCTGGCGACGAACGCCGGAAAATACGGCGCGCTCTCGGATGCCGCGGGCGGCATACGGATCGAGTGGCGCTTCGCTGGCGGCGGGGCGGAGGATGTGCAATTCGAGCTGATTTGGAGCGAATATAGCGGGCCGCCGGTTGTCCAGCCGGAACAGACCGGATTCGGCACCGTGCTGATCGAGGCCGTGCCCGCCGCGGAGCTCGATGCGGACGTCTCGCTGACTTATGCGCCAGAGGGATTCCGCTGGCACCTCCGTTGCCTCGCGGGCTGCGTTCTAGAGCCCCCTGGCGCGGGCGCTGAAGACGCCATCCCCACCGCCTGACCTGTGAGGCTTTTGGGCGCCTATCCCATGGCGGACAGAGCAGTGGGATGGACGCCGTTCGCCTTTCCGCCGGGTTTGGCCCGCGAGCGGACTTCAAAGAAGAGCGCCTGCCCGATCACCGCCTTAAGCGTTTCCGTGTTGAACGGCTTCGCGATCAAAAACGCGGGTTCCGGCCTGGCGCCGGTCAGGAGGGCCTCCGAATGCCCCGTGACGAAGATCACGGGTGCCTCGAAGCTGCGCAGAATTTCGTTCACGGCGTCGAGGCCGGAACTGCCATCCGCCAGCTCAATGTCCGAAAGAATAAGATGCGGCGGACGGCGCTTCACGTGCGCGAGCGCCTCCTTGTGCGTGCGGGCAAGCCCGGTGACACGATGGCCCAGGCTCGTCACAACATCCTCAAGGTCGATGGCCGTAAGCATCTCGTCCTCAATAATGAGGATATCCGCGGGTTCGAGTTGGCTTGCGATTTCCCGGTCTGCCGCGGCGACAAGGCGTCCAACCTCGCCGGCGCTGCAATCCAGGATCACCGCGATTTCCCCTGGCTGGAAGCCTTCCAGGGTCAGGAGCAGAAATGCCTGCCTGGGCTTGGGGGTAAGCGCTTGCAGGTTGCGCGACGCGCCGTTTCCCTTGCCGCCGAAATTCGGGAAGGCGTTGGCATCCACGGAATTCCAGATTTTGAGGAAGAGCCGGTACAGCGCGATCTTTGGCGGCAGCCCGGGCGGGAAAATGGCGGCGTTTTCGAGGATCGCCTCAAGCAGCGCCACGACATAGGCGTCACCGCTTTCCTGCGAGCCGGACAACGCACGGGCAAACCGCCGCAAAGATGGGAGGTGCGGTGTGAGTGCTTGTGAAACAGACATCGTCTTCGCCCCACGAAGTTTGTGAAATTACCACCCCCACGCCGTAATGCTAAGCTGAGGCGATCCGCACTTTCAAGACTTCTTCGTAAACTCACGAAGGCTTGATCTAGGCGCGGGACTTGTTAGCGGTTTCTGTATCAGTTCGTAACAATAGTGCCACAGCCCGCACCTCTAGGTTACATTACTGTCACGGCAACGTGTGCATTTGACTTCGCTGTGGGTAATGCCAGGCAAACAAACGCTCCAGTTGTTAAACCGGGCTCCGCTGCGGAGCAATCGCGCCGGTGTTCCGCTCAGCGCGAAGGGAAGGCCGCGAGGACCACGGGCATCGGTGCGCCCAAAAGGATCGCGGCGGGCGGAAGCACCTTCGCGCCGCTACTATCAGCCCGGATTTCCCACAGCCCGTATTGCCGCAACTGCACTTGGCCGAGGGAAACCCCCTGGCAGGCGGTTGGGCCGCCATCGAGATTGAGCGCAGCCTTGAGGTGCAGCGGTGATGCCTTCAGGAACGCCGCCAGGCGGCCGAGGGAAAAGAACGCTGACGCGGTTGTGCCGATGACCACCCATCCCTGTTCGTCCACGCCAACGAAGGAGCGGTTCGCCAGCCAGCGGCTTGGCTTGACCCGGTCAATGGACTCGTCCGGCGCGATGAGCAGAGGGTAGGAGACGATCCCCGTCTCTGCATCTTTGAAAGCCGCCTGCCAGTCCTCTTTCGTCAGGTCCGCGATCCGGGCCTGCGATGACTTGACGATGAAACCACCGTGCTGCGACTCATAGGCTTGAGGTCCCGCAGGAACGCCCCTGCTCACAATGGGCGTTGCGGGGCGGCCGTCGCGGCCGTAATAACTCCCGTTGACGATCAGCGCGGCGCCCGTTTGGCGGAGCCAATCTCCAAGCCGGTTTTTCCCGCTGGGCTCGTTCAAGACCTCGAAACGGAATTTCGCCGGATCGATCCGGGCAAGGACGATTTCATCAACCTTTCCGCCATCCGCTAAGACAGGGAGGCGGCCGGTTTGAAAGCCTTCGCCGGCTGTTTGCCAGATGATGTGGCCTGGCGTGGCCTGAGGCACCTGATCGCGAAGGGCAAGCGAGAGTTCGCGCGGCAGCCAGAGTGTATCAGCGCTTACCGGAATCCAGACCACGGTTCCGAAGCCGATGGCTATGGCACCGGCATATTTCCAATAAACAAACCCAGATGACAGCGCCACAGCCGCCAATATAACCGGTAATCGCTTCAACACGCGGCAGAAAGACATTTCGCCTCTGTTTCTGAAGGAATGCCGCGCGATACAAGTAGTACTGAGGCGGGAAGTCAATCCCGCTTGGAGCGTGATAAGAGGTCGCGGAGCTTTCCGTCATTGCGGAATAGTACGCGCATATACATGCCCAGTTCCTGGACCGCCGGCCGCGGCCCGTAGGCTATAAACATGCCCGACTCCGGATGGAACGATAAAACGTCCTGCAAATGGGGAAGCTTCTCGGCGAGAACGGTGCGGGCGATCGCGGTCCAATCGTAGCCATTTCCAAGCCATCCCTCCCGTTCCTGAAAAACGGGGAACTTCTCCAGCATAGGGGTGTCAAGCAGTAGCAGTTGGCAGCGCCCGTCTTTGTCCAGAAAAATGAAGGGAGCGAAGGTGGTATGGTTGATTTCTTCCGGTCTGCTCATCTGGGGCCATGCCTCTTCGAAGCGCCGCAACGACGTGGAAAAGCGCAGCCATTTCACAAACGCTCTTCAACCGGTCAATTGGCGTCCATCTTCAGCGCGGCGATGAAGGCCTCCTGCGGGATCTCGACGCGGCCAAACTGGCGCATCTTCTTTTTGCCTTCCTTCTGCTTGTCCAGGAGCTTGCGCTTACGCGTAATGTCGCCACCATAGCATTTTGCGGTCACATCCTTGCGCAGGGCTGACAGCGTTTCACGCGCGATGATCTTGGCGCCGAGCGCGGCCTGGATCGGGATTTGGAACAGGTGCCGGGGGATAAGCTCCTTCAGCTTCTCGCACATCATGCGGCCGCGCATTTCCGCGCGCGCCTTGTGCACGATGATGGAGAGCGCGTCCACCGGCTCGGCGTTCACCAGGATCTGCATCTTCACGAGGTCGCCCTCGCGGTGGCCGGTGAGCTGGTAGTCGAAGCTCGCATAGCCGCGGCTGACCGATTTCAGGCGGTCGTAGAAGTCGAAGACCACCTCGTTCAGCGGCAGCTCATAGACCACCATGGCCCGGCTGCCGGCATAGGAAAGGTCCACCTGCTGGCCGCGCCGGTCCTCGCAGAGCTTGAGCACGGCGCCAAGATATTCGTCGGGCACGAGGATCGTTGCCTTGATCCAGGGCTCCTCGATGCGCTCAATCTTCACCACGTCGGGCATGTCGGCTGGGTTGTGCAGCTCTATCACCTGCCCGTCCGTAAGGTAGATATGGTAAATCACGCTGGGCGCTGTGGTGATCAAGTCGATGTTGAATTCGCGTTCAAGCCGCTCGCGGACGATTTCGAGGTGGAGCAGGCCCAGGAAGCCGCAGCGGAAACCGAAGCCCAGCGCAGCGCTCGTCTCCATCTCGTATTGGAAGCTGGCGTCGTTGAGGCGCAGCTTGGCCATGGCATCACGCAGGTCCTCGAATTGCGAGGCGTCCACCGGAAAGAGGCCGCAGAACACCACCGGCTGTACCGGCTTGAAGCCGGGCAGCGCTTTCGCGGCCTGGCGTTTTTCCTCGGTCACGGTGTCGCCGACGCGGGTGTCGGCCACCTCCTTGATCGCGGCAGTGAAGAAGCCAACCTCGCCGGGGCCCAGCACATCGATCATTTCCCGCTTGGGCCGGAATACGCCCACGCGATCCACCAGATGCACCGCGCCTGTGGACATGAGCTTGATGCGCATACCCTTTTTGAGCAGGCCATCCACCACGCGGACGAGCACCACGACGCCCAGATAGGGGTCGTACCAGCTGTCGATCAGCATGGCCTTGAGCGGCGCCTTGACGTCGCCTTCCGGCGGCGGCAGGCGGTGGACGATGGCCTCCAGTACCTCGCCGATGTTGAGCCCCGTCTTGGCGGAGATCTCGACCGCACCGCTGGCGTCGAGCCCGATCACGTCCTCGATCTGCTGTTTGATGCGCTCCGGCTCGGCGGCAGGCAGGTCGATCTTGTTGAGGACGGTGACGATCTCATGATCGTTGTCCAGCGCTTGATAGACGTTGGCGAGCGTCTGCGCCTCGACGCCCTGGCTTGCGTCGACCACCAGGAGCGAGCCCTCGCAAGCGGCGAGGCTGCGGCTTACCTCATAGTTGAAGTCGACATGGCCCGGCGTGTCCATGAGGTTGAGCTGGTATAGCTCGCCGTCCTTGGCCCGGTAGTCCAGGCGCACCGTCTGCGCCTTGATGGTGATACCACGCTCCTTCTCGATATCCATATTGTCGAGTACTTGCGCCTGGCCGGCCATTTCGCGGTCGCTCATGCCGCCGCAGGCCTGGATCAGGCGGTCGGCGAGCGTCGATTTGCCGTGGTCGATGTGGGCCACGATGGAGAAATTGCGGATGCGCGCGAGCGGCGCCACTCCTTTGGGCGCAGCTTCACGCACCGCAGCGCCGGGCATTGACGGTGTTGTTTCGGTCATGGCGCATACATAGTCGAAAAGTTTCGCGCCTGGAAGCGCCAGCGAGCGTTGCGGTCCCTCATGCGGCTGCGGCCGTTCCCGCCAGGCGCTCCGCGATGGCGTTCAGCGCCGCTTCGGCACTGGCGCCGTCGGGGCCGCCAGCCTGCGCCATGTCCGGCCGTCCGCCGCCGCCCTGGCCGCCGAGCGCCGCAGCGCCGGCTTTGACGAGGTCGACGGCGTTGTATCTCGCCGTCAGATCGTCCGTCACGCCAACCACGATTCCGGCTTTGCCTTCTTCGGTAACGCCGACGATGGCCACAACGCCGGACTTGATCTGGCGTTTGCCATCGTCCACGAGCCCGCGAAGATCCTTGGGCTGGATGCCATGGACGGTGCGCGCGAACATCGTCACGGCGCCGACAGTCCGGAAGGCGTCGTCCGCAGCGGCGCGCCCGTTGCCGCCCGCGCCAAGGGCAAGCTTCTTCTTCGCCTCGGCAAGTTCGCGCTCAAGCCGCTTGCGCTCCTCGATGAGGTTCGCGACACGCGCGGGCACCTCCGTCGGCTGCACCCTGAGAATATCGGCGGCCTGCCGCAGCGCGGTGTCCTGCGCCGCGAGATGGGTGCGCGCCGCACTGCCGGTTAGCGCCTCGATGCGCCGCACGCCAGCCGCCACGGCGGCTTCCTGCACCACCTTCACTAGGCCGATTTCGCCGGTTGCGCGCACATGCGTGCCGCCGCAAAGCTCGACGGAGAATGCGCGCGCGCCCTTATCGTCATGGCTCGCCTCGCCCATGGTGACGACCCGGACCTCCTCGCCGTATTTCTCGCCGAAAAGCGCCATGGCGCCGGCGGCGATCGCGTCGTCCACCGCCATGAGCCGCGTCACCACGGGGCTGTCCTGCAGGATGACTGCGTTGGCGAGTTCCTCCACCTTCGCAAGTTCTTCCTTGGAGAGCGGTTTCGGGTGCGAGAAGTCGAAGCGCAGCTTCTCGGGATCGACGAGCGAACCCTTTTGCGTGACGTGCGTGCCTAGCGTCTCGCGCAGAGCCTCGTGCAGCAGATGCGTCGCCGAGTGGTTCGCCCGGGTGGCTGTGCGCCGGGCCGGGTCAACGTGCAGCTCGACCACATCGCCTAGCTTCAGCGGCCCCTTCTGGACCACGCCGGTATGCGTGAAGATTTTGCCGAGCTTTTTTTGCGTATCGGTTACGTTGAAATGGGCGCCTTTCGGCCCCATGATGACGCCCTGGTCGCCGACCTGGCCGCCTGACTCGCCGTAGAACGGCGTCTGATTGACGATGACGGCGCCTTCTTCGCCCTTCTTGAGCTGCTTGACTGGCTTACCGCCCTTGATGAGCGCAACGATCTCGCCTTCGGCGGTTTCGGTTTCGTAGCCAAGAAACTCCGTGGCCCCGGCCTTGTCGAGCACATCGAACCACACTTTGTCGGTCGCCGCCTCGCCGGAGCCCGCCCATGCCTTGCGTGCATTGGCCTTCTGCTCTTCCATAAGCTTGTTAAACCGGCCCACATCGACGCCAATCTTTTGGGCTTTAAGCGCATCCTGCGTCAGATCCAGCGGGAAGCCATAAGTGTCGTACAGCTTGAAAGCCACATCGCCCGGCAGCGTATCGCCGGATTTCAGCGATCCGGCAGCCTCGTCGAGCAGGTTCAAACCGCGCGCGAGTGTCTTGCGGAAGCGGATTTCCTCAAGCTTCAGTGTTTCGCCGATCAGCGCTTGCCCGCGGATCAGCTCAGGATAGGCCTGCCCCATCTCGCGCACGAGCGTGGGCAGCAGGCGGTACAGCAGAGGCTCCCCGGCGCCCAAGAGATGGGCGTGGCGCATGGCGCGCCGCATGATGCGCCGGAGCACATAGCCGCGCCCCTCGTTCGACGGCAGCACACCGTCCGCGATGAGGAAGCTCGATGCACGCAGATGGTCGGCGATAACGCGATGGCTGGGCAAAGCCGCTCCTTCCGCGGCAACGCCGGTGAATTCCACCGAGGCCCGGATCAGCGCCAGGAAGAGGTCAGTCTCGTAGTTGTTGTGCACGCCCTGCAAGACAGCCGCGACGCGCTCAAGGCCCATGCCGGTGTCGATGGACGGCCTCGGCAGATCGAGCCGCTCCGTCTTCGAAACCTGCTCGTATTGCATGAACACCAGGTTCCAAATCTCGATGAAGCGGTCGCCATCCGCATCGGTGCTGCCGGGAGGACCGCCAGGAATTTTCGGCCCGTGGTCGAAGAATATCTCCGAGCAAGGTCCGCAAGGGCCGGTCTCGCCCATCGACCAGAAATTGTCGGAGGTGGGAATCCTGATGATGCGGTCCTCAGGCAGGCCCGCGATCTTGCGCCAAAGCACGAGAGCTTCGTCATCCTCCGAATAAACCGTTACCAGCAGCCGCTTCTTGTCGAGGCCGAAATCCTTCGTGACCAGGGTCCAGGCAAGCTCGATGGCCCGGTCCTTGAAATAATCGCCGAAGGAAAAATTGCCGAGCATCTCGAAGAACGTATGATGACGCGCCGTATAGCCGACATTGTCGAGATCGTTGTGCTTACCGCCGGCGCGCACGCATTTTTGCGACGTAGCCGCGCGCTTGAATGGCAGCGTCTCCATGCCTGTAAAAACGTTCTTGAACTGCACCATGCCCGCATTGGTGAACAGGAGCGTTGGATCGTTGCGCGGCACAAGAGGACTCGACGGCACATGTTCATGGCCGTTCTTGCGGAAGAAATCTATGAATGTTCCGCGGATTTCGTTAAGGCTGCTCATACTTAAGTTCTTTTTTCAGTGCCCCCGCCCGCCTTCAAAACTTCCGGAAGCGAAATTATGCGGGAGGCAAAATAGCTTGCTGGGCAGGATACGGATACCTCATTGCCGCCGTTTTGCAACAGCCGCCGCTCCGGCTTACACAATATGTAGCTCTCTTTTTTGCCGGCGCAGGGCAGATTTGCTACCTGCGGCCCTTGCGGGCGGGCGCAGCCTCACCCCCGGCCGCCACCATCTCCGCTTCGTCCGCATCCTTGCCATCGCCAGTTTCGCCGCCATCGAGAATGCGTGTCGCGATCAGGCCGGCATTCGCGCGGATCTCGTGTTCAAGCGTTTGCGCGGCCTGCGGATTGTCGCGCAGGTACGCCTTGGCGTTCTCGCGGCCCTGGCCGATGCGCTGGCTGTCGTAGGTATACCAGGAGCCCGACTTCTCAACGATATTGGCCTTCACGCCAAGATCGATCAATTCGCCAGTCTTCGAGATACCTTCGCCATACATAATGTCGAATTCGACTTGCTTGAACGGCGGGGCCACCTTGTTTTTAACGACCTTCACGCGCGTTTGATTGCCGACGACTTCATCGCGCTCCTTGATCTGGCCGATGCGGCGGATATCGAGGCGCACGGAGGAATAGAATTTGAGCGCATTACCGCCCGTCGTCGTCTCCGGGTTGCCGAACATGACGCCAATCTTCATACGGATTTGATTGATGAAGATCACAAGGCAGCGCGACTTGGAGATCGAGCTAGTCAGTTTCCGCAGCGCCTGGCTCATCAGGCGCGCCTGCATACCGGGCAGGACATCGCCCATCTCGCCCTCGATTTCAGCCTTTGGCGTGAGCGCGGCGACGGAGTCGACGACGATCACGTCAATCGCGCCCGACCGGACCAGTGTATCGGTGATCTCAAGCGCCTGCTCGCCCGTATCGGGCTGGGAAATAATCAGCTCGTCCAGGTTCACGCCAAGCTTCTTGGCGTAGACTGGATCCATCGCGTGCTCGGCGTCCACGAAACCGCAAGCGCCGCCTTTTTTTTGTGCCTCGGCGACGACATGCAGGGCGAGCGTGGTTTTGCCCGAGGATTCCGGCCCGAAAATCTCGATCACGCGGCCGCGCGGCAACCCGCCAATGCCAAGCGCAATGTCGAGCCCCAAAGATCCTGTGGAAATCGCCTCGACCTCCACCGGACGCTCGTTTTTTCCGAGCCGCATGATGGAGCCTTTGCCGAAATTACGCTCGATCTGACCGAGTGCCGCTTCGAGGGCTTTCTGCTTGTCCATGCTACTGAAATCCCCTTCGATCACCCTGAATGGCGTCTGTGTCATGAATCACTATCCTTATCTTATTCCATAGCGTCTTTAGACATGCAACGGCACGAATGTACATGATTTGTTCTAAAATGCAAACAATTCCTCAACCGGAGGGCGAACTGCGGTGCATACCCGCCTCAGGGGAGCGGTTATTCCGTTGGAACGCCAGCACCGGGCGCTTGTCCTTCCCGGCAACATAGGCCGCGAAGAGCCGGACGGGTGCTCGCAAGCCGGGCATACAGAAAAAAAAGCCGGGGCTCATGATATGGCCCCGGCCTCGAATTCTTAGCTGCGCTGAGGCAGACCGCTACCCGGCCCGCCGCTGCCACCAGCCCTTGCGGGGCGGACCGGTCCTGACCGGCTTTGGCTTCGGCGCCTGCACCGGTGCCGCGGCTGCTGGTGCTTCTGGCTCCGGCGTCTGCTCTGGTGCCGCAGGCGTGGGTGCTTCCGGTTCCGGGCTCAGTTCGAAGGCGGGCATGGGAGCCGATTCGGCGAAGGTCATGGCTGGCGAACTAGCCGCCTCTTCCTGCGGCGCGGGCTGAGGTGCTGCCTCAACCGGAGCTTCAGCCGCCGGCTCAGGTGCGCCCATCTGTTCCGGTGCCGCAGGCAGGCGGCTTACAGGCCCCATTTCCATGCTCTTCGGGAAGTTGAGGTCGAAATCCAGCACGGGCTGCTCGCCAAGGCCGGGTATCGCCTCCCCGTGCGGCCGTGCGAAGTCCGCGCCGCCTATTTCCTCGCGATGGCGCCGGCCTCCACGCCTGCCCCGGCGGCGGTTGCGGCGGAGATCCTGATCGCCATTCCGCGTCGCAGCGTCTTCAGAACCAGCAGGCTGCTCCTCTGCGCTTCCAGCGAAAGCTGCTTCGGCGGGAGTCTCATCCTCTTCCCCTTCTTCTGCCGCGCCGCCTTCCCCACCGGCTGCTTCCACCGCCTCCAGCATTGCGGCGCCCTGTAGTGCTGCGGGTTCTCGCGAATCCTCGCCGCGTCCGCCACGGCGGCGGCGGCGTTTGCGGCGCGACGAGCATTTATCCTCGCTTTCCGCGGCAGTTTCTTCCTCTTCGCCATTCACGGCTTGCGGGGGCTCCATCTGGATTGCCCGCGATTCGGCAACCGGCGGTGCGCTGGCCGACGAGCCGCGCGTCAGGGTGAAGGTGCCGCCATGAGCGTTCTCGTCCATCTGGATGACGATGGACACGCCATAGCGCAACTCGATGTCGCGGAGATAGGCGCGCTTATGATTGAGGATGTAGAGCGAGGCTTCGGGCGATGCACTCACAGTGAGATCCGCCGCGCCTTGCGTGCGCAGGTGGTCTTCGATGGAGCGCAGGACCATCAGCGCCACCGACTCGGTCGAGCGGATGTGGCCAACGCCCTGACAGATCGGGCACGGCATGGTCGAAACCTCGACGACGCCCTGGCGCAGGCGCTGGCGCGACATTTCGAGCAGGCCGAAATGGCTGATATGGCCAACCTGGATGCGTGCGCGGTCGTGGCGCAGCGCCTCCTTCAGCCGGCGTTCGACGGCACGGTTATTGCGCCGCTCGTCCATGTCGATGAAGTCGATCACGATCAGGCCGGCGAGATCGCGCAGGCGCACCTGCCGCGCCACCTCCTCCGACGCTTCGAGGTTTGTCTTCAGCGCCGTGTCCTCGATGGAGTATTCGCGCGTGGCCCGGCCCGAGTTCACGTCGATGGCGACGAGCGCCTCGGTCTGATTCAGCACGATGTAGCCGCCCGATTTCAGCGTCACCACGGGGCTGAACATCTGGTTCAACTGCCGCTCGACCTCGTACTTGATAAAGAGCGGCTCCGGGGCCTTGTATTGGATGACGTTCTTGGCATGGCTCGGCATGAGCATGCGCATGAAGTCCTTGGCCTCGCGGTGCGCATCGTCGCCAGCGACCAGGATTTCGTCGATGTCCTTGTTATAGAGGTCGCGGATCGAGCGCTTGATGAGGTTGCCTTCCTCGTAGACGAGGCATGGCGCGGTGGACTTGAGCGTCAGGTCGCGCACATTCTCCCAAAGGCGCAAGAGATATTCAAAGTCGCGCTTGATTTCGGCCTTGGTGCGCGAGGCGCCGGCCGTGCGGATGATGAGCCCCATGCCCTCCGGCACATCGAGATCCTGTGCGATCTCCTTGAGGCGCTTGCGGTCGGCGGGGACGGTGATCTTGCGCGAGATGCCGCCGCCGCTTGGCGTGTTCGGCATCAGCACGGTGTAGCGGCCGGCGAGCGAGAGGTAGGTGGTCAGCGCCGCGCCCTTGGTGCCACGCTCCTCCTTCACAACCTGGATCAGCACGATCTGGTTGCGCTTGATGACCTCTTGGATCTTGTAGTGGCGCCAGCGCCGCTTGTGCCGCTGCGGTAGTTCTTCAAGCGCGTCCTCGGAGCCAACCACCTCCACCGGGGTTGGGGTAGGCGTCTCCGGCACGGAGATCACGCCGCCGCTTTCGCTGTGCGCCCGCTTGTGGCGCTCCCAGTGCTCGGGCTCATCGCCGTGATCGTGCTCGCCTTCCTCGGCTGAGGTTTCCTCCTGCGGGATAGCGGCTGCTTCGGCCGGTCCGCCTTCTTGAGCGGCAGGCGCTCCGGCATCCTCATGTCCGGAAGCAGTTTGCGCAGCCTCGCGCTCTTCGGGAGTCTCGACATCGTCCGGATGCGCGGGAATTTCGTCGCGGGCTTCCTCCGCGCGAGCAACGGCGGCGGTGAATTCCTCGTAGATGACCGCCGGCAAGGCGGCTTCGAGCGGCATTGGAGCTTCGCGCGGCTTTCTGCCGGATGCTTTGATGGGTCCGGCCGGGCTGCCCAGCTTCGCCTTCTCTTCCGCTTTCTCCTCCGGTTCCGGCGCGCTTTCCGCTCCGGCCTCTGCTAATGAGCGCTCTTCGCCCGCACTTTCTCCAGACACTGGAGAGGGTGCTTCGCCGGTTTCTGAGGATTCAGAAGCGTTTTCCGCCAGTTCCCCGTGCGGCTCGTCCGGGACGTCATCAGGCGCGCGCTCCGCCCCGGCATCTGCTTCCTCCGGCACATGATCGTTTTCGCCGCTGGACCCGTTGTGCGGGCCGTCTTGGACCTCTTCCTTCATCATCGCTTCGCGGACGGCCACTGGGATTTGATAATAATCCGGGTGGATTTCAGCGAAGGCGAGGAAACCGTGGCGGTTTCCGCCATAGTTTACGAATGCGGCTTGCAGAGATGGCTCGATCCGGGCGACTTTAGCGAGATAGATGTTTCCGCGGAGCTGCTTGCGCAACGCCGATTCGTAGTCGAACTCCTCAACCCGGTTTCCGCGCGTCACCACCACCCTGGTTTCCTCCGGGTGGGTGGCATCGATTAACATTTTGTTTCCCATTGCGAATTCTTTCTGGGCCGCCATAGGCAGAACCCGGCCTCGCAATCATGATTCCATGATCGAACGGGCCGCTGTGCCAGGGGCCGCTTTTGTTGATCGCGCGCACGCCGCGTAGTTCCAGCATTGGCCTGGAAAAAGCCTTCCCGTTCCCCGGCACGGTTGCCGGGCTGCGTTTGGCACTCTTCGAACGGTGCGGATTGGAGCGCGAGGTTGACATCCGTCTATCTGGTTCGCCGTCTGCCCGCCGGCCGCTTCGGCCGGTGAGGCGGCGTTACCCTTTGTTATTTTCGTAAAGGACTCAGCATCCTGATTTCGTTTTCCGGCAACCGCCACATCACCCCGACTCGAATCGCGGGTGTCATGCGATTGTCAAATTTTCACCCGCTGATCCCGGGGTATCCTATGGTTCAGCTTGGAGCCATCCTTAACCCGGGTAGGGTTGACACATCACTAATACGTTGTGTTCGCGCGGGCCGCAAGCAAGACCTAAGCGGGCGATCGCGAAATGTCAAAGCAGCTTGTTTGGCAAGCGCTCTGGACGCGGTTCTGCACAGTGATATAAGCGCAAGGCGGCAGGCGGGTGTGGAGAGACGGTGCATGAGAAGTGTTGGAGGCCAAGCCAGGAAGCTGACATTCCGGGGGGCGATTCTCCTTGCCCTTCTGCCGGCTGCGGCATCCATGGCGCTTGCTGGACGGGTAACGGTCAAAGCCGAGATCGGCGGTGACGGCAACCATACGAGATATGTGGCCTTCCTCTCGAAAAGCACCAGATACCGCATATTTTCCATCAGCGATCCCTACCGGGTCGTCGTCGATCTTCCCGAGGCCGGCATCCAGGTTCCGGACAGCGGACGCGGCCTCGTGTTGTCGTCGCGGTCGGGACGGCTTGCGGCGGGGAAGTCGCGTATCGTGATCGATCTGGCGAAGCCGGCGCTTGTCGAGAGGTCCGCAATGCTGCCGCCCGAACACGGGCTGCCGGCCAGGCTGGTGATCGACCTTGTGAAGACGACACACACGGCCTTTCTCGCCAAAATCAAGGCGTCGCCGCCACCTCAACCCAGAGCGCAGGCCCCCGGCCGGTATAAAAGGGATTCGGGAGACAGAAGGCCGGTGATCGTCGTCGATCCCGGGCATGGAGGAGTTGACGCGGGCGCACATGGCTATTCAACCAAGACGCCCGAAAAGGAAATCACGCTCGGCTTCTGCCAGGTGCTCAAGGAAAAGCTTGAGGAGTCCGGCAATTTCCGCATTATCGTGACCAGAACGACCGACGATTTCGTGGAGCTGGACGAGCGGGCACGGATTGCCTCAGAGGCGACGGCGGACCTGCTCATCTCCATACATGCCGACTCCCTCGACGTTAAACTGGCGGGTAAAAAGAGTGTTCAGGAGGTGCGGGGCGGCACGATTTACACGTTGTCGGAAACGGCATCTGATGAACAGGCAAAGCTGATCGCGCAAAACGAGAACAAGGCTGATTTGAAAGCAGGTGTCGGCAGCAAGCAGCAGCTGCCTGCCACCATTCAGGCCGAGATCAGCGGCATTTTGGGCGATCTTGAAAGCCGTGGGAAGAAAAACAGATCGCTCGCGCTCGCCCATTATCTGATCAAACACATGAAGGGTAAAATGAAGCTTAATTTCCGGCCCCATCGCAGCGCTGATTTCCGCGTGCTGAAGGCGGCAGGTGTGCCGGCGGTGCTCATCGAGCTTGGCTATTTAAGTAATCTCGAGGATGAAAAGCTGCTAATCTCACATGAGTGGCGTGCGAAAGTTGCTACTGAGCTTGCCGCGGCTGTATCCGAATTTATGCTGGAGCGGATTACACGGATACCGTTGTGAGGGATGAGGGCCGCCGCCATTGTTGGGTTAAATGGTGGTGCGGAATAGCAACAGGATTCGTGCGCGTTGTGGATGCGCCGCTGCGAAAGTTACGTTAACGCACGGTTGCCGCTGGTTCTAACTTGTGATTTACCGCCGGGGAGGAACATAATGAGCTGTCACAATTTGGCTACGCGGCTATGGTCGTGATGCTGGTATAGATATCCGCGGCCGCGGCCCCGCCCCGCGGCACCTACCGCATGAACAGGCTAGGGACCAATGCGAATCAATTCATCCGTGAAGCCACCCGTCAAGAGAAGGCGGCGCAAAAGCTGGTTATTGAGTTTCCTTGGCTTTGCGTTCACCGCGGGTGTTTTTGTATTTCTCGCTACGGCTGGCGGCGTGGCATATTTCCTGTGGCATATCTCGAAGGACTTGCCGGACTACGAGAAGTTGTCGAACTATAAGCCGCCCGTCATAACGCGTGTTCATGCGGGCGACGGCCGGCTCATCGCGGAATTTGCGAAAGAGCGCCGCATCTATGTACCTGTCCAGGTCATGCCCAAGATGCTGATAAACGCCTTCCTGGCGGCGGAGGATCAGCATTTCTACGAGCATAACGGCATCGACCTTCAGGGTATTGCGCGCGCGGTCTACAACAACCTGATCAGGCATAAACGGGAAGGTGCATCGACGATCACTCAGCAGGTGGCCAAGAACTTCCTGCTTTCGAGCGAGCAGACCTATCTGCGCAAGGCAAAGGAAGCGATCCTTGCGATTCGCATCGACCGCGCCTTCACCAAGGATCAGATTCTCGACCTCTATCTCAATCAAATCTATCTGGGTGCGGGCACTTACGGCGTGGCGGCTGCCGGTTTGCGCTATTTCGGCAAGGAACTGCACGAACTGGGAATACATGAGGCCGCCTATCTCGCCGCGCTGCCGAAGGAGCCTTCGAAGTTCCAGCTGACCACGGCCCGGCCCGGCTCCAGGCACTACCGGGCCGCGCTCAGGCGCCGTAACGACACCATCGACAACATGGCGAAGCTCAAATTCATCACGGTTGCCGATGCGGAAAACGCCAAGAAGATGCCGCTGGAGATGACCACCAGGGAGATCGGGCCGTCCACCTTCGCCGCGGAGTATTTTGCCGAGGAGGTGCGGCGCTCGCTGGTCGATATTTATGGGAATGACCAGAACGATCCGACGAACTCGGGCCTTCTGACGGGCGGCTATTCGGTTCGCTCGACGATTAATCCGGAGCTGCAGCTCATGGCACGCGCGGCGCTCCGCGCGGGGCTCGTCAAGTTCGACCGCGAGCATAGCGGCTGGCGCGGGCCGCTTTCGCACATCGACGTTTCCGAGGGCGACTGGGGCAAGATGCTTGTCAAGACGCGGGCCCTCTCGGATATCGACCCGTGGCGGCTTGGAGTTGTGCTGCGCGTGTCCAAGGATAAGGCGGTCGTGGGCTTGGAGCCTGCGCGCCTGCCAAACCGCGTCATCGACAAAAAGCGGGAGACAATCGAGCTGCCGGCCGAGGGGGTCGAGTGGGCTTTCGATACCCCGAAAGACAAGAAGAGACACGGGAGCAGGTCCAAGCGCAAGCATAGCGTGAACAGCATTCTGTCCGTAGGTGATGTTGTTTACGTCGCGCCACCGAATGAACTCATTCCCCCGTCGCGGAAGCGCAAGAAGGCTTCCCGCAAGGGCAAGCACAGGGACGAGCCGGAAACGCCGCCGTGGCAGTTGATGCAGGTTCCGAAAATCGGCGGTGCTATCGTGGTCATTGACCCGCATAATGGCCGTGTACTGGCGCTGGTTGGCGGCTTCAGCTTTGCGGCAAGCCAGTTCGACCGCGCTGTGCAGGCGCGGCGGCAGCCCGGTTCCGCGTTCAAGCCTATTGTTTACGCGGCGGCGCTCGACAACGGCTATACGCCGTCAACGATCGTGAACGACGCCGTTATCGCCATCGACCAGGGCAACGGACAGGGGTTGTGGCGGCCGGCCAACTACGACAAGAAGGTGCACGGACCGCAGCCGATGCGTATCGGCATCGAAAAGTCGCGCAACCTCATGACAGTGCGGCTCGCGCAGGACGTGGGAATGCCTATCGTGAGCGAATACGCGCGCCGCTTCGGCGTGTACGACGACCTTCCGCCGCTGCTGTCGATGGCGCTGGGCGCCGGCGAAACCACGCTTATGCAGCTGACCGCCGCCTATAGCATGTTTGTCAACGGCGGCAAGCAAGTTAAATGGACCTTCATCGACCGCATTCAGGACCGCCACGGACGCACCGTATGGCGCCATGACACCAGGCAGTGCCCAGGTTGCGAGGCCGATGCCTGGCGCGGGCAGGAAGTGCCGCAGCTCGTTGATAGCCGGCAGCAGATTGTCGACGCCATGACCGCCTACCAGATTACGTCCATGCTGGAAGGCGTGGTGCTTCGCGGCACGGGCACATATATCCGTAAAAAGGTAGGCAAGCCGCTTGGCGGCAAAACCGGCACCACCAACGACGAAAAGGACGCCTGGTTCATCGGCTTCTCGCCGGACCTCGCCGCGGGTGTGTTCATCGGCTACGACACTCCGCGGCCCATGGGTCACGGCGCAACCGGCGGCGGGGTGGCCGCGCCGGTTTTCGCGGACTTCTTCAAGCTCGCCTTGAAGGACAAGCCCGCAATTCCGTTCCGTATGCCACCGGGCATCCGCATGGTGACGGTGAACAGGAAGACGGGCCTCAGGACTGCCCCGAACGACCCGGACGCCATCGAGGAGTACTTCAAGCCGGGCACCGAGCCCGCGGAGGGAACCTATCCAGTAGCCGATGGCGATGATTCGGACGGCGGATGGGGAAGCAGCGCATCCACTGGGTCCAGCGGCGGCTGGGAACCGCATGGCGGCAGTTCTACGCAGCCCTATCCGCCAAGCGCAGGTAATAGCTATCCGCCTCCTTATGGTGGCGGCAGTCGCCGCGAGCCAAGCGCGGGAGGCTTGTACTAGTTCCGCGCGGCTTCATCTTTGCTAAGTTCTTCGATAGGCCGGGGGGACGCATTTGCATACGCTCTGGCCGTTACCGCAAATGGATTTCTAGAAAATGCGCCCAGAAACGCTCGCTATCGTCGATGAAATCAAGCAATCCCTGTCGCTTCTGCGGAGGTATCTTTGACTGGGATAAGGCGCAGATCCGTCTCAAGGAGCTGAACGCGGCCGTTGAAGATCCCGCCCTTTGGGAAAATCCCCAGCGCGCGCAGAAACTCCTGCGCGAGCGCCAGCACCTCGACACCGCGCTTGCCTCCTATGCCCAGCTCGATTCGCGGCTGAACGACGCCGTCGGGCTTATCGAGCTTGGCGAGGAGGAACACGACGAAGAGGTGGTGGCCGACGCCGAGGCCTCGCTGGCCACGCTCAAGGCCGAGGCTCAGCGCCGCGAGATCGAGGCGCTGCTTTCAGGCGAGGCGGACGGCAATGACACCTTCCTTGAGGTCCATGCCGGCGCGGGCGGCACGGAAAGTCAGGACTGGGCCGAGATGCTTCTGCGCATGTATATGCGCTGGGCCGACGAGCAGGGTTACAAGGTCGAGCTGATCGAAAGCAACGCGGGCGAAGAGGCCGGGCTCAAGTCGGCGGCCATCCAGGTCAAGGGCCTGAACGCCTATGGCTGGCTCAAGACCGAATCGGGCGTGCACCGGCTGGTGCGTATCTCGCCATACGATTCCAATGCGCGCCGGCATACGAGCTTTGCCTCGGTGTGGGTCTATCCGGTCGTGGACGAAACCATCGACATCGCCGTGAACGAAAGCGACTGCCGCGTGGACACCTATCGTGCAAGCGGCGCCGGCGGCCAGCACGTGAACACCACCGACAGTGCGGTGCGCATAACGCACATTCCGACCGGCATTGTGGTGCAATGCCAGAACGAGCGCTCGCAGCACAAGAACCGGGCCACGGCCTGGTCGATGCTGAGAGCGCGTCTCTACGAAGTTGAACTGAAAAAGCGCGAGGATGCGGCGCAGGCGGCGGCGGCGTCCAAGACCGACATCGGCTGGGGCCATCAGATCCGCTCCTATGTGCTGCAGCCCTATCAGATGGTGAAGGATCTACGCACCGGCGTGGTCAGCACGAACCCGCCCGAGGTGCTCGACGGCGCCATCACGCCCTTCATCGAGGCAGCACTTGCTCAGCGCGTCCACGGCGGCGGCCCGGCTACCATCGCGGATTTGGATTAACCTCGGAGCCGGGACCGTAACACGAAGTGGCGGCAAGTCCCTATTTGGCTATCCTCCGCAGCGAGTTTGCCGCGGAGGATGGCTCTTTCCTCATCCAGTTGCGCTGTGACCTTAGATGGGATCACACAGCGTTCCTGCGGCTTGTCACCGCCATGGATCAATGCTGCGAGGATTTGGAAGGTGCAGAGCAAGTTGAGCGCTGGCTTGCTGATGGGTTTTGGTATGTCTCATGGTTTGTCCAGTCGTGGGCAACTCACGAGAACTTCCCGCGGGAGCATCCGGAAAAATACTACCAAGCTGCTTTTCATTTACTCTTCGATCTTGCCGCGTATTTTTTCTCAGGCAGCCACCCATATACGGACCAGCGTTTCCGCTTCATCGAAGAAATGTTAAGGAACTGACGGTACGGCGCGCGGGCAATACTGCAAGCGGCATCACAGCGGCTGCAACCGCCGCTGCGATGCCCAGTACCAGTGGTTTCAGCGCGATTGCAGGCGGGCGATCAGCTCAGGGGTTGGATAGGAATCGGCTGGCAGGCCGTACTTTAGCTGCGCCTTCCGCACGGCAGCGCGGCTGCCCGAGCCAAGCTTGCCATCCACTTCGCCATCGTAGTAGCCGTGCCTGCTCAGAAGCGTTTGCAGTTTCTTGGTCAGCTCATAACCGAAAGGCGCCGCGTTGCCGCGCCGGACAGGAGGCGCGCCGTCGATGCGAGTGGCGAGATAAGCAACCGTTGTGGAATAAACAAGCGATTGGTTCCATTCCAGGAACACTTTGAAGTTCTGGAAGGCGAGGAACGCCGGGCCATCCTTGCCCATCGGCAGGAGCAGCGCCGCGGGCAGGCTTCCGTCGATCTTGCTGCCATCCGCGATGCGCACGCCCTTGCGCTCCCATTCGCTCACCGGCTTGTCGATGTTGAGGTCGGCCTCGGCCCAATCCATATGCCGGGGGATACGAACCTCCTTGAGCCAGGGCTCACCGCGCCGCCAGCCGAGGCTGCTCAGGTAGTTCGCCGAGGAGGCGAGCACGTCCGGCACGCTGCGGATGAGATTGACACGGCCGTCGCCATCGAAATCCACGCCGTATTTCAAATAGATCGAGGCCACGAACTGGGTCTGGCCCATCTCGCCGGCCCAGGGGCCGCGCATCTCCTGCGGCTCCATGTCGCCGCGCTCGACGATGCGCAGCGCATCCATCAGCTCCGTGCGGAACCTCTCGGGGCGGCGGCAATCGTAGGCGAGAGTCGCCAGCGAGCGCAGCGTCGGCATATCGCCGTTGTTAGCGCCAAAGTCGGTTTCCAGCGCCCAATAGGCCGTGATCACCGGCGCCGGTATGCCCCATTTCTCGTAGATCCTTGCGAAAATCGCTTTGTTTCTTTTGATCTTGGAACGGCCAATTTTGATCCGGTTCTTGTTGGCCATGCGGTCAGAGAATTTGAGGAAGCTCTGGCTGAATACGCTCTGCCTGCGGTCGGCCCTGATCACGTCCGGATTGAGCGTCACACCGTTCAACGCGGCGATCGTGCGAGGGGAGATACCCTCATTGCGCGCTTCCGCTTTGAACCCCGAGAGCCAGCGGCCGAAACTGCCCGTGTTGGTACATGCGCTGCCGGCTTCCGCCGCTCCGGCAAGAAGCGCGCCGGCCAGAATTGCGCTGAGCAAGGGCTTTTTCATGGATCGCCTCCAGCAATCTTCAAAAGGATGAGCTTTCATGGACATGCTTGGGATGACACCCGGCAATTGGGCAAAACCAAGGCATAACGGGAGGATATGTGCGGTTGATTGCCCGGCGCTGGAGAAGATGGCCGGGAACGCCAGCAAATGGACTAAATTACTGGAGAATCCTAGCCAGCCGCTATGCCGGAAATTCTATGTGTCCGTTCAGTATCGAGGCGGGTGGCTGAGCTTGGACGCTTGCCACAGCGTTCAAAACGTATCCGGCTAGAGCATCCGCATCGACCTGCCCATCTTCCGGTTGCGCTTCCCGGAATACCGTAAGTATCTCCTCGGACAGGGCCTTCACGTCTCCGCTGGCGATAGCATTATCATAGGCCATTATTTGTTTTGAGCAGAGATTTACAATATTCCTGACCTCATCCTCAACGTGCACACCGTCTATGCCAAAATCGCGCACCATGGATTCCATCTCTTTAATGAATTTTTCAAATACCTGCTGCCTGAGCATCTGAACATCGTCTTCTTCAAACTCCTTAGTGGCAGCAAATAAAATAAGAAGATGAATAACTATCATGTTGTAGCGTCCGCCCAAATCATCCGGGACGTTCATATGTGTGTAGAAAATTGGATTCCTGGATTGATCGATGAGTTTTTCGTAGATCATCTCGCCAGACGCCTCTCATATCGGACAAAAAACAAAAAGTGTTTTTCCCGTTATGGCTAAGCCGCGCGTTACAGCTTGGCTGTTTACTTGAAACTTTTGTGCGTAATTTCCTTATATTATGTCAAGCTTAAGGCGAAACGGCAATCAGCCTTCGGTTGACCGGCCTGCAATCGGCGCATCCCCCGCGCCGGGCCGCGGGAGTCCGTGACCGGACAGGCCGTGGATGGTGGGATTGCCGCCGTTGAGCGGATTATCCGGGTCCCATTTGAGCGCGATGGTCTGGAAGCGCGCGGAAAGCGCCTCGTACATCAGGAGCTTGCCCGCCAGCCCTTCGCCGATGCCGAGGATTTCCTTGATTACCTCCACGGCCTGGAGCGTGCCGAGCACGCCCGCAACCGGCCCGAGCACGCCCGCCTCCTCGCAGTTCGCCACCGTGCCAGGCGGCGGCGGCTCGGGAAAAAGACAGCGATAGCTCGGCAGTGGCTGCCCCTTTTTGTCCGTCTCGAAGGCGCGGAAGGTGGAGAGATAGCCGTCGAACTGGCCCAGCGCCGCGAAAACCATGGGCTTCCTGGCGAAGTAGCAGGCGTCGTTGACAAGGTAGCGGGTGGCGAAATTGTCGGAGCCGTCGGCCACGATATCGTAGCGCGAGACGATTTCGAGCGCGTTCTCCGCCGTGAGCCGGCACGGCATGGCCTCCGCCGTCACATGCGGGTTGAGGCTCCGGCAGAAGGCTGCCGCGCGCTCCGCCTTGGGTTCCCCGGCGCTGGCAGTGGTATAGGCCACCTGACGCTGCAAATTGCTGATGGAAACGCGGTCATCGTCGATGATGCCGATGGTCCCCACGCCGGCCGCCGCCAGATACATGAGCAGCGGCGATCCAAGCCCGCCCGCGCCCACCACCAGCACGCGGGCCGCCTTGAGCTTCTGTTGCCCCTGCCCGCCGATCTCTTTCAAAAGCAGGTGGCGCTTGTAGCGTTTGATTTCATCAGACGAGAGCACAGGCATCTCCCCGTGAGGCGGTCTTGTCATATGTTAACGGGGTTTCGGCGGTTTGCATCCGCAACATGTGAATTTTGCATAGGGCAGGCTTGCGGCGGCCGGGCGGAGAAAACCCGCTTTCTCCACTGCCTGAGCCGCCCCGCCGCTTGACCGGCGCGCCGGAGTGGGGCCAAAAGGAGCCAAGCTTGAAGCCGGTGGAGACGCATATGGACACGCCAGCATACGATCCGAACAACATTTTCGCGAAAATCCTGCGCAAGGAAATGCCCTGCAACTTTGTTTGGGAGGACGCGGACACCTTCGTTTTCATGGACATCATGCCCCGCTCGGACGGTCACGCGCTTGTCATCCCGAAGGCGCCGGCGCGCAACATACTTGACGCCCAGCCGGCCCTGCTCGTGCCGCTGATGAACACCGTGCAGCGCGTCGCCATCGCCGCGAAAAAAGCTTTCAGTGCCGATGGCATGACCATCTCGCAATTCTCCGAGCCGGCGGGCGGCCAAGTCGTGTTCCATCTGCACGTCCATGTCATCCCGCGCTTCGATGGGGTTGCCCTGCGCCCTGCCGGCGTGATGGCCGATGCCGCGCTCCTGGAGGAACACGCCGCCAAGCTCCGCGCCGCCATGGCATAGCCGGCTGCCCGCGTTTCTGCGGCGCCTTTCGATGTTGAATCAGTTTAGCAGAGGCGCTTTGAGGAAGCGTTAAGCGCGGGCGGTTTTCATAACGTACTGCTTTTACAAAGAAAATACAGCGGCGTGCTCAGTTACCGGCCGCGTGCTTATGGTTAATTCGCGATCTGCAAATATATTTAACGGGATTCTGGAAACGCAAAAAAACGGCGAAAAGCGGTGAAAATCGCGCGAAAAGACGGAAAAAGGCATGGAGCGCGCCCGCGTTTACCACGCCGGCATTTACCATGATGCGGTCTTGCGCGAAATAGACCGTCTGTTAACCCGTGGCCGCGCCCGAATTGCAAACGGCGCCCGCGAAGGCGCCGTTTCCAGTAACCGGAGCTAGCGGTGTCCTGGGCTCACTTCGCAGAAGCAGGAAACGCATTGGAGGGCGTTTGCCACTAAAGCCAGCTTGCAAGAGTACAGTAGCGATTCGCCGGACGGCTGTCTTGGCTGGGAGCGAAAACGCGATTTGGCTAAAACGGAACTCGTGTGGGTTTTTGCCCGCCTGCGGCGATTGCGCCACGGTTCTGGCCTGATGGCAGCGCCAGCAAGCGCGCGTCAGGCTTCCGTGCGCGCGGCATTCCGCTTTTTGGCGAGGACATCGCGAAGCGCCTCGAATGGGCACCATCCTATAAGGCCAGCCGCAAACGGTACCGCGCCGATCCAGGTCCAGGGCGTGCCGATCCCCAGGACGGCCAGGGCGGTCAGTGTGAGGCCGGCGGCGGCGCGGCGCAGGCGGCTGGCACGGCTCATGGGGCGGGTCATGGCGCATGGCTCCCTTCGCTGCGGGGCGGCGATGCCTTTCGCAGGCCGTCGCGCCGTCAGGCAGGTTTGCACGCACGCAGCCACCAGACTGTAACCTTTGTTCCAGACCCCGGCCTCTGGGACGTGCGAATGATTGCTCTTAGTGCGGAGCGATCCGCCGGAGCGCCGGTCCAGGAAGATCTCCCCTCAAGTGTCCCGGTCCTGGGCCGGCGCGGATACGAGGGTTCGCAAATGGCTTTTCTACATCATCCATACGAAGCATCCGGCAATTGCGGGCGCGCGGAGGCGCGTCCTGCGGCAAGTGGAGGCGGCAACCGCCGCGATCTTTCCCCGCATGCCCGCGCCTTCTGGAATACGGCGCAATTTGTGCTGCTAGCGGCTGGCGCGGCGCTGGTCTGGCTCCTGCTTTTCCGGCCCGCGGTTGGGATCGCCATCATGTGGAATATTTTCATCCCCGCCGCTCCGGCGCTGGTGACGCTCTTGCCCGGCCTTTGGCGCAACATCTGCCCGATGGCCACGTTCAACCTGCTGCCGCGCCGCCTGGGTCTTTCGAAGCGATGGAAAATGCCGGAGCGCCTGGCGGCATGGCTGGGGCTTGCGAGCGTTGCAGCGCTGTTTGCCGCCGTGCCGCTCCGGCATGTCTGCCTCAACTTCAATGGGCCGGTGACCGCCATCATGCTGCTGGTGGCGGCTGCGATTGCAATGCTGATGGGCTTCCTGTTCGAGTGGCGCAGCGGATGGTGCACGTCGCTTTGCCCGATCCATCCGGTGGAGAAGCTCTACGGCAGCGCACCGGCTTTCACCTTCCAGAACGCGCGCTGCACAACCTGCGCGCAATGCACCACCCCTTGCCCCGACTCCACACCGTCGATGACGCCGCTCAGCGTGGCGCCGCAAGCCTTGCCGCTGCAAATCGCGGTGGGCGAGTTCATGGCGGGAAGCTTCTTCGGTTTCGTCTGGGGCTGGTATCAGGTGCCCGACTTTCTGGGGGGCATTGGCTGGCGGGAGATCACGGCGGCGTATCTTTGGCCGCTCGGCGGTGCGCTGGTGTCGTTCGCGGCGTTCAAGGCTATCCGCTGGCAGGTGGCCGGCACGCCCGGCGCGAACCGCATCGTGCAGCGGGCGTTCGCGGCGGCGGCGGTGAGCACCTATTACTGGTATCGCATTCCGGCGCTGACGGGCTTCGATCCCCGCTCCGGCGTGCTCTACGATGTCACCGGGTACCTGCCTGCGTGGTTTCCGCTGGCATCCCATATCGTGACGACAGCATTCTTTTTTTGGTTCCTGGTCCTCCGGCGGGTGCGGGGCGTTGGCTGGCAGAGGCGGCCCGCGTTTGCGCAAACCGTTTGAGAACCCTGGCGGAGGCGGTGCGGCCATCCGCACACCATCTTTCGATTGGATAGCTGCTTGGCGGCGGAAGATTGGAGGCTTGGGTGCGGGCAATCGCGTGGAGGGCATGGCTGATCGCCGAGATGCTCCTGGTCTTCGTGGGTGGGCCGGTGCTGCTTGCGAGGCTGGTTTACGAGCGGCACATTTCGCTGTTCGCGATCCTGCCCATCGTTTTCGCCGGGCTGGCCGTACTGCTCCTCGCGCTAGGCGGCCGGGACTTGCGGGCCAGTCTGGCGAGGCTGCCCGGCTGGCGCACTGTGCTTTCGATACTGGCGCTGTTCATCCTTTGCGGCGGCGCGTTGACGCTGTTCGCCTATGAGCGCTATCCGCAGTGGTTCCTGACCTTCCCGCGGAACAATACGCGGCTGTGGCTGCTGGTGATGGCCTTCTACCCGCTGGTTTCGGTGACGGCGCAGGAGCTTGCCTACCGCGTGCTGTTCTTCCACCGCTACGCGCGTGCGCTGAACGGGACGGGCTGGCTCGCCATCGCCGTGAACGCCGCGCTGTTCGCGGGTATGCACGCCGTCCTGTTCCCGTCTCGCGGCCCTCATTTTCATTGGGAGGCTGTTGCGCTCAGCTTCGCCGGCGGGCTCCTCTTCGCTTACCGGTTCACGCGCACGCGCTCGTTTCTGGCCGCTGCGCTGGAGCACGCGCTCTACGGCGATTTGATCTTCACCATCGGCTTGGGGCGGTTCTTCTTCACGGGCGTATCGAACCTGTGATGCGCTTTCATTGACGCCGCCCGCCAAACACCCCTATCTATGAACCCAACATTCCGCCTCCGGTTTCAAGGAAAGACCCGCACCGATGTCGCAAAGAACCTACCAGCCCAGCAATCTGCGCCGCAAACGCAAGCACGGCTTCCGCCAGCGCATGGCGACGAAACAGGGCCGCGCGGTGCTCTCCCGCCGCCGCGCCAAGGGCCGCAAGAAGCTCTCCGCGTAGGCAAAAGCGCCAGGCCCGCCCCATGCGGACGCTCAAGACGCGCGCCGAGTTCCAGCGCGTGCGGAAGGGACGGAAGTGGGTGACGCCGGCCTTCATTCTGCAAGGGCTGCCGAGGGCCGGTGGCGGCGATGAGTGCCCGCGCTTCGGCTTCACGGTTTCGAGCAAGTCCGTCGCGAAGGAAGGCGCGGCCGGCAGGAAGCGCGGCATGGCCGTGGACCGCAACCGCGCGCGCCGGCGGCTCAAGGAGGCGGTGCGGCTCACCTTTCCCGCCCACGCCGCGCCCGGTTTCGACTACGCCATCATCGGCCGCGCCGCCGCGCTGACCCGCGATTTCGCCGTGCTCCTCGCCGATATGGAAGCCGCGTTCCACAAGGTGAACTTGCCGCCGCGCAAGGGCGCCAGTCCGGCGCCGGGCCGCGGGGCGGGGCAGGCGGGCTGCGGTTAGGGGTTCGTTTACCAGCATTGCAGCAATTTCCTGCCATTGGCGGCGCTGTTTCATGTTGGTATAATATAGCATAAATGTTTTTCTAAAACGTTTATGCGCTAGCGCTTTGCTTTCTAT
>JBNKTW010000103.1:0-2700 GCA_050298295.1 Rhodomicrobiaceae bacterium
CTAGGAGCCCGTCCAAGTAATCGCGGATGGAGGCAAGGCGGAGAATAAATTTCTCTCCTGTGTTGCTGTCATCGCAACCACAAGCCATCAGCTGCACCACAGGCCTCGTTTTCAGCATTTACCGAACATCGCGCGCACGGCAAATAGAATTCCATTCCCTTGCTTTTCGTTAGAGGCGATTACTCAGACAGGCTCCTAGAAATGGCATTTGCGGGCGAGGTGGCGCTGGGAAGGTGGCCGCAACGTCATCTCCGCGAAAGCGGAGATCCATGTAAAAGCTTGTTCCGGCATCAGAAATAGATTCCGGCTTTCGCGGGAATAACACCAGACCGGTCACTATTTCTGGTGGCCGGTATCAGAGCCCGCACCAACGGGCAATGGCCTTCATATAGATCGCTTCGCCTTCCTCGACGCGGGAAGCCAGGCAATATTCGTCGGTTTGGTGCGACAGCTCCGGCTCGCCGGGGCCGAGGATCACGGTTGGCGGGTTGCCCATGCCGGGCTTCAGCGCGCCGGCGTCGGTGAAGTAGGCCGCGCCTCCGGCAGGACCACCGTCTCCCGTCACCGACTGCACAATCTCCGCTAGGTCCATAATCCAAGGATGGCCGGGATCGCTCCAGACTGGGGGGGAGGTGCCCTTGACCTCGAATGTCACCTCGCCGGCTACAGCCTTATCGAAACGCTCCATGAGCCGGGCCGGATCGCAACCAGGCACAAGCCGCACGTCCATACCGAAGCGCGCCTCGTCCGGCACCGAGTTGGTGTTGAGCCCGCCATGCAGCCAACCCACGCTCAGCGTCGGCCGCCCCAGCGCTGGGTGCGCATCGTTGGCGAAGTCGAGATTGGCCAGCGCCAATACCGCGCGCGCCGCCTTGTAGACCGCGTTCACCCCCTCCTGCGGCATGGAGCCATGCGCGGTCACACCCTTGGCCGCCGCTTCGATCCACAGGTTGCCCTTATGGCCGCCCTTTAGTTGGTTTGCGGTAGGCTCACCGATGATGAGCGCGCCGGCGGGCGGCAGCAGGCGCCGCTCGCGCATCAGCTCTGCCCCCGCGCAGCCCAGCTCTTCGCCGGCGGTTATCACCAGCACGGCGCCGGGCGTATCCGCAAGCCTGGGCGCGAGCTTCACCGCCGCGGAAACGAACGCCGCCACGCCGCATTTCATGTCGCTGCTGCCGCGCCCGTAAATCTTGCCGTCCGCAATCTCCCCGCCGAAGGGCTCGACGCTCCAGGGCAGCGCGCCCAGCGGCACCACATCCACATGCCCGGATAAGGCCAGCGGCAGTTTGCTGTCCTTTCCGCCGATGCGCGCGATGAGGTTTTCGCGGTTATCCCCCAGTGGGATGTACCGCGTCTCAAAGCCGGCGCCTTCGAGGATGGCGCCGAGATGGCGCGTGCAAAGCGATTCGTTGCCGGGCGGGTTGATGGTGTCGAATCGGATGAGTTCTTGGGTTAGTGCGATGGGTGAGATCATGGGAAGCTCAAGGAGGGGAAGGCCCCCCTCACCCCAGCCCTCTCCCCGAGGGGGAGAGGGAGCAGACAGTGCCCGCCGAGTGGGCGTCCCCTCTCCCCTTGGGGAGAGGGACAGGGTAAGGGGGGCTTCGATTAGCCTAACTCTTTCAAGCCCTTAAAGTAGCCGAGCGCTTCCGGGTTGGCCAGTGCCTCTTTGTTCCTAACCTCGCGTCCATGCACAACTTCTCGAACGGCGATCTCTGTTATCTTGCCCGACTTGGTGCGCGGGATGTCCGCAACCTGCAGAATGACCGCCGGAACGTGCCGGGGGCTGGCGCCGCCGCGGATCTTCGCCTTGATCTTCTGGCGCAGCCCGTCATCGAGGGTGAGCCCCTCCGCCAGCACCACGAACAACACCACGCGCACGTCGTTGTCCCAGTCCTGGCCGATGACGATGGCTTCCTTGACCTCGCCGAGCTGCTCCACCTGGCGGTAAATCTCCGCCGTTCCGATCCGCACGCCGCCCGGATTAAGCGTCGCGTCGGAGCGGCCCTGCATGACCATGCCGCCATGCTCCGTCCATTCGGCGAAATCGCCATGATGCCAGACGCCGGGGAAGCGCTCGAAATAGGCGGCCTGATACTTCGCGCCGCCCGGATCGTTCAGGAACTCAACCGGCATGGAGGTGAAAGGCTTGGTGCAGACCAGCTCGCCCTTCCCGGACGCCATGGGCCGCCCGTCATCGCCGAACACATCCACGGCCATGCCGAGGCCCGGCCCCTGGATTTCGCCGCGCCAGACCGGCGAGAGCGGATTGCCCAGCACGAAGCACGAGCACAGGTCGGTGCCGCCCGCGATGGAGGCAAGATGCACGTCCGGCTTGATGGCTTCGTAGACGAAGTCGAAGCTTTCGGGCGCCAGCGGCGAGCCGGTGGAGGTGATCATCCGCACCGATGAAAGCTTGTGCGTATCGCGCGGACGCAGCCCCGCTTTTTTCACCGAGTCGATCCATTTGGCCGAGGTGCCGAAGACGTTGATCCGGGCCTCGTCCGCATAGTCGAACAGTACGTTGCCGTCCGGATAGAAGGGCGAGCCGTCGTAGAGCACGAGCGTGGCCCCGCTGGCGAGCCCCGCCGTGAGCCAGTTCCACATCATCCAGCCAAGCGTGGTGAAATAGAACAGCCGCTCGCCCTCGCGTAAATCGCAGTGGAGCTTATGCTCCTTCATAAGCTGGATCAGCACGCCGCC
>JBNKTW010000104.1:0-2880 GCA_050298295.1 Rhodomicrobiaceae bacterium
CGCGGCTTGAACGCCACATTCAGCGACGCCAGCCGCCTGAGCCAAGCCCGCAGCAGCGGCGAGGCCTTCATCGCCTTCGGGAAAACGCGCCCGCTGGAGCCCACGAAGGTTTCCTGTCCAAGCTCCTCGCACCAGGCGCGGAGGGCCTCGGGCGGAAAGGCTTCGATAGCCATGCGCAACCGGGGCGCGGCTTCGCGGTAGCGCGCCAGGAAGCGCTCGAACTCCTCGCTGTGCGTGAGGTTCAGCCCGCCGCGCCCGGCCAGCAGGAACTTGCGGCCCGGCGCTGGCATGTGATCGTAGAGCGTCACGCTCACGCCGCCGCGCGCCAGCGTCTCCGCCGCCATCAGCCCGGCTGGCCCCGCGCCAATCACGGCGGCCTTGAATGGGGTTTGCGAGTCCGGCTTCATCGGTTGTTAACGCTATGTACTGGCATTTTCCGGAGTCCGGACCCTGTTTCAATCTTGAGCAAATTTAGCACAAGTTCTTTACCGAAGGCTTAAGCCTACGCAACCCGTTGATTTATACTGAGTTTATTTCGGTGTCGTGGGCCGTTGCGGCGTCAAATTATGGTTAATTTGGAAGTTGCTCTTATATTTAACGGGATTCTTCAAACGTGAAAAACGGGCCAAAAGCGCGAAAAGATTCGCAAAAATGCACGTGAGGAACCCACGCGTTTCAGGCGTTTACCATACCCGCATTAACTATGACAGACGCCTGAGCGAATCAAACCTTCCGTAAAGGCGAAGGATGCGGGGAAATGCTTGCCGGCAGTCATCTCCGCGGCACGCCGTGCCCCTAGTAACAATGTTGTTCATGGCCCGCGGCCAGGTTCGAAGGTACACTCGCTACCTGATGAAACTACAAGAACAAGCAAGGATTGAAACGCCATTCCTTTGTTTTCAACTATAAAGCTCGTATTAGGAGGGTGATGCCATGATAAATGCTCTTGACCCGGCGAAGCCATTCGCCGCAAAGCCAGCGCCATCGGAAACTCTGCAGATACGGGAGGTTGCCCTGGACGCGCCCTGGGCGTGGCTGGACGCCGGCTGGCAAGACCTGTGGGCCGCCCCGCGCATAAGCCTGGCTTACGGTGCGGTGTTCGCAGTGTTTGCCTATGTGGCGGCGCTTGAACTCACCCAGTTCGATGCACTCTCGCTGCTTCTACCGCTGGTGTTCGGATTTCTCCTGATGGGGCCGGTATTTGCGGCGGGGCTCTATCAAATCAGCCGCCTCAGGGAGCGCGGCGAGCCCGTCACATTGCATAGCGTAGTCCACGCGGAGTGGGCGGGCAGAACTCAGCTCGCGTCGTTCGGCGTGGTGCTCTTCCTGTTCTATTTCTTCTGGATGAACACCGCCCTTCTGCTGTTCATGCTGTTTTTCGGATCGGCCAGCTTCCCGCCGGTTGACGAGTTTATCTCCGCGCTTCTGAACACGAATCATGGCTTGGGCCTGCTCCTGACCGGCACGGTGGCGGGCGCCGTCTTCGCGGCGGCGGCTTTCTCGATTTCGGCAATCGCGGTGCCGCTAATGTTCGACCGCAAGGTGGATGCCGTTACCGCCATGATGGCGAGCGCCAGGGCTGTGTGGAAGAACCTGCCCGCGATGGCGCTTTGGGCTAGCCTCATTGTGCTGATGACGTTTGTTGGGCTCTTGCTCCTGTTTGCCGGGCTTGCAATAGCCTTTCCGCTGATCGGGCACGCGAGCTGGCACGCTTACAAAGAGCTGGTTGCCGGGTGATACCGGAACTGGCTGATCGGTTTCGCCCCCCCTCACCCCCAGCCCCTCTCCCGCAAGGGGAGAGGGGCGTCTGGCTGTGCCCGTGGAGAAGGCGTCCCCCTCTCCCCTTGCGGGAGAAGGGACAAGGGCGAGGGGGACTTTGCGCACTATCCGGGTTTCGCATAATGGCCTGGAACCGGATTTATCCGGTGCGCCGTTGAGTTGATCCGCCGCGGCGTCATTTGCGGGGAGCCGGCGATCCGGCGTGGAATGTGGGCGCCGGCTCGCGCGCCAGCTTTGCCGCGACGAAAATCGAGGCGTTGATCAGCCAGGCGTCCGGCGTTTCCTTGCAGAATTCCCACAGTTCCTGGGCCACGAGCCGGCCGTTCAGATCTGGGGTGTTCTGCTGGATCGAGTAAATGCTGCGGGCCGAAATGAAGCCGTTCACCCAATAGATGAGTTGAACTTGCCGCTGTGTTGGAGCGTAAGTGAACTCCCGGCACGGTGTATTGGCTTCGCCGCTTACACGGATCGCGTGTGCCTGGAGAGTGCTTGCTATTATGAACAGAATTGCAATACAGTGTTTCATGGGGGCACGGTAACTCTGTATTGCTTCGAAGGCAATAGTGTTTTTCTAATGTGCGGCATAATGTTCTTCTGCGGAAGCGTGGCCGTAGTCTGGGCCGTGGAATACGATTTCCCGGAGATGCCCGGGAATCATGCGGCAATGCGATGGAAACCTTATATGTGCCGGGTTGGGACATATGCCGGGCTAACCGGCTGCGGACAAACGGGAAAAACGGAGCTGTGGCGGCTCTTTCCGTCCACGGATCGTGACCGCGTTACTCCAGCGCGTATTTCTTACAAGATCATGCGATGATGGCACGAAGATCTGTTTCAGCAGGGCTTCTGAGACCGCAGCCAATACAGGACGTATTGCCGGGGACGGAAAAGACCTGATGGAACAAAGATCAAGCCAGGGTGCGCGCAGATTGTGAGTAATACGGGCTTGGAGCCTGTTTGCATTCCCCGGTCCGCGGGAAATCCTGTCAGCGCCAGCCGCAAATGGGGCAGGGTTTGCCGCGGGACGTACTTGATTCGATAGCTTGGTTCTCGAAGACTTGGCTGGAGCGGACTTCCGCCCTCTGGGAGGGTGAGTACAAC
>JBNKTW010000105.1:0-49940 GCA_050298295.1 Rhodomicrobiaceae bacterium
GCCCGTGCCATGACCGGAGCGCTCACGAGCCGCATGGCCCCTTTTTCCGAGCGCACGCTGTATTGGAACGGCGTATTGCAATCGACCGCGAAGGAAACCTTTGCCGAGCCGGCCTTTGCGACATTGCCAACGTCGAGAGAGTGCACCGCGCTGCTGGTGGAGCAGGACGGTATGATGTTGCCCCTGACCGCGATCTTCACGGTATTGCCCGCCGGGTGGAACGCGGAGGCCGGGTAAACCGCCCCTCCGAGCACCGCGGCCGCAATAGCTAGCCCTTTGAAGTCACGCTGGGCGGACATCATCTTTCCCGCGATAAAGTGAGCCAAATTCTGCGATGCGCCGCTTTGGAACCCCCGCCCTTGGCGGCGCAATTGCAAGTTTAAGTAGCAGAGTTGCCGGTATGGTAAAACAGTTTATCCGGCATTGCTAAATTTTTACCGTTGTGGCTGTTGCATAGATACAACCTATGGTTCCGGCTTGATGGCACCGGGATCGATAAGCCATTGATGCGGCAACACTGCTTGGATAAGGGATCGTGATTGTGGCGGCAGGGGCGGAGCCGCCGGGCGTGTGGAAAGACGCTGCGATGCGCCGCCGGGACTTGTGCCGGGCCTGGGAACCGCCGGTCCTTCCGGGGCCGCCATGCCAGTCGCGGCCGCTGCGCGCGAGGCGCGAAGCCCCGATGGCAAAAACGGCACCGGCACGGCCCTCGCAAATCGCGGCCAGCAGCCGCCCGAAGCCTGGACGGGCCATGCCGCCGGCTGATCGTCCGGGGTCCTCATCGATAGTCTCGACGGCGGCCCAGCCAAGCTATCTGGCACGATCGGCAAGCCCATACTGCCGCCGCTGGCATTCAGGATTATGCACCTGGCTCAACATGGCTGAACCGGAGCTGGCAGTCCTGTCCGGCCAGTGTCTGGACCGCCGCATTCCCGGCATGGCCAAGCTCGAATGCGAAGTTGCGGCTTGGCTTGCCAGGCGCAATGCGCACCACGCCAAGGCCTCCTGGCGCTGAATGCCTAATCGTCGATTTCAATCGGCGCCAGCTTATACCCCTCGCCTTGCGGGCGAGGGTTGTTCAGTTGATTCAGGCCACTAGTTCTTCGCGGGCATAGCCTCGCCGCCGATGGACCAGGTTTCCCCCCCGCTGAGGAGCTTCTGCAGATCGCGCGTCTTGGTGGCGGCCACCTTCTGCGCCTGCTCGGCCACCGCGCCCTCGTATGGCGGCAGCGGGTCGCAATAGATCACGCCAAGCGCGATGGGGAAGCTGGGCGCGGGCATGTCGATCAGAAGCTGGGCGATGGCCCGGTTCGTTTCGTCGTGCACGAGCACGCCGGCCGCCTGCCAGTCGCCACCCTCGACGTCCACGATCTCGAACCGCGCCTTTTCGCCATTGAGCCGCAGTCCTTTCGTGCCCTTCGAGAAAAGCAGCGGCTTGCCATGCCCGGCCCAGACAACGGCGTCGGCTTGCGTCTTCTTGGCCGCGAACGCCTCGAACGCGCCGTCGTTGAACACCGCGCAGTTCTGGTAGATTTCGACGAAGCTCGTTCCCTTGTTGGCGTGGGCGCGCTTGAGGATGCCGAGCAGTTCCTTCTGCACCACGTCGATGCCGCGGGCCACGAAGCGGCCGCCGGCGCCGAGCGCGAAACTGGCGGGGTTCACGGGCCGCTCAAGCGAGCCGAACGGCGTCGATACCGTGCGCTTGCCAAGACGGCTCGTCGGCGAGGCTTGCCCCTTGGTCAGGCCGTAGATCTCGTTGTTGAACAGGAGGATCTGGCAGTCGAGGTTCCGGCGCAGAATATGGCCCATGTGGTTGCCGCCGATGGACAGGCCGTCGCCGTCGCCGGTGACGATCCACACATCAAGCTCCGGGTTAGCGAGCTTGACACCGGTGGCAATCGCCGGCGCGCGGCCGTGGATGGTGTGGTAGCCGTAGGTTTCGACATAATAGGGGAAGCGGCTGGAGCAGCCGATGCCCGACACGAACACGGTATTCTCCCGCTTCGTGCCGATTTCGGCCAGCGCCTGGCGGACGATCTTGATGATCGAATAGTTGCCGCAGCCGAGGCACCAGCGCACTTCCTGGCCGGAGACGAAATCCGCGGGCGTCATGCCTTGCGCGGGGACGGTTTCGATAGCTGTCGTTTGCATGGAAGCTTTCTCCTTACGCCAGAGCCTGCTTGATCGCCGCCTCGATCTCGGCGATGCGGAACGGCTGGCCGGAAACCTTGTTGATGGACTTGGCGTCAACGAGATACTGGTCGCGCAGCAGCGTCTTGAGCTGGCCGGTATTCATCTCGGGAACCAGGACCCGTTCGTAGCCGCGCAGAAGCTCACCGAGATTGCGCGGCAGCGGCCAAATGTGGCGGAGGTGGATTTGGCTCACATCGGCCCCTCCAGCGCGGGCGCGCAGCACGGCCTGCTCGATGACGCCGAAGGTCGAGCCCCAGCCAACGACGGCGAGTTTGCCGCCGGGAGTGCCAATCGTCACCTCCTGCTCAGGGATAAAATTGGCGATGCCGTCGATCTTGGCTTTCCGGATATCCGTCATCTTCTGGTGGTTGGCGGCATCGTAGGAGATCTCGCCGGTCGCATAGTTGCGCTCGATGCCGCCGATGCGGTGCGTAAGGCCCGGCGTCCCCGGCTTGATCCAGATGCGCTTCAGCGTTTCGGAATCGCGCATATAGGGGTTGACGTGCCCTTCGGACGGAACCTCCTCGTAGAAGCTGACCGGGAAGGGCTCATACGCCGATACGTCCGGAATACGCCACGGCTCCGCGGCGTTGGCCATGTAACCGTCGGTCAGCAGAATAACCGGCGTCATGAACTCAACTGCGAGGCGCACCGCCTCGATGGCCGCATCGAAGCAGTCCGCCGGGCTCCGCGCCGCGATGACCGCCAGCGGGGCGTCGCCATTGCGGCCGTATACCGCCTGGTAGAGATCGGATTGCTCGGTCTTGGTCGGCAGGCCGGTGGAGGGGCCGCCGCGCTGAACGTTGACGATGACAAGCGGCAGTTCCGACATGATGGCAAGCCCGATGGCCTCGGTCTTGAGCGCCATGCCCGGCCCCGAGGTGGACGTCACACCAAGCTTGCCGGCGTAGGAGGCGCCAATCGCCGCGCAGACCGCCGCGATTTCGTCTTCCGCCTGGAAGGTGGTAACGCCATATTCCTTGAGATGCGACAGGTTGTGCAGGATGACGCTGGCCGGAGTGATGGGATAGGAGCCGAGGAACATTGGCAGGCCGCAAAGCTGGCTGCCGGCGACTAGGCCGAGCGTGGTGGCGTCGTTGCCGGTGATCGTCCGGTAAAGGCCGGGGGCCAGCGCGGCCGGCGCGATCTGGATCTGGTTCAGCGGCAGCCCGATTTCGACGGTATCGCCGAAGGCATGGCCGGCGTTGAGCGCCGCGATATTGGCGTCCGCAAGCGCCTCGCTCTTCTTGCCGAACTTGCCCTTGATCCAGTTCACCACCGGTTCGCGGCGGCGGCCAAACATCCAGAGCACCAGGCCGAGCGCCCACATGTTCTTGCAGCGCAGAGCCTCGCCGCCCGCAAATCCGAAGGGCTTCACCGCATCGAGCGTGAGGCGCGACATGTCCAGGGGAACCACCTGGAACGGCGCGAGCGTCCCATCTTCCAGCGGGTTCTCGACATAGCCGGCTTTGCGCAGGTTGCGTTCGGTGAAGGCGCCGGAATCGACGACGATCAGCGCGCCGGGGCGCATGGCCGGCAGGTTCACCTTGAGCGCCGCCGGGTTCATCGCGATCAGTACGTCGGGGTCGTCGCCCGCCGTCCGCACGGAAGCGGAGCCGAAATTGATCTGGAAGGCCGAGACGCCGAAGGTCGAGCCTTGTGGCGCCCGGATTTCGGCGGGGTAATCGGGAAAGGTCGCGAGCGCGTTGCCGGCCAGCCCCGTGGAGAGCGTGAACTGGCTGCCGGTTAGTTGCATGCCGTCGCCCGAATCGCCGGCGAAACGGACGACGGCGGACTCGCGTGCGGCTGTGGAGTGCTCGGAATCTGCTGCGGAGTGGACTGAATCGAGAGGCATGACGACCTGCTTTTCCAAAAAAGCGCGCCAAAGCTTGGTTTCCGGCAACACGTCAGGGGGGCCGCCGGAGCGGCCTGGATCACAATCCTGTGAAAATTTCCCTCTGGCCTGTTTCCTTAAAGGAGCGCGAATCCCTCAAGGCGCCGTTTGCGGGCTTGGATAGATCAAGTCCTGGTGCAAGCCGGTCATGATTGGGAACCGGGAGTTCCAAGCCGGCTCTGGCTCGGCAGGCGGGGCTGTCTGTGGCAGCCGGGCTGCGCGCCTTCGGGTGCGATATGTTCGCGGACCGGCGTGCAATCATGATTCGGACCTGGACACGGAAGCTTGTCTCGAAGCCCACCGCGCATCATTTAGTGAAGGGCCACGCCGAATGCAAGAGAATCTTAACGCTTAATTAAGTTTTTCTTAATAGCAGCCAGCACAAGCAACTATTTCCAGCCGCCAGAAATAATGACCGCTCTGGCGCCATCCCCGCGAAGGCGGGGCCGGCCCGGCGGCTGGGTGTTGCGTGCGCGGCGCGAGACTCCATATTGGCGGCAACCAAGGAGTGAAATATGGCATTGAAACGCGGGTACAAGCAATTGATGGCGGATGCAATGGAGCGGGTCCGCACGCTGAGCGTGGAAGAAGCACAAGCCAAGCTCGGCGATCCGGACGTGGTCTTCGTGGACATCCGCGAAACCGCCGAGCTGGAGCGCGAGGGAACCGTTCCGGGCGCGTTCCATGCGGCCCGCGGTATGCTGGAATTCTGGGTGGACCCTGAGAGTCCTTATTACAAGCAGGTTTTCGACCCCAGCAAGCATTTCGTTCTTTATTGCGCAACCGCCTGGCGGTCGGCGCTTGCGGCGGCAGCTTTGCTCGACATGGGGTTGCCCTCCGTCAGCCACATGGGAGGCGGCTTCTCGGCCTGGAAAAAGGCTGGCGGCCCCGTGGAAACCTGGCACAGAAAGTCCTAACATCGGGAATGTGGGGGGCAAGCCTGAAGAACCGCCTGCCGCAAGAAGGATTTGCATGAAACAGCCGCTCCCGGATTTGCGCGATCCCAAGCTTCCAGAGGCTGCCGTGCGCCAGGCTTTGGACCTGACGCCCCATCCCGAAGGCGGGCATTACCGGGAGCTGTGGCGCCATTGGCCGGAAGCAGGCGGAAGAGGCGCCGCAAGCGCAATCCTGTTCCTGCTCGCGGCGGGCGAACGCTCGCATTGGCACCGCGTCGACGCTTCGGAAATCTGGATTTGGCAGGCGGGCGCACCGCTCGCGCTTGGGCTTTGTCACCCCGGCGGACAACGGCAGGCGATCCGGCTTGGGCCAGACGCTGGCAATGACGAGGTCTTTCAGGGGGTGGTCCCGCCGTATGCCTGGCAGGAAGCCGCCAGCTTTGGCGCCTGGACGCTGGTAAGCTGCATCGTCGCGCCGGCGTTTCAGTTCGACGGCTTCGAGCTGGCCCCTCCGGACTGGTCTCCGGCTTCCCCGTGAAGTTAGCGCCGGCGCGCGCCATGGCGTACGCGCAGGATGAGGACGCGTTTTGTTTCGACGCGATAACGGATGATGTAGGGAGGGACGGCCGTTATTTCCCGCAACCGGCTATTTGGAACCGCCCGCCCCCCGGAAAGGAAACGTGGTAAGACCGTCGCCAGCCTGGATGATGCGCGCCGCCATGCTGCGTGCTGCATACGGATTAAGGTACGCGATATAGAGCAATTTTTTTGAACATCGGTAAGGGCGGCTCTGGTCTAAACAACCGGGATCATTTGGGCTTCGGGCAAGGCAGCTCATCGGACGTGCCCCACGACTTGAGCCACTTCACAGCCTCTTCATGCGGCACTACGCGGCCCGCCGCGGCATCGGCCTCGGCTTCCGCGATGGCGCGTTCTTCCTCTTCCCCGTCAATCCCGTCGAAAATACTCTTGGTTGTGGGCATGGCAGCTCCTCCCGCGCGGCATTGTCGCACAAGCCGGCTTCCAGCAAAAGGCGGCGCGCCGCTGTGTAAAATTGGTTCAAGCTTGATTTATTCCGCTTCCGCGAGCATTACAGGGCGCGTCCGGTGTATGTGCTGCGCGGATTCATAGTTGGGAGGCGCTTAAGAGTTTTCGAATTTTAAGGGGGTTGCACCTGTTCCACAAAACCGAAACGCTATCATTTCAAATACTTAGAAAAGCAGCCGGAAACCGCGTCCCGCCGCGGCAAAGTACGGCTGGAATGCCCGCAAACGGAGCTTTTTGCGCCGTTTGCACTTGAAGGATCGATTCTTCCGGCCAAAGTCTATCGCCGGCCGATAGGCCAGAAAGCAACAATCGCTGTCATATGAACATCGTCATCGTCGAAAGCGCCGCAAAGGCGAAAACCATCAATAAATATCTCGGGTCCGGCTACAAGGTGATCCCGTCCTATGGCCATGTCCGCGACCTGCCGGCCAAGGATGGCTCCGTACTGCCGGATCAGGATTTCGAAATGAGCTGGGAGGTGGAGTCCGACTCCCAGAAGGTCGTCAACGAAATCGCCAAGGCGGTGAAGGGGGCGGACCGGCTGATCCTCGCAACCGACCCGGACCGGGAAGGCGAGGCGATATCCTGGCATTTGCTGAAAATCCTGGAGCAGAAGCGCGCGCTGAATGGCGTTGCCGTCGAGCGCGTGGCATTCAACGCCGTCACCAAGGACGCGATCCTCAAGGCGATGGCAAATCCGCGCAAGATCGACGAGCCTCTGGTTGACGCCTATCTGGCACGGCGCGCCCTGGACTATCTCGTGGGCTTCACGCTTTCGCCGGTGCTGTGGCGGAAGCTGCCGGGCGCGCGCTCGGCGGGCCGCGTGCAATCGGTGGCGCTGCGGCTCGTTTGCGACCGCGAGTCCGAGATCGAGGCTTTCAAAACGCGGGAATATTGGAGCGTCGAGGCCAGCCTGAAGACGGGCGGCGGCGATAATTTCCAGGCGCGGCTCACGGGCCGCGACGGCAAGAAGCTCGACAAGTTCGGCATTCCGGACGAGGCCACCGCCCACGCCTATCGCGACGCCATCAAGGGCCAGCCTTTCCTGGTCGAGAGCATCGAGGCGAAAGAGCACAAGCGCAACCCGGCGCCGCCGTTCACCACCTCCTCGCTGCAGCAGGAAGCCTCGCGCAAGCTCGGCCTCTCCCCGCGCCAGACCATGCAAATCGCCCAGCGCCTCTATGAAGGCATCGACATCGGCGGCGAGACCGTGGGCCTCATCACCTATATGAGAACGGATGGCGTGCAGATCGTGCCCGAGGCGGTCGCGGCGGCTCGCGGCCAGATCGAGGCGCTGTACGGCAAGCGTTACGTCCCGCACTCGCCGCGCATCTACAAGACCAAGGCCAAGAACGCGCAAGAGGCGCACGAGGCGATCCGCCCCACCGATTTCAGTCGCCATCCCGATAAGGTGAAGGGCCTAAAGGCGGAGGAGGCGCGGCTTTACAAGCTCATCTGGCAGCGCGCGGTCGCAAGCCAGATGGCCAGCGCCGATATCGAGCGCACGACCGTTGAAATCTCCGCGAAGGGCCGCGACGGCCACCCGTATGGACTGCGCGCGACGGGTTCGGTTGTGCTGTTCGATGGCTTCCTGAAGCTTTACGAGGAAGGCCGCGACGACACCGAGGACGAGGACGCCGCCCGCCTGCCCAAGCTGGAGAGCGGCCAGGAAGTGCGCGACACGGGCGTCACCGCCACCCAGCATTTCACCGAGCCGCCGCCGCGCTTCACCGAGGCAACGCTGATCCGCGAGATGGAGCGGCTCGGCATCGGCCGGCCATCGACCTATGCGAGCACCATGACGCTGCTCCGCGAGCGCGAATATGTGAAGCTCGAAAAGAAGCGGCTTGAACCCGAGGACAAGGGGCGGCTGGTCACGGCCTTCCTCGAAGCCTTCTTCAAGCGCTATGTGGAATACGATTTCACGGCGTACCTGGAGGACCGGCTCGACCAGGTTTCGGACGCCAAGCTCGACTGGAAGGAGCTTCTACGCGATTTCTGGCGCAACTTCCTGGCGGCGGTGAATGACATTAAGGATCTGCGCGTGGCGCAGGTGCTCGATGCGCTGAACGAGCTTCTGGGGCCGCACATCTTTCCCCCGAAGGAAGACGGCGGCGACCCCCGGCTTTGCCCGCTTTGCAACCTTGGCCAGCTCTCGCTGAAAACCGGCCGCTTCGGCGCGTTCATCGGCTGCTCGAACTATCCCGAGTGCCGCTTCACCCGCCAGCTCAAGACCGGCGACGGCAATGGCGAGGCAGCGGCGGCGCCCGCCGATATCGTGCTCGGCACCGACCCTGAAACGGGCCTCCCTGTTTACCATAAGAGCGGGCGCTTCGGCGCCTATATTCAGCTCGGCGAGGGCGAGGATGGCGCAAAACCCAAGCGCGCCTCGATCCCGCGCGGCGCCGATCCGGCGGCGGTGAATCTCGAATACGCGCTCAAGCTTCTGGCGCTCCCGCGCGAGGTTGGCGTCCATCCCGAGAGCGGCGAGCCAATCACCGCGGGATTCGGCCAATACGGCCCCTATCTCAAACACGATGGCAAATACACCAAGATCGACGCGGACGAGGTTCTAGCCATCGGCCTCAACCGCGCCGTGAGCTTGATCGCAGAGGCGAAATCAGGCGCAAAAGGCCGGGGCGGCGCGTCCGGCCCGGTCAAGGCGCTGGGCGAGCATCCCGAGCTTGGCGAGAAGATCGGCGTCTATTCGGGCCGCTTCGGTCCTTATGTGAAGTGCGGGAAAGTGAACGCCACTTTGCCCAAGGACATGGCGCCGGAAGCCGTCACCCTGGAGGACGCGGTGAAGCTGATCGCGGCCCGCATGGCGGCCGGCCCCAAGGCCAAGGGCTCCAAAGCCGGCGGTTCTAAAGCCAGCGGCGCCAAAGCCGGCGGCGCCACGAAAAAGAAACCCGCGGCCAAGGAGAAGGCAGCCAAGTCGAAGGCGGCCAAGGCGGAACCTTCGAAGGCGAAGGCGCCCGCCACGAATGGAAAATCCGCGGATGCCAAGCCTTCGAAGAGCGCCAACGGCGCCAAGAAACCGAAGGCGGCGGCGCGGAAAACAACTGTGAAGGCGGCAACCAGGGTTCACTAACCTCTCTGCCGCATAAGAAAGACAAAATGGGAACTAACAAGAAAGGCGCGCAGGAACAGCGCCCAAAGACACTATCGAAAGAAGATATTCTTCAATTTATTCACTCCAGTCCTGGCAATATAGGCCGCCGCGAGATCGCCCGCGCTTTTGGCGTCAAGGGCTCCGATAGGATAGACCTCAAGCGCATCTTGAAGGAGCTTGCCGCCGACGGCCTGATTGCCGATACGAAGCGGCGCGTGCGTAAGGAGGCGCTGCCGCCGGTTGGCGTGATCGTCATACGCGGCCAGGACAAGAACGGCGATCTCATCGGCACGCCGTTGCACTGGAACGAAGAAGAGGACGGCGCGCCGCCCCGCATCCTGCTCAACATCACACGCCGGTATGAAGGCCCGGCCATCGGCATTGGCGATCATGTGCTGGCGCGGCTGCGCGAGGCCGTGGACGAGTCGGAGGACGGGGAGAAGTTCGGCTTCGTGGCCTCGCCCATCAAGCGGCTGCCGCGCCAGAAAACCCGCCAGCTCGGCATTTTGCGCAAGGCGGGGCGCGGCTTCACGGTCGAATCCATCGACAAGAAGGAACTGAAGGAATGGTCCGTTCTGGACGGCGAAATGGATGGCGCTGTCGAAGGCGAGCTTGTTCGCTTCGAACTTGAGCGCGACCTGAAGCTTAACCGGCAGGCGGCGCGCGTCACGGAGCGCATCGGGCATCCGCAGGCCGAAAAGTCCGTCAGCCTGATCGCGATCCATAGCCACGGGCTGCGTGACCAGTTTGGCGCGGACGTGCTGGGCGAGCTTGACGCCCTGCCGGAAATGACCGCTTCGCACCGCGAGGATCTGACCCGTATCCCGCTTGTCACCATCGACCCGCACGATGCCAAGGATCACGATGACGCGGTGTGGGCGGAGATGGACACGGACCCGGCCAACGAGGGCGGCGCGGTTGCAATCGTCGCCATCGCGGACGTGTCGTTCTACGTCCGGCCCGGAACCGCGCTCGACAACGAGGCGGCTTTACGCGGCAATTCGGTCTACTTTCCCGACCGCGTCGTGCCGATGTTGCCGGAGAAGCTCTCGAACGATCTTTGCTCGCTGCGCAAGGGCGAACTGCGCCCGTGCCTCGCCGTGCGCATGACCTTCGACAAGGGCGGCAAGAAGCTCTCGCACCGCTTCGTGCGCGGCTTGATGCGCTCGGCGGCGAAGCTCTCCTATCAGGAAGCGCAGGCCGCCATCGACGGCAAGACCAACAGAAAGACCGCGCCGCTGCTGGATACGGTGCTGAAGCCGCTCTGGCAGGTCTACGGCCTGCTCAAGGAGGCGCGGGAGAAGCGCGGCCCGCTCGGCCTAGATCTGCCGGAGCGCAAGATCATCCTCGACGAGCGCGGGCTTGTCTCGCGCGTCATCGTTCCGGAGCGGCTTGAGGCGCACCGGCTGATCGAGGAGTTCATGATCCAGGCGAACGTCGCGGCGGCGGAAGCGCTTGAGGCCAAGAAGTCGCCGCTGATCTACCGCGTACACGATGCGCCGGCCTCGGAGAAGCTGGTGGCGCTGTCCGAGTTCCTGGCCAGTATCGGCATCAACGCGCCCAAGACCGGCTTCAACCGGCCGAACCAGTTCAACCGCATCCTGGCCAAGGCCGTGGGCACCGAGCACGAGGAGCTTCTGAACGAGGTGGTGCTGCGCTCCCAGGCGCAGGCCGAATACCGCCCCGGCAATCTCGGCCATTTCGGCCTGAACCTGCGCCGCTACGCGCATTTCACCTCGCCGATCCGCCGCTACGCCGACCTGATCGTGCACCGCGCGCTGGTGAGCGCGTTCAAGCTGGGCGAGGGCGGGCTTTCGGACGCTGAGAAGGCGCGGCTCGACCGCATCGCGGAGACTATTTCCACGAGCGAGCGCAAGGCCATGTCGGCGGAGCGCGAGACGGTCGAGCGGCTGATCGCCATGCATCTGGCGGAGCGGGTTGGCGACGCGTTCCAGGCCCGCATTTCGGGGGTGGCGCGGTTCGGCCTGTTCGTGAAGCTTGCCGATACCGGCGCGGACGGGTTCATACCCGCCGCCGCGCTCGGCCGCGACTACTACCGGCACGTTGAGGCCATGCACGCGCTTGTCGGCGAGCGCACGGGCGAGAGCTTCCGCCTCGGCGACAAGGTCGAGGTGAAGCTCGTGGAGGCGAACCCTGCGGCGGGCGCGCTGCGGTTCGAGATGCTGAGCGATGGGCGGTTCTCGCCGTCGCTGGCCAAGGCCGGTCGCAATCGCGGCAAGGCGGGCGGCAGAACCAAGGCCACCGCGAAACGTAAAAGGAAGGCTTGATACCATGATCGGGCACCGCCCCTTCTGCGAGTTGACCGCCAAGCTGACACCCGCGCGCAAGGAGCGCATCGCCGCGCGAGCGAGCGAACTTCGGGAGGAGATGGCGCTGGCCGAACTGCGGCAAGCGCGGGCGCTGTCGCAGGAGGAGCTTGCCCGCGTGCCCGGCGTGAAGCAGCCCGCCGCCGGCAAGCTTGAGTAGCGCGCGGATATGTATGTCAGCAATCGCGCTCAAGTAGCCCGAAGGGCGGTAGCGCCAATAAACGCGGCGTTACATCGAGGCAATGGGCGGCACGCTGGAGATCACCGCGAAGTTCCCCGGCGCCACGGTGACGATCACCGGTTTTTCCGGGATCGGGGAGGCGGAGGCGGCGGAGCAGGCTTGAACTGACATCGCGCCCCTCTCCAGTTCCTGCCATGACGGTGCACGGAAGCGCGGGCCGGTGGTCTCCCCCGGTCCGTGCCCTTCGCAACCAACTACAAAACGTCATCATCGCGCCCAAAACGCCCAAAAAGCCCGCAAAAATGCGGTGGCGCTTTCAAGGAGCCGTGCCTCCATGCCGGAAATCTACGTCAAGCAATTCCAGGTGGGCCGCGAGGCCATCGACATCCACGGCCACGTCAACAACCAGGAATATCTGCGCTGGATGGAGGAGATCGCCATCGAGCATTCCACCGCCCAGGGCTGGCCGCTGGAACGCTATCTGAACAGCGGCATGTCCTGGTACGTCAGCTCCCATTTCATCGAGTATCTCCGGCCGGCGCTGCTTGGCGACGAAATCGGGGTGCTGACCTGGGTCGCGGCCATGAGGGAGCGGGACTCGCCGCGCCGCACGTTTTTCCTGCGCAACGCTGGCCGCTGGCGGCTCGTGGCGCGGGCGGAAACCCTGTGGACTTTCGTCGAAATCCAGCGCGGGGTCGCCGTGCCGGTTCCCGATGAGGTGCGGGACGCGTTCGAGGTTGTGGAATCGGGAGAGGACGAGGTGCTGCGGGCGGCCGGCCGGCTGCTGGCCGCGCATAAGAAGCGAACACCGGGGTAGCGCCCGGCCTGAACGCAACCACAGCAAGAATTGCGTGGATAGCTTGGACACTACGCCTACCTAAGGTTGCAATGCTGGCGTGCGCCGCGCTAGAGCACTTCTGGTTTCGAATAATCCAGATCCGGCAGTCGAAATTGCTTTGGCTCAAGACGGAGGCAGCAAGCCGCAACCGTCCTGCGGGTAAGTGTGTGAAAAAATCGGATGAGGAGCTTTTGTAGTATACACAACCGTCATTCCCGCGAAAGCGGGAATCCATTTCTCAAGCTAGAACAAAATTCTATATCGGTGCCTGCTTTCGCGGAGATGATGCTCCGCGGCCAGTTAACGGCATCGTCCAGGTAAAGCTGGGTTGCATATTGTAGCGCCCCGGCCCGGCGCCGCCCAAATCTTGGTGATGGGCCTGCGAGTACCAATATCAGGTTCAATAGGACACAGCCATGGCGATTGCGGCTACCCCTGCAGGTGGGGTGACGAACGTGGAAATCGCATCTTACAAAAGCCTGGCGCACTCCGGCCGTGAAAAGGCGGCGCGCGCGGCCGTTGCCGCCGCATACCGGACGCCGGAGCCGGTTTGCGCGCCGCCGCTGATTGAAGAAGCGCGCTTCGATCCGGCTGCATCCGCGAGCATCCAGCAGCTTGCGGCCTCGTTGATCGCCAAGGTCCGCGGCGGCCGCGCCCATATGTTCAGCGTCGAAGCGCTGATGAAGGAGTTTTCGCTTTCGAGCCCGGAAGGCGTCGCGCTCATGTGCCTGGCCGAGTCGCTCCTGCGCATCCCGGACGCCCACACGCGCGACCTGCTCATCCGCGACAAGCTTGCGCACGGCGACTGGGGCGCGCATGTGGGCGCGAGCCCGTCCTGGTTCGTCAACGCCTCCGCCTGGGGCCTGCTCATCACCGGCAAACTCGCCGCCACCCATAGCGAGAGCGGCATGGCGGCGGCGCTCGGGCGCGCGCTGGCGCTTGGCGGCGAGCCGGTGATCCGGCAGGCCATGGACCTCTCGATGCGGATGCTCGGCCGGCAATTCGTGACCGGCCAGACCATCGGGGAGGCGCTGGAGCACGCCCAGCCCTTCGAGGCGCGCGGCTTTTTCTACTCGTTCGACATGCTGGGCGAGGCGGCGGTCACGGAGGAGGACGCTCAGCGCTACCTGGACGCCTACGCGCACGCGATTGGCGCTATCGGCGCATCCCGGCGCGGCAAGACGATCTACGACTCCCCCGGCATCTCTGTGAAGCTGTCGGCGCTGCACCCGCGCTACAGCTATATGAAGCCGGACCGGGTCTGGGAGGAGCTTTACCCGCGGCTCCATCACCTCGCCGCGCTGGCGGGCGGCTACGGCATCGGCTTCAACATTGACGCAGAGGAAGCGGACCGGCTGGAACTTTCGCTCGATCTCCTGGAGGCGCTCGCGGCCGAACCAGCCCTCGCCAGCTGGCAGGGACTCGGCTTCGTGGCGCAGGCCTATCAGAAGCGCGCCCCCGCCGTGGTGGACCATCTCATCCAGCTTGCGGACAGCTCCAAGCGGCGGCTGATGATCCGCCTCGTCAAGGGCGCATATTGGGACAGCGAGATCAAGCGCGCGCAGGTTGACGGGCTTGAGGGTTATCCCGTCTTCACGCACAAAGCCTATACGGATGTGTGCTACCTCGCCTGCGCCAAGCGGCTGCTTGCCCGCCGCGACGCCGTCTTCCCGCAATTCGCAACTCACAACGCGCACACGCTTTCCGCCGTCCATCACATGGCGGGGCCGGACTTCGCGGTGGGCGATTACGAATACCAGTGCCTGCACGGTATGGGCGAGACGCTTTACGGCCATGTGGTTGGCGAAGGCAATCTGGGCCGGCCGTGCCGCATCTACGCGCCCGTGGGCACGCACGAGACGCTGCTCGCCTATCTCGTGCGCAGGCTCTTGGAAAATGGCGCCAACAGCTCCTTTGTCCATCAACTCGCCGACGAGAACACGCCCATCGAAGACCTCACCGCCGATCCCGCCGCCGAGGCGGCTAAATACAAGGGCGAGCCGCATCCGGCCATCGTGCTGCCGCGGGATTTGTACGGCGAAGAGCGCAGGAATTCGCAGGGGCTGGACCTTTCCAATGCCCAGGTGCGCGAGAAGCTTGAGCGCCTCCTCGAAGAAAGCCAGGTGGAGGAGCTGGAGGCCGCGCCCGTCATCGCCGCGCCCGTTGTGCAAGGCAGCCCCCAAAGGCAGATCGCCAATCCCGCGAACCACGCGGACATTGTGGGCTATGTCTCGGACGCCACCATGCTTGGCGTCGAGGACGCCATGGCCGCCGCGGCTGGCGCTGCCCCAAAATGGGCGCAAACCGCGCCGGCGGAACGCGCCGCGATTCTGGAACGCGCCGCGGACCTTCTGGAGCAATCGGTGGAGCGGCTGTCGCTGCTCGTTGTCCGCGAAGCCGGCAGAACCATCCCCAACGCCATACCCGAAGTGCGCGAGGCCGCCGATTTCTGCCGCTATTACGCGGCCCAGGCCCGCGCTCTGGAACCGGGCCCCAAGCCCCTCGGCCCGGCTGTCTGCATCAGCCCATGGAATTTCCCGCTTGCGATTTTCACGGGCCAGATCGCGGCGGCGCTGGCGGCGGGCAATCCGGTGCTCGCCAAGCCCGCGGAGCAAACGCCGCTAATAGCTGCGGAGGCCGTGCGCCTCCTGCACGAAGCGGGAATCCCGCGCGATGTCTTGCAGCTTCTGCCCGGAGCCGGAGACATTGGCGCGGCGCTCGTTGCCGATCCCGGCACCAAAGCCGTGCTCTTCACCGGCTCGACCGAGGTTGCACGCCACATTCAGCGCGCGCTCGCCCGGCGCGGCAACGTGCCCCTGATCGCCGAAACCGGCGGGCAGAACGCAATGATCGTGGACTCCTCCGCGCTGCCGGAGCAGGTTGCGGGCGACGTGCTGGCCTCCGCTTTCGACTCCGCCGGCCAGCGCTGCTCGTCGCTCCGCGTTCTTTGCCTGCAGGACAACATCGCGGACCGTGTCATCGCCATGCTCAAGGGCGCGATGGCGGAACTCGCCGTTGGCGATCCGGCCAAGTTCGAGACCGACACCGGGCCGGTGATCGACGCGGAAGCCCAGGCGGGGCTCAAGTCCTATCTCGACGCGCATAAGGCGCAAATTCTGTTTCAAGTGCCGCTTCCCGCCGAGTGCGCGGCCGGCACCTTCATCGCGCCAACGCTGCTTGAGATAGGCTCCATCGGCGAGCTAACGCGCGAGGTGTTCGGCCCCATCCTGCATGTGCTCCGGTTCAAGCAAAGCGAGCTGCCGCGCCTTGTTGACGGGATCAACGCCACCGGCTACGGCCTCACCCTCGGCATCCACTCACGCATCGACGAAACCATCGGTTTCGTGGCCGCCCGCGCGAATGCCGGCAACATCTATGTGAACCGCAATATGATCGGCGCGGTGGTGGGCGTTCAGCCCTTTGGCGGCGAGGGGCTATCCGGAACCGGCCCCAAGGCTGGCGGCCCGCTGATGCTGCACCGCCTGCTGCGCGCCGCACCACCGCTGAGACTGCAAGGCAAGCGGGACGAAACCCGCCTCGATGCTTTGCGGACGTTCAGCGAATGGGCCGGAGACGGCGCGTGCGGCCTGCTGAAATCCGGCGAGCGCGCAAAGCTCCGCGAGTTCCTAAAGCTCTATCTCGAAACTTCGCCCGCTGGCCTGGAACTGCCCCTGCGCGGCCCCGTGGGCGAGGAGAACCGGCTGCTGATCCTGCCGCGCGGGCGGGTGCTGGGGATCGCAAGCACGGTGTTCGAGGCCCTGCATGAGATAGGCGCCGCGCTTGCCACCGGGAACTGCCTCGTCCTGACCGGCGCGGAAGGGCTGGCGTCGCTGGGCAAGCTGCTGCCGGCCCCATTGCAGCCGCAAATCGAATTCGCGGGCGATTGGGAGAAAGCCGCGTTCGATGCGGTCCTTCTTCCCGGTCCGGCAAGGATTGCGGAGATCGCGCACGCTCTTGCCGCGCGGCCCGGCCCCATCGTGCAAATCGTCAGCGGCGAGCCTGGGTTCCGCCTGGAGCGGCTGGTGAAGGAGAAGTGCATCTCGGTCAACACCGCCGCCGCCGGCGGCAACGCCAGCCTGATGACCATCGGCAGGTGATCGGGCGCTGTCTGTTTCTTAAGTGATCGTATATTTCGCTAGAATTCTGTCATAGTTAATCGGCATATAGTTAACGTGCGCGATTTTCATCACATTTTGCCGCATTTCGGCGGGTTTTTCCTGTTTTTCGCGTGATTTTCGCGATTTAAAAATACCGTTAAATATACGGGAATATTTGAAATTAACCATAACACGCTCCGGGCCACGCCATCTTCCGGTAGGCGCGCCATCAATAGAGCCGTTATATAACAATATGTTACGCCGCGACATAACGCTTAACACCTGCTCAAGAACTTTGTGCTAAATTATTTCAAGATCGAAAGGCGCCTTTCCGGGCAGGCAAAATGGCCAGACCGGCAGCCTACGGAGTTAATTTGGCGCCGGCCGGCGCCGCCTTTCTGGCGCAATAGCCGCCCGGAGGCAGGGGTTATGAGGAGTGCAGATGACCTACGTTATGACCGATGTGGAGGCGGACGGGCCAATACCGGGCGATTACAGCATGATCTGCTTCGGCGCGGTGCTGGTGGAGGAAGGGCTCGGGCGGACCTTCTATGCGCGCCTCAAGCCGGTCTCCGAGAAATGGCTGCCCGAAGCGCTGGCCGTCTCAGGCTTCACGCGCGAGGAAACCCTGGCCTTCGAGGAGCCCAAGGCGGAGATGGAGCGCTTCGCCGCGTGGCTCAAGGAAAACGTCAAAGGCCGTCCGGCTTTTATCAGCGATAACAACGGCTTCGACTGGCAATTCATCAACTGGTATTTCTGGCGTTTCACCGGCGGCAATCCGTTCGGCCATTCAAGCACAAATCTCGGATCGCTCTATAAGGGGATGGTCAAGGACATGTTCCAGAACTTCAAGCATCTGCGCAAGACCAAGCACACGCATAACCCGGTGGACGATGCGATGGGAAATGCCGAGGCGCTGCTTGAAATGAAGCGGCTTGGATTGAAGATCAGGCTATAGGGAGCGTTGGCGGGGCTTACCGCGCGGATGCAGGCGCGCCCCCCGCCGGAACCGCCGAGATAATCACGAACGCCTGGGCCAGCGGGTAGTCGTCGGTGATGCTGACGTGGATTTGCGCCTCGTGGTTCGTGGGGATGAGCTGCTTGAGCCGCGCGGCGGCGCCGCCCGTGAGTTGCATGGCCGGCTGGCCGCTGGGCAGGTTCACCACACCCATGTCGCGCAGGAACACGCCCTGCGCAATCCCTGTGCCGAGCGCCTTGGAGCAGGCTTCCTTGGCGGCAAAGCGCTTGGCATAGGACGCGGCGCGAGCGGCGCGGCCGTCGGATTTGGCGCGCTCGGCTCCGGTGAAAACGCGGTCGAGAAAGCGGTCGCCGTAACGCTCGATGGCCCGCTCGATGCGCCGGATGTCGGTTATGTCGCTGCCGATGCCGGCAATCATGCGATCTTTCTCCAGAACCCGAGCCTAATGCTCAACACAAAGCGCACCCCTCAGTGCCGCTTGCCGCGCTTTTCCTTCCCGTGCGCGGCGCGCTTCGGTGGCTTGCGCAGCGCCACGCCCTTCGCAATCGCCTCGTGCATCCGCGCAACCGCCTGCCCCAGCCCGACGAAGACGGCCTCGCCGATGACGAAATGCCCGATATTCAGCTCGCGCACCTGCGGCAGGGAGGCGAGATGCGCGGCGGTATCGTAGTCGAGCCCGTGGCCGGCGTGGACCTCGATGCCAGCCTCTGCGGCCTGCCGCGCGGCGCCCGCAAGCCGTTCCAACTCACGCTGAGCCGCGGCGCTATCGCCCGCCAGCCACTCCTCGCAATATTGCCCCGTGTGAAGCTCCACAACCGGCGCCTGAAGCCGGCTGGCGGCGTCGATCTGCCGGGGCTCGGGGTCGATGAACAGCGACACGCGGATGCCGGCATCCAGCAGGCGCCGCACAATGGGCGCCAGCGCATTATGGCCGCCAGCCGCGTCGAGCCCGCCCTCGGTGGTGATCTCCTCGCGGCGCTCCGGCACGATACAGCACGCATGTGGCCGGGCCCGCACCGCGATGCCGGTCATCTCCTCCGTGGCCGCCATCTCCATGTTGAGGGGCGCGGCGACCTCCAGCATGATCCGGTGGATGTCCTCGTCGCCGATGTGGCGCCGGTCCTCGCGCAGGTGCGCGGTAATGCCATCGGCACCGGCCTCGATGGCGAGCTTCGCCGCGCGGATGGGATCGGGCCGGGTGGCACCCCTGGCGTTTCTGAGCGTGGCGACGTGGTCGATGTTGAGCCCCAGACGGACGGGGCGCTCGTTCGTTTTCATGCAGCCTCAGCGATGCGCCGTCTCCGTGCGCTTGGAAGCGGCCACCATGGCGCGCACCCGTTTCGGAGCGGCGGCGAGCTGGCGGACGAAAAAGTAGGTAAGCAGCGCCGACAGCCCCCCAAGAGGCAGCGAGCCGAGCGCCATCGGCTTGAGGATCGGCCACAGTCCATGAATCGCCGAAGCGACGCCATCGGGAGAGGCTTCCCTTATGGAACGGCCAAGGGCCTCAGCGCCGTACGAAAGCGTGCTGATTTCGGCGCTGGCCGAGCTGCCCAGAAGAACGTTGCCAAGCGTGAAAGTGGAGATCCAGATGATAGGATAGGTGAGCGGATTGCCCGCGAAAGAGCCGACGGCGGACGCAAGGATGCTGCCGCGCAGTGCGATTGCGAGCACGGCGCCGATCGTCATCTGAAGGCCCAGGAACGGCGTGAAGACCGCGAACACGCCGACCGCGCAGCCGGCCGCGATGCTGTGGGCCGACGCGTCGATGCGCAGGAGGCGCAGCAGCATATAGCGCGCCGAGCGCCCGAAGCTGCGCGCGGGCCAAACCGCATAGCGCAAGCGCATCACTACCGGCAGCGGTTTCTTTCGTCTAAAAAGCATATCCTAGAGCCCACCGCCGAGCTGCGGCCAAGAGCCAGCGTATCAATGCTGCATTTAGGCCGGCACGGGCGCTCAAACCTTCAAGCCCCGGCTTCCCGGTTTGACCGCTGGCGTCCCCTGCAACAGCGCTGGCAGTTCATCGGGCCGGAAATGTGGAATGTCAAGGGCGATCAGCGGCACAAATGGGACGGGGAGCGCCGCCTTGCCCGCCGAGCGGTCCGCAAGCGAGGCCGCGGCGATCACATTCGCGCCCAGCTCCTTCGCCGCCTCGATGCACTCCCGCGAGGATAATCCAGTGGTCACAACGTCTTCCACGAGAAGGCAGCGCTGCCCCGGTTCGATCCCGAATCCGCGCCGCAATGCGAACCTGCCTTCCACGCGCTCGAAGAAAATCGCGGGCACCCCAAGCTGCCGGCCCATCTCGTAGCCCACGACGACGCCCCCCATCGCGGGGGAGATGACAAGCTCCAGGCCCTCCGCCAGCCCCGCGCTCTTGAGCTTCGAAGCGAGCGCCGCGCACAGCCGTTCCGCCCGGCGCGGGTCCATCAGCACGCGCGCGCATTGCAGGTACGCGCTCGAATGATAGCCGGAGCTCAGGATGAAATGGCCTTCCAGCAGCGCGCCGGCGTCGCGGAATTCCTGCAGTACCTGTTCTTGCGTCAGCATTGGTGGAAGCGTCTCCCGCGGACCCGCCGCAGCCATGGCCCATGCCTATTAGCGCGGTCTCCTTGCGCGAACCGCTCGCTAGGCTCCGCCAGCCATTTCATCTTGCGGTCTCTAAAGCATGGAAGCGCCCCTGGTCAACGCCGGCCTCTCCACACTGCCCTGGATGTAGGGCCGGGACGGCAGACGGCTCCGCCGCAGGGGCGCCCTGTGTGCTGCGGCAAAGGAAACCTTCGCCCGAAGAAACAGTTGCCAAAAGCTCCCCAAATGCTCCGTTATGCTATGTACACAGCGGAACATGGGAGACCGGACATCATGGACGAGCCCGAGGTACGGCCCGGCGAGATCGTTGGCAGCGCGCCAGACCGGACGGACGCCACGCTAATTTTCATTGGCCGCATCCGCACGCCTTTCCAATCCATAAGCGATTGCCCGCGCCAGGGACAGGCGGACGGACCCGTGTGCCGGATTGAAATCGACGAACCCTGGCGGCAGGCGATGGAGGGACTTGAGGCCCACAAGGAGCTGCAAGTCCTCTATTGGATGAACCGGGCGCGGCGCGATCTTCTGGTGCAAACGCCCCGCACGCGCGGTGGACGGGCGGGAACCTTCGCCCTGCGCTCGCCCTCGCGGCCGAACCCCATCGCAGTTTCCATCGTTACCGTGGAAGCTGTCGAACCCGGCGCGATACTGGTTCGCGGCTTGGACTGTCTCGACGGCACGCCGCTGCTCGACATCAAGCCTTACCGCTGCAGGTCCGCGCAGCAAAACAAGACGCCGTAGCCGTCCCTCCGGTCCTCATCCCGGCCAAAGTTCCGCCAGCGAACGGCTCCTCTTCGCAGCTTTGCCGCGAGGGAATGGGTGCACCAGGCTACGGCGGCGGCTCTTGATCAGGTTTCGCCGTCCTTCCGCCTAAAAGGTGATCTTGGCTCCCAGCCGGCCGCCAACCGCGCTTTGATCGGACGCCGCTTCGCCATATACGGCGGCGCTGATTGTTACGTCCGCGCGAATATAATCGAAGCCGATCTCGGCGCCCCCCAGGGTTGGGCTTTGGCCGAAACGGTAGGTGGTGGACACTCCCTGGAAGGTTTCCTCCACCTTGTTCGAGTAGCTGAGCTGCTCTTTCAAACCGGCCTTGACGTAGGGGCGCACGGTTTCGCCGCTGGACAGGGGCAGGTTCCGGAAAAGAGTGGCGGAGAGCGAAGCGGTCCACTCCTCCGCGCCTTGACGGTAGACGCGCCCGGCGCCATCCGCATACGCATCGCCATGGGCGCCTGAGTAAAGAAGTCCGCCGCGAACATCCAGGTTGAGCGGCCAGGCCATTCCGTTCAGGCCGAAAACGCGCCCCGCAACCACGGTATCCACAAAGCCATGCGTACCGTAGGAGGAAGAGCCGGCGGCAAAAGCATCGCCTCTCAGCCCGGTTGCGCCCTCGAAAACGGAGACGGTGTTCATCACGTAGTAGCCGCCGGAGCCATACAGAATATATCCGCCAGCAAGGAAGGAACTATTGGACGCCTTTGCTCCTGGCGCCGCGGCTACTGGGTTGTAGGTGGTCCTGACCCAGCTTTCGCCGCCGAAAACCCCCGCTTGCAGGCTTCCGCCGGAAACGGGCAGCGGAAAATTGTAGGAGCCCGAGGCCAAGACCGACCCTTCGGCGCTGTGGGACTCATAGCCTGGCCACGGCGTTGGCTGAAGGCTCACGTAAGGGGCGTGCCAGGTTTGCCCAAGACGGCCGGTGGGAAATCCGGTGGCGGCGCCGGCTGGCGGCCCGGCCTGCGATACGGAACCGGAAAGCACCCGGTCCTGGAAATCCGCCACCACGCCCTTCTGGCCTGTACCCAGGGGGCCGATGGAATCCGGCGGCCGCGTCACTTGCGGCAGAGGATCGCAAGCTTTCGCCGGCGCGGCGGCCATACACAAGGAAACCGCCCAAAGCAACACATGCAACACAGGCTGATCCGCTGGGGCACGCATCGTTTGCTCCACAAAAAATGGATACCTCTGCCTTAATAGTTGCGATTCTGTGTGATCAACAACCTTAAGATGTATTCGTGTGGTGATTCGTTAACAGTCGCGGCGAAAGCGCGAACAGCGGGAACACAGATTCCGCGCTGCCTGGTGTTTTTGGCCTAGCGGACACGCGCCCGGAAAGCCGCCAGGTATTTTTTATCAGTGAGTTGAGCAACCTGACATGCGTTACCGCCACAGATAAACGCTGGAGGTCTTATGCTTCGACAGCCTGTCTTTGAGGTAATTTCACGCCTGGCCGCACTTGTTCTTGTTTTCAACTCAATCCCGCTCGCGGCGGCGCCGCGGGAAGCGCAGAGGCGTGTGGCGCTCATTATCGGCAACAGCCTGTATCAAGGCAGGCTTGCCCTCAGGAATCCGCGAAACGACGCGGAGGCGTTCGCGAAGGCTCTGGATAGAATCACACCGAAATTCGAGATCGTAAAATTCTTGGACATGAAGGCGAATGACAGGGACGCCATTCTGTCTCGCCTCGAACAAAGCGCGGCCGGGTCCAGCATCGCGCTTTTTTATTATGCAGGCCATGCGCTGCAGAGCAACGACGACAACTATCTTTTGCCGGTCGATATGCCGGAATATCCCGCAACTCTAAGCGAGACCGGCGCCCTCCGGCTAAGCGAGGTTCTGGAGAGAATGAAAGGCGTCACGCGCGCCAAGCTCGTATTTCTGGATGCCTGCCGCGACAATCCCTTCAAAAATCAGCAGGACACGCAGGCTCTTTCACCGGAGAGGACGCGCGGCGCCGGTCTCGTCGGGCTGCTGAGAGATGGACTTGCGAGCCCTGCCCCAAGCAGCTTCGGAACAGGCGACATCTTCATCGCCTATGCGACGGCGCCAGGCTCCGCCGCCCAGGACGGCAAAGGCAAGAACAGCCCCTTCACCACCGCGCTCGCCCGCCACATCCCGCGGCGCGGCCTCGAAATCAAGAAAATGCAGATGCTGGTGGCGAAGGACGTCAAGCGCATGACGGAGGACACGGCCCAATATAGCCAGCCTCAGATTCCCTGGTTCAGCGTTTCCCTCACCAGCGATCTCTATCTCTGGCCGCCAGCCCCGGTTGCGGCTGGCGCCCGTGGCCGCGGAACGGCCAGGAGCATCGCCCGCCGCGTCTCGAACCAGAGACAGTTTCCGCCGGGCCTTGGCGCGGGTATTGGGGCGGGCGGACTTTAGCCCGGATTTCCCGCAATCCGCGCCGCATTGACGGGCTTGCGCCGCAAAATGAGATAGAATGCCATGAAAGCGGAGCCGGAATCTAAGTATCTTGGGCGGACCGTTTGCGGGCAGACCGGCATCATCCCCAGGAAAAGCCTTCATATTCGCCAAACCATAAAACTGGAATGCGCCGGCGGCACGAAGAAGCAGAACCGCCATCCCGAGGGGCTTCACCACGCCCTGTCCCCGCAAAATCTCCTCTTTTTTATTCGCCGCCCCAATGGAAAATTTACATCCACCGGTGCAATATCCCGCCGTTGGTATGTAACCGGGATGAGCGGTGATGCGTACGCTATGTCTTCTGGCCTTCGGCTGCCTCGCGGGCCTGCTGCTGTACACTTACGACTTGAAATTCAAAACGCGCCTGCTCGAAGCCCGCGCGCAAGCGCTGCTGAGCGAGCTTCAGGACGAAAGCGATTTTCTCGCCCTGATGCGCGCCGAGGCGGGCTATCTTCAGCGCCCCGAGCGCATCGAGGACATGGCCCGCGCGAAGCTGAAGCTGGAGCCCATCGCGCCTGAGCAGCTTGTGCCGTGGAAGGCCGTCGCCGCCGATAGCGGGAGCGTCCGCCATGCACGGAACCGCGGCAAGGACGGCATCGCCTCCTTGATCGAGAAGGCGTCGGCGTCAGGAGGGACAACCGCGTCGCGGTAACAGCCATGCCCACACTCGCGGCGGTATTGCAGAGGATCGGGGGCCATGCGGGACGCGCGGGCGCGGCAAGGCGCGTGCGCGTGGCGCAGGCGCTGCTGAGCCTGTGCTTTTTCGCGGGCTTCGCCACCATCGCGGGCCGGGCAATTACTTACGCTCTATATCCAGACAACGTGGCGATGCTCGCCTCCTCGGGCGCGTCCCAGGGCCTTGCCAAGAGCCGGCCGGACATCGTCGACCGCAACGGCAAGCTGCTCGCTACAGACATCCGCATTTACTGGCTGGCCGCCAACCCCAGCGAGATCCCCCATCCCGACGAGGCGGCGGAGAAGCTTGCGGCGATCTTTCCCGATCTCGACCAGGGCGCTATGACGCGCCGGTTCCACGACAAATCGAGCCGCTTCGAGTGGGTGAAGCGCGGTATAACGCCCCGCCAGGCCACGGCGGTGCACAGGCTCGGCATTCCAGGCCTCACCATTCTGCCAACCGTTCAGCGCGCCTATCCCGCGGGCAGCGAGGCCGCGCAGATCGTCGGCATCACCAATGTCGACAATGAGGGCCTGAGCGGCATCGAGTGGTACATCGACCAGAAGCTCATGGGCCAGTTGACGCCCGTCTCGCTCGAAAAACGGCCCTATCTCAAGCTGTCGCTCGACATCGGCATTCAGCACGCCGTGGCCGGGGAGCTGGCGGCTTCGATGCGGCGCTACCGGGCGAAAGCGGCGCTGGGTCTCGTGATGAATGTCAGGAACGGCGAGGTGCTGGCTTCGCTCTCGCTGCCCGGCTTCGACCCCAATCTCCGCGAGCAGGCCATGGACGAGAGGCGCCGTAACCGCATCGTCACCGACGTTTACGAACTTGGCTCGGTGTTCAAAACCTTCACTGTCGCCATGGCGCTCGACGGCGGTGCCGCCACGCGTTCTGACCGCTTCGGCACCGGCCCGCTGAAAATGGGCCGCTTCCTGCTCAAGGACTCTCACGCCAAGCGCAAGCTGATGACGGTCGAGAACATTTTCGTGCACTCCATCAATACGGGGGCTGCCCGCATTGCCGAAGCCGCGGGCATGGAGCGGCAGCAGCGATTCCTGGAATCGCTCGGCCTGACTGACAAGCTTGAAACCGAGGCCGGCACCGCGCCCAAGCCGGTGCTCCCGGCCACCTGGCGGCCCTCCAACGCGATGACCATCGCCTATGGCCACGGCATCGCCGTGCCGCCCATCACCTTCGCCCAGGCGATGGCAACCGTCGTGAACGGCGGCGAGCGCATCAAGCCAACCTTTCTGCTCGCGGATGGCATGGACGCCGGAAAGGCGGAGCGGCCGCTCAAGCCCGGAACCAGCGCCCAGATGCGCGAGTTGATGCGGCTCGTGGTCCAGCGCGGCACGGGCCGCAGGGCAGCGGTCAAAGGCCTCGGCATCGGCGGCAAGACCGGAACCGCCATCAAGGTCAAGGGCGGGCGCTACACTCACGACGTTCTGAACAGCTTTGTGGCGGTGCTGCCCATATCCAACCCGCGCTACCTGGTGCTGGTGACGCTCGATGAGCCCAAGCCCGAAAAGCCGGGCAGGCCGAACGACGCCGCCTACAACGCCGCACCGGCGGCTGGCGCAATTATTAAACGTATTGCACCGATGCTGGACATTCTCCCGGCTCCCCGGTTTGACGAGACGGCCGCAACCCCCTATGAACAGGCGGGTTCCCGTGCCCCACAGCGCGCCGTCCTCCGGAAGAGTCCAGATGAAATTAGCGGATCTGATCCAGGATATCCCGCATATAGAAAGCGGGAGCCAGCCTTTAACCCAGGATATTTCTGGCCTTACAGAAGATAGCCGGAAGGTTGAGCCAGGCCAGCTATTCGCCGCCATGCCCGGCACGAAGGTGGACGGCATGGCCTACGCCGCCAGCGCGGTTGAGCGCGGCGCCGTCGCAATCCTAGCTGGCGCCGGTGCGGATGCGGGCAACCTCTCTGTTCCAGTCTTGAGGGCCAGCGAACCACGGCAGGCCCTGGCGCGGCTCGCCGCCCGCTTCTACGGCGCGCAGCCCCAAACCGTGGCGGCCATCACCGGCACCAACGGCAAGACCTCGGTTGCAGCCTTCCTGCGCCAGATTTGGGCCGCCTCCGGCTTCGAGGCCGCGAGCCTCGGCACGGTTGGCATCTCAACCTCGAAGGGTGAGACCCCGCTCGCGCACACCACGCCCGATCCCGTCACCCTGCACAAGCATCTGGCGGCGCTGGCGGCTCAAGGCGTCACGCACCTGGCGCTCGAAGCCTCAAGCCATGGTCTCAACCAGTACCGGCTCGACGGCGTGCGCATGGCGGCCGGCGCCTTCACCAACATCACGCGCGACCATCTCGACTATCACCCGGACTTCGCGCACTACCTGAACGCCAAGCTCCGGCTGTTCCGCGAGATGCTGCCGGCCGGCGCGCCCGCCGTGATAGACGCGGACAGCTCCGGCTCGGAAACTGTGATCGAAGCCGCGCGCACCGCCGGGCTCGCCGTCTTCACCGTAGGCCACGCCGGCGAAGGCGTCGTGCTTGAGGGCATCGAGCGCACGGGCTTCAAGCAGCGCCTGGCCCTGAACCACGGCGGCCGCGCCTTTAGCGTGGATTTGCCGCTGGCGGGCGCGTTCCAAGTTTCCAACGCGCTGGTCGCGGCGGGGCTTGCGCTGGGGCTCGGCGCACAGGCGGAAGTTGTGTTCGGCGCGCTCGCCAAGCTGCAGGGCGCGAAGGGCCGGCTCGAATACATAGGCGAGACGGCGGAGGGCGCGCCGGTTTTCGTGGACTACGCGCATACGCCGGACGCGCTGGTGAAGGCACTGGAAGCGCTCAGGCCCTATGTGAGCGGGCGGCTGCATGTGGTGTTCGGCTGCGGCGGCGACCGCGACAAGGGCAAGCGGCCAGAAATGGGCTGGGCGGCGGCCTCCCACGCTGACGCCGTCTACGTCACCGACGACAATCCCCGCAGCGAAGACCCGGCCACCATCCGCAGCGAAATCCTGGCCCGCGCGCCGGAAGCCGCAGAAATAGCCAGCCGCGCGGAAGCCATCGCCGCCGCCGTGGCCGCATTAAAAAAAGGGGATGTTTTGCTCGTGGCCGGAAAAGGCCATGAAGCGGGACAGATTATCGGCAAAGAAGTAATTCCCTTTTCCGATCACGAGGCCGCCGCCGCCGCGCTCGCGGCGGTACGGGACGCAGCAAATGGATGAGCCGCTTTGGACTTTCGAGGAAATCGCAGCCGCGACCAGCGCGGCGCCGCTAGCCTCGCAAGCGGGCGCTGGAGATAACCACGCGACGGCGTTCCCGCATTCGCGCGCAGGCTCGAATAAGGCGAATCTCCCCTCATCCTGTCCTTCTCCCCATGGGAGAAGGGACGCCCGAATAGCCGGTGCGGGTGAAATAGCGTCCCCTCTCCCAGAGGGAGAGGGACAGGGTGAGGGGGTGAACGCTTCGATTATGCCGCATCCTCGCAGCGCGAGCGGCGTTTCCATCGACAGCCGCACGCTTGAGAGGGGCGATCTGTTCGTCGCAATAAAGGGCGAGCACGCGGATGGGCATAAGTTCGTTGAGGCGGCCTTCGAGCGGGGCGCTTCGGCGGCGATCGTGGAGACAGGGTACAACTCCGCCTCAACACGCCCCCTGTTCCGCGTCCGGGACACGCTCGAAGCGCTGAATGCGCTGGCCCGCGCCGCGCGCCTGCGCACCGGCGCGCGGATCGCGGCGGTGACGGGAAGCGCCGGCAAGACGGGCACCAAGGAAATGCTGCGCGTCATGCTCGGCAAGGGCGGCCGCACGCACGCTTCCGAAAAGTCCTACAACAACCTCTGGGGCGTGCCGCTGTCGCTCGCGCGTATGCCGGCGGACGCGCGCTTCGGCGTCTTTGAAATCGGCATGAACCACGCGGGCGAGATCACGCCGCTGACCCGCCTCGTGCGTCCGCACATCGCCATCGTTACCTGGATCGCGCCCGTCCATATCGAGTTCTTCAACTCGCTCGCCGATATCGCGGACGCCAAGGCCGAAATCTTCGAAGGCCTGGAGCAAGGCGGAGCCGCTATCCTGCCCGCGGGCAATGAGCATTTCGAAAGACTCGCGGCACACGCACGCCGTCACGGCGCCACCATCGTTCCGTTCGGAGAGGGCGCGGAAGGCGGCGCGCAGTTGTTAGGCCTTGAGACGGGCGATGCCGGCTCCGAGGTGACGGCAAACATTCTTGGCTCGAAACTAGAGTTTACCCTGGGTGTGCCGGGCCGCCACCTTGCACTGAACGCCATCGCGGCTCTTGCGGCGGTTAAACTCATGGGCGGGGATCTTGAGCTTGCCGCGGCGGCGCTGGCGTCAGCCCGGGCACCGGAAGGCCGGGGCGCGCGCGCACGCTTCGAGACGCCGGAAGGAGCGGTTTTGATTATCGACGAGACCTATAACGCCAACCCCGCCTCGATGGCGGCGGCGCTGGAGGTGCTGGGCGGCGTGCCAAGGGCGCAATACAAGCGCCGCATCGCCGTGCTGGGCGACATGCTGGAGCTTGGCGGCACCGGCCCGCAATATCACGAGGGACTAAAAAGCGCCATTGTCTCCAATGACATAGATCTCGTTTTCTGCGCCGGTCCCTTGATGGCGCATCTTTACGCGGCACTGCCGGAGGAGAAGCGCGGCGGCCATGCAAAGACCTCGGCAGAGCTTCTGCCCGCCGTCCTCAAGGCGGTGCGCGGCGGCGACGCGGTCACGGTCAAGGGATCGCTTGGCAGCCGCATGGGGCCATTGGCGGAGGCGCTTCGGATGAACCTCGCGAAGCCTTCAGCAGACAGAGAAGCCGGGATGAGAGCTTAGAGGGATGGGCTAGGGGATGTTGTATTTGCTGGGGCTTTTCAGCGGGCAGGCACAGGTCTTCAACCTGTTCCGCTATATCACCTTCCGCACCGGCGGTGCGATGGTGACGGCCATGATCGTGGTTTTCATCCTTGGGCCATGGCTCATCGACGCGTTGCGCGACCGGCAGGGCAAGGGCCAGCCAATCCGCGAGGACGGCCCCCAGTCGCACCTTCTGACCAAGAAGGGCACGCCAACCATGGGCGGGCTCATGATCCTGCTCGGGCTCGGCATCGCCACGGTGCTCTGGGCTAACCCGTACAATCCTTACGTGTGGATCGTGCTTGCGGTAACGCTCTCCTACGGGCTCATCGGCTTCTACGACGACTACCTGAAGGTCACGAAGCGCACCAGCTCCGGTTTCTCCGGCAGGGTCCGGTTGTCTTTGGAGCTGCTCATCGCGGGGCTCGCCACCTACGCGATGGCCCAGGCCGGAGGAAAATTCGGAACCGCGCTGACCGTGCCCTTCTTCAAGGAAGTGGTTCTCGACCTGGGGCCGGTCTTGTTCCTCTGCCTCGGGATATTCGTGATCGCGGGCGCGGGCAACGCCGTCAACCTCACCGACGGCCTGGACGGCCTCGCCATCGTGCCGGTGATGATCGCGGCATCGGCCTTCGGCATCATCGCCTATCTGGTCGGCAACAAGGTGTTCGCGCTGTATCTGGGGGTCCATCACGTCGCGGGCACCGGCGAGCTGGCGGTCGTCTGCGGGGCGCTGCTCGGGGCGGGGCTCGGCTTCCTCTGGTTCAACGCGCCGCCCGCCATGATCTTTATGGGCGATACGGGTTCGCTGGCGCTGGGCGGCGCGCTCGGCACGATTGCGGTTGCCGTCAAGCATGAAATCGTGCTGGGAATCATCGGCGGCCTGTTCGTGCTGGAAACCGTCTCGGTCATCGTGCAAGTGCTGTCGTTCAAGCTGACAGGCAAGCGTGTGTTCCGGATGGCGCCGCTGCATCACCATTTCGAACAAAAAGGCTGGGCGGAGCCCACGGTGGTCGTGCGTTTCTGGATCATCGCCGTGATCCTCGCCCTCTTCGGCCTCGCAACGCTCAAGCTGAGGTAGCATGATCCGAAGCCCGGCCATCGCACCAAACTCGAATGCCGCCCAGAGACCGGTTGTCATGGCCGGGCTTGACCCGGCCATCCAGTGCCAGGCCGGCGTCGTTGGATTATTCATGGATGGCCCGGTCAAGCCGGGCCATGACAGCGAAGAATTTCAGCCAGCGCCGCGGACACGGATTCCGCGCCTTACATCTTAAACTGCGAGAGGTAGCATGATCGAAGCCCGCTCGTTTGCTGGAAAATCCGCCGCCGTATTCGGCCTGGGGATGTCTGGGATCGCGGCGGCCAAGTCGCTGCTGGCGGGCGGGGCGAAAGTCCTGGTCTGGGACGATGGCGAGCGCGGGCGCGAGGCGGCCCTTGCCGCGGGCTTGCCGCTGAGCGATCTTCACGGCACGGACTGGAGGGCGCTCGACGCGCTGGTGCTTGCGCCCGGCGTGCCGCTGACCCATCCCGAGCCACATTGGACGGTGAAAGCGGCCCGCGCGCATGGCGTGGAGATCATCGGCGACACCGAAATCTTCATCCGCGAGCGCAAGGCCTCGGGCGCGGCCGCCAAGGTGATCGCCATCACCGGCACCAACGGCAAATCCACCACAACGGCGCTCACGCATCACCTTCTTTCCTCCATCGGCCTGGACGCCGTGCCCGGCGGCAATATCGGCAAGGCGGTGCTTGACCTGCCGCCTTTCGCGGACGGCCGGTATTATGTGATCGAGTTCTCCAGCTTCCAGCTCGACCTGACGCCAAGCCTCGACGCGGACGCTGCCATCCTGCTCAACGTCACGCCGGACCATCTCGACCGGCACGGCAACCTCGAAAACTACGCCGCCGTGAAGGAGACGGTCTTCAAGCAGGCGCGCGCGGCGGTGATCGGCGCGGACGACGGTTTTTGCGGCGCCATCGCGGAGCGGGCCATCGCGCAAGGCGTGCAGACCTTCCGCATTTCGGCGAATCACGCCGTCAACACAGGCGTTTACGCCGAAGGCAGCGAACTGTTCGAGGTCAAGGACGGCGCCATCCAGAACCGCGCCAGCCTCAAGGGCATCGGCTCTTTACGCGGCGCGCATAACGCCCAAAACGCCAGCGCGGCCCTGGCCGCCTGCCGCAGCCTTGGCCTGCCCTGGGACAAGCTCGCCGCCGCGCTCGCCAGCTTCCCCGGCCTTGCCCACCGCATGGAGGTGGTGCGCCGCATCGGGCGCGTGCTGTTCGTCAACGACTCCAAGGCCACCAACGCGGAGGCCGCCGAACGGGCGCTGCTCAGCTTCTCCAACATCTATTGGATCGCGGGCGGCAAGGCGAAGGAAGGCGGCATTGCGAGCCTTGCGCCTCACTTTCCCAAGATCAAAAAGGCCTACCTGATCGGCCAGGCGGCTGAGGATTTCGCCGCGACCCTGAGCGGAAGCGTGCCGTTCGCGCTGGCGAAGACGCTTGACCGCGCAGTCGCGGAAGCGGCCGCCGACGCCGGCGCGGCCGCCGCCGATGAAACGGACGAGGCGGTGGTTCTGCTGTCGCCGGCCTGCGCTTCCTACGACCAATTCGCCAATTTCGAGGTGCGGGGCGACGCTTTCCGGGCGCTCGCCGGGGCGCTACCGGACGGTCCCGCCGAGGACCGCGCCGCATGAAGTTCTCGCGCGCGGAACGCGCTCACGTCGCCGACTGGTGGCTTTCCATAGACCGCACGCTCCTGGTGCTGATCCTGACGCTTGCGGCTACCGGCCTCGCGGCCTCGGTTATCGCAAGCCCCACGGTTGGCATACATCTCACGGGCGACCCCTTTTATTTCGTGAAGCGTCAGGCGATCGGCATGGCCGCCGCGCTCGCTACGATGTTCGCCGTCTCGCTGCTCAATCCATCGCAGATGAAGCGGCTAGCGCTTTTGCTTTTTGCCGGCGGCGCGATCCTGATGATCGCGGCCCTTATCCAGGGAGCGGAGCGCAACGGCGCCACGCGCTGGCTGATCGTAGCGGGCGCCGTCATTCAGCCGTCGGAGTTCGTGAAGCCGGGCTTCATCGTGCTCACGGCCTGGCTATTCTCCGAAAGCGTCAAGCGCCCGGACATGCCCGCACTTGAGCTGTCGCTACTTATGCTTGCAATCTTCTTGTCTCTGCTCGTGCTTCAACCGGATATCGGGCAGGCGATCATCGCGGCTTGCGTGTGGTGCGGCATCCTGTTCCTGGCCGGCTACTCGCTCAGGCTGCTTCCGGTGTTCCTGCTGCTGGGCGCTGGCGGACTCACGGCCGCCTACTTCACAATGCCGCACTTCATGACCCGCCTGAACCGTTTCATGCAAGGTGCGGGCGATAGCATGCAAATATCGGTGGCGGTCAATGCGTTCCGCGAGGCGGGCTGGCTCGGGCATGGGCTGGGTGAGGGCTTCACCAAATCCAGGCTTCCCGACGCTCATAATGACTTCGTCTTTGCCGCGATTGCGGAGGAAACCGGTATTGCCGCTTGCCTTTTCCTCATTCTGATTTATGCCTTGATCGTGTGGAGAGTATTGAGGCGCGCCTTTCGCGAGGAGGAAGCCTTCGTGCGCCTCGCGGCAGCAGGCCTCGTAATGATCTTCGGATTGCAGGCTCTGATAAACATGGCGGTTAATTTGAATTTACTTCCGGCAAAAGGGGTAACGTTACCCCTTGTATCCTACGGGCGCTCGTCGCTAATCGCCTCCGCCATTACGCTTGGGATGATCGCCGGACTGACGAGGCGCACAGGCGCACGGCCCGCTTCGCGCGCCATGCAGGACATGAGCGGGCTTTCCATCACTCAGGGCGGCAGGGGGAGCCAGCTATGAGCCGCGGTTCGGTCATGCTATCCGCCGGCGGAACGGGCGGCCATCTCTTTCCAGCGCAGGCGCTTTCCGAGGAGCTGATCAAGCGCGGCTGGGAGGTGGATCTCATCACCGACACGCGCGGCAACGTCTTCGGCGCCGATTTTCAGGCCCGCAATATCTACAAAGTGCCGGCCGCGACCTTCAAGGGCCGCTCGCCCATCGAGGCGATGGGCACGCTCGGCACGCTGGGCAGCGGCTTCCAGGCCTCCTACCGGATCATGAGCGAAGCGATGCCCGCCGCGATTATTGGTTTCGGCGGCTATCCGACGCTTGCGCCTTTGCTCGCGGCAATCGGCAAGGGCATTCCTTCGGTGATCCACGAGCAGAACTCGGTGATGGGGCAGGCGAACCGCTTCCTGGCCCCCATGGTGAAGGCCATCGCCTGCTCTTTCGAGAACACCAAGTTCCTCGAAGGCAAGCTTCTGCCCAAGGCGCGGCTCACCGGCACGCCGCTCAGGGCGCCGGTTCTCGCGCTCAGGGATATCCCGCTCCGCGAGCCAAGCACCGTGGATCAGCTCAATCTCCTGGTCTTCGGCGGCAGCCAGGGCGCAAAATACTTTTCCGACATCATGCCGCAGGCGCTGCAGATGCTGCCGGGCGGAATGCGCGACCGTCTTTTCGTGATGCAGCAATGCCGCGAGGAAGACATCGACCGCGTTTTCGACGCTTATGAATCCGCGGGCGTGGCGGCGGAGCTGGCGACCTTCTTCGAGGATCTGCCCAGCAGGATGTCGAACGCGCATCTGGTCATAGCGCGGAGCGGCGCCACGACGGTCGCCGAACTTGCCGCGCTGGGCCGGCCCGCAATCCTGGTGCCGCTGCCTCACGCCAAGGACAACGACCAGCTTGAGAACGCGAGGCGGCTAGAAGCTGTGGGCGGAGCCTGGTGTATACCGCAAGAAACCTTGACGGTAGAATCACTTGCGGCTCAAGTACGTCAGCTGTTCGAGGATCCAAGCAGCCTTGTAAGCGCCGCGGAGAAAGCGCATACGCTTGCAAATTACCATGCGGTTGAGAACCTGGCGGAACTTATCGAGGAGTTAGCGGATAACCGCGTCGAAGCCACTAGTGTGGCGGTAACCGCATAAGGATACACTGTTTTTTGGATGGGCCGGCTGTAGCGGGGGCGCAGGCGGTCCTGGGGGACGAGAGGACCGAGGCCATGACAAATCCGCTATCCGGCGGCCGGGTTCACGTAATCGGCATTGGCGGCATTGGCATGAGCGCCTATGCGGAAATCATGGCCGCCCGCGGGATTTCCGTACAGGGAAGCGACCAGAAGGACAGCGCGAATTTGCGCCGGCTGGCGGCCAAGGGCATTAAGGTTTTCGCGTCGCAGGATGCGGCCAATCTTGAGGGTGCCGAAACGGTCGTGATCTCCACCGCCGTGAAGGAGGGCAATCCCGAGCTTAAAGCAGCGCGCGAAAAGGGGCTTCCGGTTTTCAACCGCGCGGAGACGCTCGCCGCCCTGATGCGGGGCTACCGCACGATTTCCATCACCGGTTCGCACGGCAAGACCACCACCACCGCCATGACCGGCTGGATGCTGGAGCAGGCGGGCCTCGACCCGACGGTTCTGGTTGGCGGCGTCGTTGGCGCCTGGGGCTCGAACACGCGAATCGGCAAGAGCCGCTGGATGGTGGTCGAGGCTGACGAGTCCGATGGCACCTTCACCAAGTTGCCGACCGAAATCGGTGTCGTGACCAATATCGACCCCGAGCACCTCGATTATTACGGCACCGAAGCCGCCCTGCACGAGGCGTTCCGCACTTTCCTGCGGCAGATCCCGGAAGACGGGCTGGCGGTGCCGGGCATCGACCACCCGGTGGTCCGCAAGCTGCTCAGCGAATTGTCCGATGAGGGCAGGCTGCCGCCGCTGGCTTCGTTCGGGCGCGGGAGCGACGCCAACGTCAAGGCTAGCGCGATCGCCACGAATGGCGGCACGGTGGCGTTCGACGCGCGCTTCGCCGACATGGCCGGGCATCCGCTGACGCGCAAACGCGGCGTCAAGCTGCCCGTACCCGGCGTGCACAACGTGCTGAACGCCTGCGCCGCAGCCACGGTGGGCGTGCATGTGGGGCTTACGCCCGCCCAGATTTTCGAGGCGCTGGCCACGTTCCAGGGCGTTGACCGCCGCTTCACCCGCGCCGGGGAATGGAACGGCGTGGAGTTCTACGACGATTACGCGCACCACCCGGCCGAGATCGAAGCGGTGCTGAAGGCGGCGCGCGGCGCGGCCAAGGGCCAGCTCATCGCGGTCATGCAGCCGCACCGCTACTCGCGGCTGCAATCGCTGTTCGACGGCTTCTGCCGCTGCTTCGGCGATGCCAGCACTGTGCTAATCACGCCGGTCTACGCCGCCGGCGAGGCGCCCAACGGCTTCGACCGCGACAGGCTCATCGAGGGCATCCGCGACACTGGCCACGCGCGCGTTCTTCCTGTGGAAAACGAAGAGCACCTCACCCGGGTGGTGGCCGCGCTGGCGAAGCCCGGCGACTTGGTGATCGGGCTCGGCGCCGGCACCATCACCGAATGGACGCACGCGCTTCCGTCGCGGCTCAACGTTCACACCAGTTTCGCAGGCGCCGCTGAATAATCAATGTTTCCTGACCTGACACCGGACCTTAGGGCTGCCGCGCCGGAGCTTCGCGGCAGACTGCTGCCGAATGTCATGCTCAGCGAGCTGACATGGCTGAGGGCCGGGGGGCCGGCGCAGCTTCTGTTTACGCCGGCGGACGAGGACGACCTCGCCTACTTCCTGTCGCGCTGCCCGGCTGACACGCCGGTGATGGTGATCGGCGTGGGGTCAAACCTGCTGGTTCGCGACGGCGGCGTGCCGGGGGTGGTGATCCGGCTCGCACGCGGCTTCAACGAAATCACGCCGCTTGGCGGCACGCGCATCCGCGCGGGCGCGGCGGTTCCCGATGCCCGGCTGGCGCAGGCTGCCGCAACGGCGGGGATCGCGGGCCTCGCCTTCTACCGGGGTATTCCCGGCACGGTTGGCGGCGCGCTGCGTATGAATGCCGGCGCGCATGGCGGCGAGACGAAGGATCTCCTGATCGAAGCACGCGCCGTGGACCGCTCCGGCAAGCTTCATGTGCTTGACAACGCCGGTATGGGCTTCACCTACCGCCATTGCGGACTGCCGCCGGACTACATCTTCACCCAGGCGACGTTTGAAGGAGCGCCCGGCGAGCGCGCGGAGATCGAGGCGGCCATGCAGCAGGTGGCCGGGTACCGGGAGGCCAACCAGCCGGTCAAGAGTCGCACCGGCGGCTCGGCCTTCAAGAACCCGCCGCGCCACAGCGCCTGGAAGCTGACCGGCGCGGCGGGCTGCCGGGGCTTGCGCGTAAGCCCGCGGCCGGAGGTTTACCTTGATAGCATTAACCATGGCTGGGCGCTTACGCGAATTAAGCTGGCGTCGATCTTTGAGCGTACGGTGCATGGGGCGGATGTATGGGCGGCAAGGCGAACGCACCAGACAAGCGGCCGGTCCCTGCGAAGCCGTTTCAAGGACGGCACTACGATTATGTTCGACGAAATCGGAATCGCCGGGACATCGAAGTCCACTTTGACGTTTGGTGGCGGGCACCGCATTTCCGTTGATTTGTACCGAACACTGCGTGGCCAATTATCTGGCAAATCTGCGCCGCACATGACCCATTAGTTCTTCGAGCAGAAAGCCGGAAAATTTCCCAACACTTTTCACATGGGGTGCTGACGAGCCTTCGGAAAAAAAGTAACATTGAGGATCGTCTTCCTCACTTGGCAAATAGAACCAAGCCTTCATGTACCCCAGATGTGAAAAAAAACAGAGTGGCTTCCCAGGATGCTCAAACACTAAATTATTCTCCTGCAGTAAATATGGCAGGTTCATTGTGTTTCTTATTATATCGTTGCAAAACCACTCGCTGCCACAAAAAGCCTCCTCTGTATCATCCCCCATCCATAGTAGGTATTCACGAAACGCTTTGGGGAATGTATGCCCAAATTCTTTTTCGCATGCTTCAATATCTATCTCAGAGCTTCCTTTTGGTATGCCAAATTCCTTCTCTAGGTTCCTTGCGTATATATCTTTGGCCTTATGGATAGGAGACGTCATTTCCGCACTCCGGATCGCAAGATAATGTTAGCGTTCGGAAACATCTCCTTAAACTGACGAATCACGTCAGAACAGGAACCGCAAAACCCCCTCTCACTAAAAGGGTTATAAAGATGTCTCAGGTAGTGGCTCCAAGCGCGGTTTCCGGGCCAAATCTGCGGTTTCGGACGCCAGCTTTGCGCTCCGCCGCGCCTTGCCGGTCGCGTAGTTTCGCGGAGACGATCCTATGATTTCATGTCTGTACAGTGGCTGTTGTGCGGCCGTTATGTTCAATATTTTCTCGAATGAAACGCTGCGCCAGTAGCGACGATTAAAGCGGAAACAGTATTCATCGAGATATGTTTGCACGTATTTTCGGCGAAGCCCATGGTAGACGCCAAGGCCCCAGCGCTTAAGCAGCGCAAAGGCGCGATGTACCCATGGCAGGACGAGGTGGGCTGCCATCAGCCCGGCGACCTTCGGGTCATGCCGGTAGCCAAGCGCTTGAAGCCGGCCATAGCTGGCATGGCCGTCGGTGAGGATCACGCTGCCGGGCTCGACGTTAGCTTGCACGAAGGCCTCGATCGTGGCGGCCTCGTTGTTGGGTATGACTTGGAGGCGGATACGTTGGGGCCGGGTGTCGAGGAGCTTCTTGTTGTAACTCCACTTCGGCGGCCCCCCGGTCTCGCGATCAACCACTTCAACGGCCCCAATGACGGTGATCATCCCTTGCCGTCCGCCGATTTCCGGCGACGGCTCGGCTTCGCGGCAGTGAATTTCAGCCTGGTCGATTTCGACAAGTCCCTGCAACTTGGCGCGGCGCAGCTTGGCTTCGAGCAGCCAAGCCGTCGGATAGCTGAGGCCGAGCTGGTGCCGTAGTTGTAATGCCGAAACCCCGTTCGAATGCGTGCTCATAAGATGCGCGGCCCAGAACCAAACCCGGAGCGGCAACTTCGTCTTTGCCATCAGCGTACCGGCGGTGACGGAGGTCTGGCGGCCACAGCCGCGGCACTCCCAGAGCGGACGGGCAGCAAGGCGCCAAGCGTCCTTGGAGCCGCACTTCGGACAGGCAAAGCCATCGGGCCAACGCCGGGCCGCCAAGTATTCAATGCAGGCCTCTTCGTCCGCAAATGTAGTCTGGAAATCTAGCAATGAGCCAGGACCCCGCCCCATACTGCCTCCACCGGACCATGGAATCGCGTCTCGCGATCATGCCGGACGGGCCGGCGGCGGTCAACCTGAGACATCTTTATAACCCTTCTCACTAATAAGCTTTACGGTGCCCGAGGAGTTAGGGGATAACCTCTGAGCAAGGTTTTCGAGCACAAATACCTCTGAAATCCCACTCCCTTGGGAACTTGTCGGTCCCCGTTGTAAATATCCTCTTTTCAGGCATGGCGACGCCTGGTCCCCTTTCTCCGCTTACACCTACTATCTCACCTATGTCGGCTCCGTCAACGTGTCCCTCTGCAAACGCGATGTTCCTGTCTCGCGCATTATTACTGGTTAGCTTGAGGTCTCCTCGAATTTGTTCGATGCGCTCAATATCCGCTGGATCGAGGTAATCACCAAGCTTTGGCTTTGCATACGCTGCTTCCGCACCAAGCTTCGCCTCAGTCGCAAGTTTCGCTTCAGCCGCAAACTTCGCTTCGAGGGCGGCAGCCGCTTCTTTTGAGGCAACGGCAGCCGGAGTTAGTGTACCGCAAACGTTTGTACTAACGCAAAGCGTGGCATCGCCTGCCGCGTTGATCGTGGCAGTGCACGAATAAGGATTGCCCAGGCAGTAGGAGGCCACTTCCGGTGCCAGCGCGACCCCAAGCGTTGCCGCAGCCAGAAAAAATTTCGCGTTTTGTGCAGGTTTTCGGATGCCCGCATGACGAAGCCATCCACGCGCGCTGACGGCGGGCGTCCGAAAACCTGCACAAGTGCGGAACAAGAAGCTGCTGGAGCGCGTGCTGCTGCGTGCCATTTTTATCCCATTGCTCGCCACCCCTCGCGCGTGGCCCGAGGATGGCCTCGAACTCGCGTCGCCCTCGCGTGCCATGGGCCCACCAGCGCTGGAATACCGGCGTTCCGCCGTGCATGGGATGCCGCATCTGGTGCCCTTCGCTCTCGTGCTGTTCGCGGCGCCGGCTTGGCGCCATTCGTGCTCACAGCGCCGTTCCACAGCAGGACCCGGCCTATGGAGTTGACGGTATCGTGTCCGGTAGCTATCCCGCGACGGTGACGGGCTTTGTTGGGGGGTGCAATTCGCCGAAGGCTGGATTACAGATTACAAGCATCAGGCCGGGGAGAACGTCCCGTGTAATTTCACGCGCGGAGGAAATTCGAGGATTTGAACCGATCATTAGGCGCGTTTGCGGGAAGGCCGCTCCAATGCTTCCAAAAGCTTCTTCTACCCGGCGCATTCAGGATATGCCGCTAGGCCTCCGGGGCCTATTGCGATGAGCACCCGCCCTGAAATCTCCGGCTCCGGTCTGCGCGGCTTGAGCCGGCTTGTCTTCGACGCCGTCGCTGGCATGATCGGGCTCGTAGAAACCATGCACGGCAACATCGCCCGCCCGTGGAGTCTGTTCGCATCCCGGCCGGCAAAAAAGACGCGCGGCATCACAAGATTGGTCTATCGCAGCGTCCGGGGCGTGACCCGGCTGGCGGGCACCAGCACCGATGCGGCTCTCGCGCTGCTAGATCCGGTCCTTGCCACTGGGCACTCCACGCCGCGCATGGAAGCGGCATGCGCCGCCTTGAACGGTGTCTTGGGGGATCACCTCGCCGGGAATGCCAATCCGCTGGCGATTCCCATGCGCCTGCGCCACAACGGTGAGCCGCTGCAATTGGACAGAGAAGCCCTCGCGGCTGCGTTCACACAGTGCAGTAGCCGGCTGGTTGTGCTGGTGCATGGCCTATGCATGAACGACAGGCAGTGGCATCGGGACGGCCACGATCACGGTGCCGCGCTCGTGCGCGATTTAGGGTACACGGCGGTTTATCTGCATTACAATACCGGGCTGCATATTTCCCTTAATGGGCGCGCGTTTGCGGACTTGCTGGAGCCCCTTCTCAAGGGGTGGCCTGTTCCGCTTGAGGACCTGGCCGTCATCGGGCACAGCATGGGCGGGCTGGTGGCGCGGAGTGCGTGCCATTATGGCGCCGCCGCAGGACATGACTGGCCCCGGCATCTTCGCAAGCTCATTTTCCTCGGTACGCCGCACCACGGCGCTCCGATGGAGCGCGGAGGCCAGTGGCTCGACCTTGCGCTCAGCAAGAGCCCCTACACTGCGGCTTTCACACAACTCGGCCGTATTCGCAGCGCGGGCATCACCGATCTTCGTTATGGGAATTTGCTCGACGGCGATTGGGAGGGCAGGGACCGGTTCGAGCATACCGGTGACGTTAGGCAAGCCGTCCCGCTTCCGGCGGGCGTTCAGTGCTTTGCGATAGCGGCGGCTACAGGGAGCAAGGCTGGAGACTTGCCCGGCCGGCTTTTGGGCGACGGCCTTGTGCCACTCGGCAGCGCGCTGGGCGAGCATGAGGACCCCCGCCGGGCACTGTTTATCCCTGAGTCTCGACAATGGATCGGCCGCGCCATGAACCACTTCGACTTGCTCAGCCGGCAAGACGTTTACGAACGGGTGAGGCTTTGGCTTGATCCGGCGGGACCGGCATAGAGGAGATCTGGGCCCTGCCGGGACGATACCTTCCGCAATTCCCTGCCCGCACTCCAAGCTTTGCGGCCAAGCCGCCTAAGCTTTAGAGGCGCCTGGGCAAGCCAGGGAAATATCGATGCCAGGTCTTGCGAACCGCCGGCCCGGTGCCAGTCAAGTTTTTGAACTTTCGGCTCCCGGATCAGAAAGCCGCCGGACTGCGGTGCTTCGATGCTACCCGCAGTCACTCTTATGGCCACCTCGGAAGCTGCTGCTCCTTATCAAGCAGGCAAACCGCAGGGGCGCCGGTCTCGGGAACGAGAAGGCGCCCTGCGAGATCCTGAACCCAGCCGTCTTGTTCGTTCGAGGTCATGGCCGTGAACAGGTCGGCCGTGGCTTTGGCCAGACGGAGTTCGGCGATGGCACCGATGAGATCATTGGAACGGGTGAGATCGTGTCCCTTGCCGTGGACGAGCACTATGTGCCTGTTGATGAATTCGATGACCTCATCGCTTAAGTTAAGATGATGTTCTGCGGCGATGACGGTATCGTCTTTCATGGCGTATCGTTCCTTTCAGGATGTGTGGCCGGTTCCTCACCGCCACGATACGCCGCCTCCCTTTTCCAGGGCCGTCACCAAGATTCCAGCATAGCTCGATTCCATTGGACAGCGTGCGCTCCCGCAGCGCGTCCCGGTCCCGCCTTTGCTCTCTCAGCATGGTGCGGCGCTCCTCGCTTTGCGCCTCGCGCAAGCGGCGGAGTTCCTCTTCATGGGGATTGCGGGGCGGCTTCCCGGTGGCACGGGCGTTCAAGGCCTTGGCCGTGCGCGGATCGGACTGCCAGGGCCCGGCTGCCTCGCGCGACGCGTTGCGTTCCCGGATACGCGGAGACGCCGGGCGAGGCGAACAATATCCTTCGCTCTCTGTCATCGCTGATGTCGTGGTCGATCCCTCGCGGTTGGGCTACGCAAATCGGCGGTGGTGTTCCTGCTTGAGGCCGGATGCACGGACGCGGAGGTGTCGGCCATCACCGGCCAGTCGCGGCAAATGGTCGAGCATTACGCGCGGCAGGTGAACCAAAAAAAGCTGGCGGCGGCGGCGGTCTTGAAGTGGCAGGCGGCAAGCGAGTCGGGACGAACGAAGAACGAACGCTAGCCGGGATTGTAAAACGGCGCGTGCGAAATTGTAAAACGACGAAAATGTTCCGTTTTGTTCCGCAATTAACTCATTGAAACATTGGCGTCCCCGACAGGATTCGAACCTGTGACCCCCAGATTAGGAATCTGGTGCTCTATCCTGCTGAGCTACGAGGACATGGCATCCATTAGAGCGCGGTTTGGCGAAAGGTCAACAGGCGAATGACCTTGAGCACGGCTTGGCCTGGATTTCTCACAATCTGCGCATGCCCGCCGCCGCTCTTTGTCCCATCAGACCTGCTCCGGCCCCGCCGGTACGCCGGGCATCGATTCCAGGCTCAAACGCCATGCCTTGCCTTGGCAAGTCCTTGCGCGATCCCGTGAAAATACTGGCCGGCAACTTTCAAGGAGCGGCTTCCCAGTTACCCGGCCCAAGCACCTGCGATCCCGGACGCTCCCGATTTGGCGCAAGCCCGCCACGCCTCCGCTCGCCAGCGTTACCCCTTCAATCCGGCCGCTCCGCCGTGCGGCGGCGGATGATGCGTCCACCGTTCCTCGCCTGCGCGCGCCGCCCGGCGGCTTCCTGACGCGCCCGCCGCAGGGCGGCTTGATGGCGCAACTCCCGGGCGCGCCGTTCGCGCAGCTGGGCCTGCCGCGCCTGTTCGCGGGCCTGGGCCCGGCGCTCGGCCGCCCGTTGACGTGCACGGCGCTCCATCGCCTCCTGGCGAGCCTTGCGCACCGCCGCGGCCCGGCGCGCCTCGGCATCCCGCCAGTGCCCGCCCTCGCGTGGCGCCTCCCATATCGAAGGCGTATAGGGCGTATAGCTCTGCCTGGAATGACTCGCCTGCGCCCGCCGCTCCGCCGCTTCTTGACTCGCCCGGCGTTCCATTGCTTCCCGGCGAGCCCGGCGCTCGGCCGCCTCCTGACGCGCCCGGCGTTCCGCTGCCTCTTGCTGGGCCGCCGCCTTGCGTTGCCGTTCAGCCACCATCTGGCGGGCCTCCGCCTGACGCTTCCGATCCGCGGCCCGCTTGGCCCTGGCTTCCTGGACCTGCCGCCTTGCCTCCTCGACAAACGCTCCGCTCGACGGGCTTGACGCAAATCCGGTGGGGGTCTTGGCGGAGGCGGAGACTGAAGCGGAGGTAGCGAGATATTCATCCCTCGGGGTGAAGTTCCCAGCTGGCAGGATCTGCACAAGCTTGAAGCCTTCCGCCTTCAAGTTGAGGAGAATGCTGTCAAGCGCGTCGACCGTCACCTTTCGCGTATCGTGAAACTCGATGATGCCTTTCCCGGCCCGCTGAACGCGCTCTATCGTGCGGTTCGCAAACTTCGTCGCGGTGAGCCCAGGCTCCATGTCGCCTGACACCACGTCCACCGGCCACAAGCTCACCCCCCTGCCTTTAAGGTATGCGAGCGCCGCGGGCGGGAGGGTCTGGCCCGGCGTGCTGAAGAAGGGGGCCACCTCGCCGCCCGACGCCTTGGCCACCGCCGCGAAGCCCTTCTCAATCTCTATTTGCACGCCATCGCTGGATAAAGCAGCAAGATTGGGCGCGGTGGACCAGCCGCCCGCCGCGATGGTATGACCTCTCCGCGCCACGTCGCGGACCGTGCTGGGGTGCGCCAGGGCCGCGCTGCCCGCAAAAAAGAAAACCGCTTTTGCGCAGCGGTGGTCGAGGATATCCAGAATGTAGCGCGTATAGGCTGGGTTCGGCCCTTGATCGAAAACCAGCAGTATTTCCTTATCGCGCAGTTCCAGGGGCGAAGGGAGGGCGGCGGTTCCAGGCGTCTCCTTCGCCGGACGGTAGACCGGACCGCTCCGGGAATCGACGGCGAGAACCCTGGAAAGAAAACTGTCTTGCCCGCTATAGTTGCATCCAGTGGCCGCGGTCCCGCTAAAATAGAGCGTGGCCACAAACAAGCAAAACGCGCGAACCAGCATTGCAAACCCCTGAACGCCCAGAAGCTCTACAAGTATAAGTTTTCAGGGCTAGGCTCAAGCCCCCTGTTACAATACGCCTCGCTTGAAGCCAACTGCTTGATCCTGCTCTTCGGGCGCGAATTTCTGCAAATCCATGTGCTCGGCATAAATCCACCGGACCGTGCGGGTGGCTGAGCGCATGATGACGGTATGGGTCTCAATCTGACCGTCGGCGAATTTCACGCCGTTCAGGAGCGAACCGTCGGTAATGCCGGTTGCGGCGAAGATGATGTCGCCCGACGCCATGTCGGCGGTCGAGTATTTGCGGGCGAGATCGGTAATGCCAAGGGCCTCGGCGCGCTTGACCTGCCCGCTGCTCGCGGCGCTCAGCCGGCCGTGGATCTGGCCGCCGGTGCAGCGCAGCGCGGCTGCTGCAAGCACGCCTTCCGGCGCGCCGCCCGTGCCCAGATAAATGTCGATGCCGGTTTCTTCAGGCTCGCAGGTATGGATGACGCCCGCGATGTCACCGTCGCCGATGAGCGCAATACCCGCGCCCGCAGCCCGGATTTCTTCTATCAATTTCGCGTGACGGGGCCGGTCCAGAACGCAAGCGGTAATCTCGCGCACAGGCACGCCTTTCGCCTCCGCCAGCCTGTTCAGGTTTTCGGCAACCGTGAAATCCAGGCTTACGACGCCAGCCTCGTAGCCCGGCCCGATGGCGATCTTCTCCATATACATGTCCGGCGCGTGTAGAAGGCTGCCGCGCCCGGCGATGGCCAGCACCGACAGCGCGCCTGGCAGCGACTTGGCGCAAAGGCTGATGCCTTCGAGCGGATCGACGGCGATGTCGGCCTCGGGGCCGCCCATACCAAGCTCCTCGCCGATATAGAGAACCGGCACCTCGTCCTGCTCGCCCTCGCCGATGACGATGCGGCCGGTAATCTGCAGGCTGCTTAGCTCGCGCCGCATCGCGCGGGCCGCCGCCAGGTCCGCCTGCATCTCGTCGCCGCGTCCCCGGAAATGCGCCGCAGCCACCGCCGAAGCCTCGGTGACCCGCATAATGTCGAACGCAAGCGTAGACATAAGTTCATTTGCTGGGCCGGTTTGCATACCCATAAGCGGTCCCTCGCCTATACATTCCTTTAAGGAAATAGACTATAGCGCCTCAATGCGGATCATTTGCGGCGCACCTTGAACGTGGCCGTCTTTTACGATCGAATCCAGCGCTGTTCTGAGTAGATCCTCACGCGTGCGGTGCGTGATCATGACAACCGGGGTGGGATCGCCCTCTTGCCCCGGCCGGCCGAAGCCTGGCAGATCGGGCGCCTCGCGCTTCTGGACGACGCTTTCGAGCGAAATCCTCTGCTCCGCCATGCGCGTGGCGATCGCCGCGATGGCGCCGGGCCGGTCGTAGACCGAAAGCCGGATGTAGTAGCCGCCCTCATGGGTTTGCATCTGCGGGCGGCCCTGGCTTTCGAGCTTGGCCGCCGGCAGGATGAAGGGTGGGCTCGTGTGTCCGCGCGCGATATCGATGATGTCGCTTGCCACCGCGGAGGCCGTGGCCCGCGAGCCGGCGCCTGGCCCGGCAAGGATGATCTGGCCCACGAAATCGGCATCGACGGCGACGCAGTTCAGCACGCCATCGACGTTCGCCATCGCGCCCAGCTTCGGAATCATGGCCGGCGAAACGCGCGTCTCGACGCCGCTGGCCTTTTTAGCCGCCACGGCCAGCAGCTTGATGCGGTAGCCGAGTTCGTCCGCGGCCTGGAAGTCGGCGGGGGTGATGCCCCGGATGCCCTCCAGATGCACCGCGTCGAAATCAGGGCGCACCCCGAACGCCAGCGCTGCCAGCAGCGTGATCTTGTGCGCCGCATCCTGGCCGTCCACATCGAAGGTCGGGTCCGCCTCGGCGTAGCCCAGCGCCTGCGCCTCGGCCAGCACCTCGGCGAACGGCAGGCCCTCGCGCTGCATACGGGTGAGGATGTAATTGCTGGTGCCGTTCAGAATGCCGTAAACGCGCGTGACGGTGTTGCCGAGCAGGCTTTCCTTGAGCGTTTTCACGATGGGGATGCCGCCCGCCACCGCGGCTTCGAAACCAAGCGAGACGCCGTTCTCTTCCGCGAGCGCCGCCAGTTCCGCGCCATGGCGGGCGAGCAGCGCCTTGTTCGCGGTTACGACATGCTTGCGAGCACCGAGCGCGGCCTTGACGCTCTCCAGCGCCGGCCCCCTGTCGCCGCCCATCAATTCGACGAACACGCCGATGTCGGGCGAGACCGCGAGCTGCACGGGATCGCCGAACCAGGGCGCATCGGTTAGCTTGGCGCCCGGCTCCTCGCGCGACTTGGCGCACACGCCGGTGATCGCGACCGGCCGGCCGCACTTTTCCGCTATCGTCCCGCCATGCTCGGCAAGCAGATGCAAAAGCCCAGAACCGACGGTTCCCAATCCGGCAATACCAATGCGCAGCGGTTCGTTCGCTTTCATGATGCTCTCCGCTAGTGCGGCCCGCCGTTAGCGGGCCTGGCCTTGTGCGAAGGGGATGACGTTGTGCAGGTGCACGTCCGCCGAGGAGAGGAACTTCTTGATCGCGCGCGCGGCCTGGCGGATGCGGTGCTCGTTCTCGACCAGCGCGAGGCGGACGTAGCCTTCCCCGTACTCGCCGAAGCCCACGCCCGGCGAAACGGCAACGCCGGCCTTCTCAAGCAGGAGCTTGGAGAACTCCAGCGAGCCGATGCGCTCCATGCTCTGCGGCAGCGGCGCCCAGGCGAACATTGTGCCGGGAGGCGATGGGATGTCCCAGCCCGCGCGGTGCAAGGATTCGACGAGGCAATCGCGCCGGCTTTTGTATATCTGCCGCATCTCCTCGACGCACTCCTGCGGGCCGTTGAGCGCGGCCGCCGCCGCGACCTGGATCGGCGTGAAGGCGCCGTAGTCGAGATAGGACTTGACCCTCGCCAGCGCCGCGACGAGCCGCTCGTTGCCGACAGCGAAACCAATGCGCCAGCCGGGCATCGAGTAGGTCTTCGAAACCGAGGAGAATTCCACCGCCACGTCCATCGCGCCCGGCACCTGCAGGATCGAAGGCGGCGGATCGCCGTCGAAATAGATTTCGGCGTAAGCGACGTCCGACAGCAAGATCAGGCCGTGCTTGCGCGCATAGTCCACCATTTCCTTGTAGAAATCGAGGCTCGCCATGATCGCGGTCGGATTGGACGGATAGTTCAGCACCAGCGCGACTGGCTTCGGGATGCTGTGCCGCACGGCCTTGTCCACGGCCACGAGGAAGTCGTGGTCCACGCTCGCAGGAATATGCCGGATGGACGCGCCCGAGATGATGAAACCGAACTCGTGGATCGGATAGGTGGGATTGGGCACGAGAATCGCGTCGCCCGGCGCGGTGATGGCCTGCGCCATGTTGGCGAAGCCTTCCTTCGAGCCGAGCGTGGCCACGACCTGCGTTTCGGGATTGAGCTTCACGCCGAAGCGCCGGCCGTAATACGCCGCCTGCGCGCGCCGCAGCCCCGTAATGCCACGCGAAGCCGAGTAGCGGTTCGTGCGCGGCTTGCCTACGGTCTCGACCAGCTTTTCAACGATGTGCTCGGGCGTGGGCAGGTCCGGATTTCCCATGCCGAAGTCGATGATGTCTTCACCGCGCGCCCGGGCCGCGGCCTTGAGCTTGTTCACTTGCTCGAAGACGTAGGGCGGCAGGCGCTTGATGCGGTGAAATTCTTCAGCCATGGTTATAGTGCTTTCCAAATGAGAAAAAGGCTCTCGCTTCGGCGGAGCGGTCTTTCACCTATAATGCCGGATGCACTCCTATGTCTACGAGCATTGCGGCCTTAGGACAAAGGCGGAGTTACTTCGCGGCGCGGTTATCCCCGTATCGAAGGGCGAAGGCTTATGTATGCCGCGTTGCGCGGGCCTCTGGCAACTGGTAGCCCGCCTATACGCTGCTCCGGGCCATTCTGGACGATGTTTTTGGCACTTCCAAGATGCAGGGCCGGGAAAGGGAACCTATCATGATATGGCCCATATAGTGATTAAGCCTTTGTCTAGGTAGCTGCTCCAGTGGCATAGATAATTCCCTTCTTCTCCGGGATGCGAAGCCCGCGGCAGGACGCGGCGTCCGTGGCAGAAACGGAGGCACAAATGTTTGCCATCGCTCAGCGTTCAGTTCCCGTTTTGGCACTGGCTTTCCTCACGTTGACATCGGGGCAAGCCGGTTGCGGCGCCGCACGCGCGCAGGAAAGCGCCGCCACCGTGAGACCTGCGGATTTCACCTATTTGGGCGCGTTCCGCTTGCCGCTTGAGGAAGACGAGGAGAACAGCTTCGCCTGGGGCGCTCTCGCCATGACCTTCCGTCCCGGCGGTGATCCTTCAGGGGCGGGGGATGGCTTTGCCGGATCGCTCTTCCTGACCGGCCATCCCTACCAGCTCCCCAAGGGGCGTCAGGTGGCAGAAATCAGCATCCCCGCGCCGGTCAAGTCGAAAAACGCCGCGGACCTGCCCAAAGCCCGGATTTTACAGCCTTTGCGGAATGTGACGGGCGAGACGTTCGCGCATTTCAACGAGCTTCCCCGCGTGGGCCTGCAATATCTGGACGATCCGGCGGCAGGCCCGAAAATCCATATCGCTTTCGGGCAGCATATGGGATCGGACGTGAAGAAAGGCACGCATGGCGCGTTCGATCCGGACTTGGCGCGCCCGGCGTTCAGCGGCCCCTGGCATATCGCCGGTCACTCAACGTTTAGCGTCAACGGCTATTTGTTCGAAATCCCGAAAGAATGGGCGGACAAACATGTTGGCGGCCGCGTCCTGGCCACCGGCCGTTTCCGCGAAGGGGGCTGGTCAGGCATGGGGCCGGGCCTGATCGCTTACAAGCCCTGGGATGAGAGCGGTGCGTCGGCCGGTCCCGGCGCTGCGCTGAACGCTGTTTCGCTGATCAAATACAACACGGCGGACGAAGGGGTGGAGCCGGGAAAAATCCTGCGGCAATACCAGCACCCCGATGAATGGGAGGGCGGCGCCTGGCTGACCACGTCGACCGGCAAATCGGCCGTGCTGATGGCGGGAACCAAGAGTTCAGGGGCTCGATGCTGGTATGGCTTTGTCAATCCCAAGGGCCCGCAATTCCCCTGCGTTTACGGCGCGCAGGCGGAAGAAGAGTGGAGCTGCATGATGGCGGACGGCCGGCCTTGCCCGAAGGAAGACCGCAAGGAATGCAGCGGGCACAACGGCAACCGCGGCTGGTGGTCGGACCGTTTCGAGGCGCAGTTCATCCTCTACGATCCGGGAGATCTGGCTGACGTAGCTGCGGGCCGCAAGAAGCCTTACGAGCCTCAACCTTACGCGGCTGTCAGCTTGGACAACTATTTGTACCTGAACAGCCCGGAAGAAACGATGCTTGGGAGTGGCAAGCAACGGCGTCACCGTATTGGCGCGGTCGCTTATGACCGGCGCGGCGATCTGCTCTATGTCATGGAGCCTCACGCCGATGGCGCCAAGCCCGTCGTGCATGTCTGGCGGGTACGTTAAGACGGCCGGCAACGGCAAGCGGAGTTACGGGATTCTTGGGTAAGTGAGGCAAAGGTCCGGACGGAAGGCTGCTTTTCCCAAGACAGGGGCAAAAATCAACCACGGCGAAGCCCCCCTCACTCTGTTTCTCTTCCCAAGGGGAGCAAAGACGCCCGAACTAGCCGCAGCGGCTATTCTGGCGTTCCCTCTCCCAGAGGGAGAGGGACAGGGTGAGGGGGTGTACGTTTCGATCAAGCCAGAACCTGGCAACTGGCAGCCCATATGTTAGAAGCGCCCCTGGGAATTACAGCTTGTGCGGCAGCGCTATCCGTCCGGCTACACCCGCCACGCGGCTTACCACGACAGGGTTTTGGTGTTGTCCTTGAACAGCAGCGCGCCAACCTTTTCCGGATTGCCCAGCTCGATGCCGGGCAGCAGATCGGTTCCGGCGACATTATAGTGCTTCATGCACATCTGGCAGATGATGACCGTGGCGCCATCCTTGATGAGGCCGGCCAGCAGTTCCTGCTGTTTCTTGAATTTCTCCGCGTTGGCCTTGGAGGCCACCTTCACGGCCTCGTCATTCAGGAAAATCGTGACTGGATGCTTTTGCTCCATCTGCTTCTTCGAGAAGGTGAAGGCCATCAGCGCCCGGTGGCTCTCATCCGTCGAGATATTGACGAATAGCGGATCGGTGGCACCGGCAAAGGCGGCTGGGATGGCCATCGGAACCACGGACAAGGCAATGGCAAAGGCAAAGGATTTCAGGGCGTGCATTGTTTTCCTCGCGAATGAGACGATGAATGGCAATTCATATGCAACCCATCCTGAAATGCGTCAAGTTTATACAACCGCGCAACGTAGCGTATGCATTATGACTCGAAGG
>JBNKTW010000106.1:0-15560 GCA_050298295.1 Rhodomicrobiaceae bacterium
AGGCGGCTCTCCGGAACGCCAAGCGCGATCAGCTCATCCGCGACGGCCTTGGCGCGATTGGCGGCAAGCCGCTCGTTGTTCTCCGCGTCGCCCAAAAGATCGGTGAAGCCGACCAGCCGCACCTGCAGCGTGGTCCCGGCCAGCAGATCCCGCAATTCAGCGAACTGCCTGCGGGCGGTGTCAGGCTGGCGGAACTTCGTGCCCTCGCCGAAAAAGATGGCGTTCCGCCTCACCCATTCAGCCAGGCGGCGCTCCGGCGACGCCACTTCTTTCTTGAGCGCGGAGAGGCTGGCGCGCTCCGTGGCCAGCCCCGAGCGGACGGCCGCGATCTCCTTGGCAAGCCCGATAAGCCGCGCGTCGGTTTCTTCAAGGCTGCGCCGCTCAGCCAGCCCCTTGAGACGGGCGAGCAGCTGCGACGCCGTCCGCTGAAGCTCGTCGACCTTGCCGGCGTCGGGCAGCACCTGCAGCGTGCTTTCAAGCGGAATTTGCGGAACCTTGGCGCTGATGCCGCGTTCAAGCTCCTCCTTTACATCGCTGGAGGGTACCAAACCCGTCAGTGTGAGTTTCGAGCGTTCAGGATCAAGGCTGACGCTTACCGGAAAGCCAACGGCGCCCGGGTTGGCCTGGACGACACTTGTGGCAGCCTCGGAAATCCGCGCGGCCTCGGCCCTTTCCCACAGCGTCCAGCCGGACCAGCCCGCGAGCAGCCCGCCAACCAGCATGAACAGCGCGATCGCGAATATGGGCGCCCGCCGCTTTTGCGTGAGCGTCTGTTGCAACTTCTCGGCCAGGTTCAGGAGGGCCTGCCGCCTTGCGCGCGCGGCTTCCTCCGGATTGGCCGATTGGATCGACGGCTCGTAGATTTCGAGGATTTCCAGGATCGTGGCGTCGAGGGATTTCAGGAGCTTCCGGTTGCCCGGGCCGGTGGCGCGCACCGCGAACAGGCATTTGGCGGACGCGCGCAGGTAAAGCTGGGAAGCGCCCACGTCGATGATGCGCAATTCCTGGTGCTTCGCCTTCAGCGTCTCGGTGGAGAACCGGTTGATGGCCGCCAGCATGGCGCTGAGCTGGGGGCTGTCCTCTTCTACCGGCGTCTGGTGTTCCGGGGCGCCGGGCGCCTGCCAGCGTTCGAGCAGCACGCCTTTTCCGGCGTCGATGAGCATGATGTCCCGGATGCGGAAGATCCCGGTTTCCCGCAGCAGCAGCTCGGCATAGGGCGTTCCGGTGAAGAGGCTTTTCAGCCGCAGCCGCAGGTAGCGTCCCGCCAGCCCGCTTTCCAGCCGGCGGTTCGTTTCTTCGACGAAATCGCGGAAGACGCTCAGCACGTAAGCTGAGGTCAGCCGCCCCATGATCGGATAGAGCGCGTCCACGATATCGTTGCGGGAGTTGTGGATTTCGCTGCGGATGCCATCGACGACCACGGGCGCCAGGGATAGCGCGAGGGCTCTGCGGTTTTTGACCCCGGCCGATTTCAGCGCATCCGCCAGAATCTCGGCCACGCTTTCGCGGAGGCGCTCCCGCGAACCGACGCGTTTCTCGTGATCGGCGACGATGTGGCGCAGCTCCAGCAAAAGCGCGTTTTCGCGCCCGAACAGAACGTCCTTCAGCGCGATGAAGTCGCTATGAGCCGACATTGTCTCCCGTTCCTTCGCCGCGCCCCGGCGTTTCCTCGCCGGGCTCCAGCACTTCCCCGCCCCGCGGCGGCGCTTGTTCGCTTGATGCTAGCGCTTCGCCGCCGAGGGGCGGCGTTTCTTCGCCATGGGCCGGCGCTTCGCCGCCGTGCGGCGGCGTTTCTTCCGCTTCCGCCTGCCTCAGCGCTTCTTCGCGGCGCTTTAGTCCCAGGGCGATCTGGGTCACGGCATGGCCGATCTCGGTCAATGCCTGCTTCTGCGCCTGCCCCGAGTCCGCCGCGACAGCCTCGATCCGGGCCGCAAGCCCGGCAAGCTTGCCGTCCACATCCCTGGAAAACGCGGCCAGCCCTTCTTCCAGGCTTTGCAGGCGCGCCTCATGCGCCCGCTTGAGGTCGCTCAGCAGGATTTCCTTGATTATCGCAATTTCGGGTACGGCTTCCTTTTCTGGATCCGCAGCGGCAGCCTCGGCCAACATTTTCGCCACCCATATAACACTTAGACAAAAATCGTATCAATACCATCCTGAAGTAGCGGTCAAGCGGGGAAAGCTACCTTGGCGAAATGGGCGCGGCATTGTTGCTAATTAGATAAAGACCTGTGGAAGAAATGCCGCCGCCGCGCCCGGCCGGACGCCGCTCGCGGCTTAATGATGCAATTTGGAGCGGGGAACGCGTATGTCTTCCGGTCGCAGCTCGTATCTCGCCATGATCTCCTCGACGCCCTCGCCGAGGCGGAGGCTCCAATCCTCCATGCCGATGGCGGCGAAATCCTCCATCGCAATCATGAGCATCTTGGCGAGCATGATCGCATAGCTCTGCCGCGGCCCGGCGCTGTCAGCGCAGTGATTGATATTGGTCATGCGGTACCCCCACAACATTGTACTGCCGCTAAAATTGCAGTGGCGCGGAGCGTTGTCGATAAGGGACGATTCCCTAATGGCGCCACCCTGGGGGAATCGGGGATGTGCAAGAGCAGCAAAAACCTTTATCAAAATGGAAAAAATGCGTTAAAAATGCGGTAAAGGCACTTAAGGGTGGGATTAGGGAAAATGAGGCAGGCGAGGGGCCGGAAAGCCTGGCTCCAACCGGCCGGCGGGGTTCCTAAACCGATGCAAAAGATCGCGTTGAAGATAATGCTTCTGGGTGAGGTCGGCGTTGGCAAGACGTCGATTGCACGGCGTTTTGTCCTCGATAAGTTCGAGACAAGTTATAAGGCGACGATAGGCGTGGATATTTTTTCCTATGTTCTCAAGCCCCAGGTACCGGCGCTCGATGGTGAGGCCGAACTCATCATCTGGGATGTCGATGGCGAGTACGAGCAGCACATTTTTTCGCACATATACCTTGAAGGCGCGAACGCCGCGCTGATCGTGTCGGATATCGCCCGGCCCGCCACGCATAAAACGGCGCTGGGGCTGTGGGAGACGTTCTCACGCGCGTTTCCAGGGCGTCCGGCGTTTCTGCTTATCAACAAATGCGACCTGCAGCCGGAAGGGCAAGCGGTGGCCAATCCGCAAGCCCTGGGGATCGACACCCTGTGGACAAGCGCCAAGACGGGCCAGAACATCGCGGAAGCCTTCCAGCAGGTGGCGCTCGCCTGCATCGAGCGCGGGCTCGACCGATGACCGGAGACACCCTCACAGAGGCGGCCGCCATCGGCGCGCTGTTCGACAGCGGCGAGTTTGGCCTCGCCCTGGCCAGCGCGGATCAGACCGTCTACTTCACGCGCGGGAGGCTTGCGGAGGCGATTGCCCTGCATAAGCCGCTCTGCCTCGAATTTCCGCCGCTGGTCGGGATGACGCAGAAACTCGCGGCTTTGCAGGCGCAACGCACCGCGGTGCTCTCGATCCCGCGCGTTTGCGTCGTACAAGGGCGCGGAGATTGCCGCAAGGTTTCGATCGAGGTTCATTGGAGCAGGGATGCGGGCTTTTATACGGTGCTGATCCACCCCGCGGCGGGGGCCGGGGAGGAGGAGATCGCGCGCACGCTCAAGGTCCGGCGCCTTGCGGAAAAGAGCATCAACGCGCGCGTGGCCGGGGAATGGCGGGGGGAGCCGGCGGGCCGGGCGCCGGGAGCGGCCAAGCCGCCGCCGCCGGCGCTCGCGAGCCTGACCGCGCGGGAGCGGGACGTTGTGCGGCTGCTCGTCTGCGGCCACTCGAACAAGAACATGGCCCGCATTCTGAGCCTCTCCCCCAAGACGGTGGAGGCGCACCGGGCGCGGGCGATGAAGCGGCTGGGAGTCAAGACTTCGGCGGAGCTGATCAAGCTCGCGGTGGAGGCGGGCTGGCCGGAAGCATAAGCGTGAAGCCCGCCTGCGCTCTGGAACTTCCCTCCCGATTTGCCGGCGCGTGCTTCCGCTGCGCCAATCCCGGATGAGCGCATACGCGGTTGGCGGCGGGCAGCCTTTATGCCAGCGCGGCTGGGTTCGCGAAAGGTTGCCATGCCCAGAATCGCGTGGCCGCGAATCGAATATCCGGCGGCCGGCTTATGAAAGGGGAGGGGATAATGTCTTGCAAGCTTAGGCAATATTCCGGTGCTTTTTGTTTGGCCATTGCGTTTGCGATGGGCGTTCTTTGCGCTCCAGGCCGCGCCATGGCGGACGCTGACGATCATTCCTATCTGCCGCCGTGGATGCTGACTGAAACCGGCGCGGTCAGAAAAGCCGGTGATAAGCCGGTTCAACCCGCGATGGCGGGCGTCAAGGCCGCGCAGCCCGCAAAAGCACAGGCAAAGGCAGAAGCGGAACTGGCGAAAGCAGAGGAGCCCGAGGCGCCCGGCCTGACGGCCAGGGCCATGGCGATGAAGACGAAGGCCGTGGGATTTGTGAGCGGCATTTTCCAGAGTTCGCTCCGCTACGCCGCGGGCGAGTAGCGCCCAGCCCAGAATAGCGGGCGGCCCGGACATGAGGCCGCGCAAGCCACTTATGCACAGCCCATCCACGCGGGCCTCCGGCGGGATGCGGCGGTTAAAGGGGCATTAGAGGTTGTGGGTTACACAACGGGCGGCCCGCTAAACGGGAGTTGTGGAGGTACTCAATGAATTTGTTCAGGCTACGGCTTGCGCCGCCTAAAATCGGAACCGTTCTGGGAGTTGCGCTGGCCGCGGCTGTGAGCTTGAGCGCCCAGGCGCAAGCGGGTGAGCTTAAAGGCTCCTGGAAGGGCGGCGGCGTCGTCACCTTTTCCGATGGGCACAGCGAGCGCGCCAGGTGCCACGCCCACTACACCCAATCGGGCCGTTCCGTCGCCCTGAACGGCGTGTGCGCCACGGCCTCCGGAAACGTCGAGCAAACCGCGCGTATGCGCAAGATCGGCCCGGACCGCTACGCGGGCTCGTTCCATAATGAGCGTTTCGGCATTCGCGGCAGAATTCACGTAACGGTTCGCGGCAACAAGCAGAGAGTCTCGCTCAAGAGCAATAGCGGCTCGGCTTCGCTGACGCTGCGCCGCTAAAAAGGCCAAATGCCAAAACCGCTGAGCGCTTCACCGTCATCTCCGCGAAGGGCCGCGTGAAAAGGAACCGCGCCAACGATGCTGGAGCGGTTACGATTTGTGGCGGACGGGATATCAGGGAAGCAGGCCGGGGTGCTGGCTCCGCGGGCGGCCCGGCGATTACGCGCGGTCTCCCTGGGGCAGGCCGCGGTTCTGCTGCGTGGCGAGAGCGGCGCCAAGCGCGGCTGCGAGACTTTCCTTTTCGCGATCCGAAAGAAACGCGCCGAAGGCAAGTCTGCGGCCGTGGCTCGACAGCGAAAGCTCGCTGCTGTCACCCCGGCCCTTGTTAAATTCGCAGCGCACCCAGTAAGGGTGGAAGTCCCAGCTCTCCGCTTTGCCGGATGGACCGGTGCGGACGAACGAAAGCCTTTCCTCCGTCAGCACGACCTTTTCCTGCAATCGTCCCGGCGCGAATTTCCAAAGGTAGACGCCGCAGCAAAGCGCCAGGTCAAGCAGCCAAAGGCCGGCAAGCCAGCGGCCGCCCAGGAAGAAGAAGACATAGACGCTGAGGTAGCTGAGCGCGGCGATGTTGAGCAATAGCGCGAGAAAACCCTTGGGCGGCAGGAAACGGCCGGGAACCAGGGTTGCGGCAAACTGGGGGCCGGTTCCGGGGCTTTCCACCGCAGCTTGGGGCATGGCGGTGCGGTCTTGCATGTGCTTGATCCTTTTGGAATCGAAGACATAAAGTCCGCCCAAGGATAACCGCGTCATCTGACGCGATCCTGAACGCACTTTTGAGCTGAGGCGGCTGAGGGAGGCTGCCGGTCCCCCCTCAGCCGGCCGCTCCTTTGAGGGCCGTCGCGAGCAAACCCGCGTAGGAGCAAAAAGCGTTTGAGAGAGATGGTCCTTCAGCTCGCCGTCTGGAACCGGCGCCGCGGCCGGCATCCTCCGGCCAATGAGCGGCCTTGGGAGGCGGGCGCTATGAGCTGAGGGACAGGGCGGCCTGGAAGACCGGACCGTTGAGTTCCGCCGGGCACCGCCCGCCGGTTGAAGGGGACGGTCCAGATATGCGCTTCGCTGCTCGCATTCGCTGCCTGCTGCCGCGAAAGCTGCCAAGCTACCCTGACTGGCGCTGCGGAACCACGGGGCAGGCCCGCAATTGCACGGCATCGGGGTCCGGTAAAACCGGCACACATATCTTCAAGGGGCTTCCAGGCCGGACGCGTTGCGCAGGGGGCACCGCCCGCACAGTGGCGGGCAGACGCACGCGCAACACTTAAGCGAGCACGGGGGGGCCGCGATTCCGGCGGGTAAGGCAAGCGATGCTGGCGGGGCGCAACTCGGCCGCTGGCCGCAAGACCTCGGGGTTGGTCAGCCTGCCGATGAGGGCGTTCGGAGCCATCCCGAGCAGGAACGCCGAGGTGGCGATGCCATCGCAGATCGGGCAGGGCTTGCTGGAAAGCGGCGTCTCGACCGGGTTGCCGTTCCCGTCGAACGTAATCAGCGTGAAGCTGGTGCCGGTGCAAATGACGATGGCGGGTTCCGCATATGCGGCGCCTCCCGCCAGCGCCACGCGTGAGGATAGCATAAGAGCGGCCATAACGGCCTGGAAGACCAGGCTCGTTATTGCAAGCTGCGCCGTCAGGCGCCGCCAGCGCACCTTAGGGGCCATCAGCCTCTCCCCATCTGCGGCAAAAAGTTACTGTCAAAACTGCATTAATCACTTTGGAGTGTCAATTACCCGGGCAGCGGCACTTTGTAACAGGGGCGCGTCAACAAGCCGCTGCGTTGGCGGAGCGCGGCGGGGTCACGGCGCGGCTTGCGCGCCGCCGTTCGCAGCGGCGTCGCGGGCGAGCCGGTCGGTCAGCTTCAGAAGCGTTGGAATGCGGTGCGCGCCGTGCATGCCCGCCACCAGCGCGGCCGCTTGGGGTCCGCCAATGCCGGCGGCGGTGATGTGCAGCGGACGCTGACTGCCGCCGCGCAGCACCGGCGTGGACCAGGTGTCGCCATGGAACGGCGTCTTCGCCACGCCGATCACCGGCGCGCCGCCGCCCAGCGCCTCGAACAGCCGCGCGCCAAGCCCCGGCTTCTCCGGTCCGAGCCAGACATAGCCGTCGATGACATAAGCGTCCGGCCGGCGCGGAAGACCCTGGATCACGGCCAGCAGCAGCGGCAGCTCGCGCTTGTAGAAGGCGCCCGGCTCGTAGGCTTGCGGCGCGCCGGGGATGTGGCTGGCGAATTGCGCCGCGGCGGCGGGGGCGGCCCAGCCCTCCGCCAGCACGCATGCCACGCCCGCTCCGGTTGGCGTGTAGGCTGCGTCGAGGATGGCAATCAGGGTGCTCATTGCTCCCGCTTAACAGATGCTTGCGCGCAAATTTACGGCGCCCGGCTGCGGATCAATGGAGCATGTGCGAATTCCGCCACTGTGGGAATCCATGTCAGAGGTCAGGCGCCTTCCGCTTCAATATCGTGATCGTTGTGACCACGCTTCGCGAGGAAGCGGCAAATTCGCTTTCCCAGCCAAGAACCGTCTGATCGGGCACGGTTTTACCAGTGTTGACCTGTTCGATGACGCTGCCGACCGCCCGGTGGAAGCGCGCATGTTCGGCGATCAGGGTTGCAAACTCGGGCAGGGCGGCCAGCTTCCGCTTGCCTTCGCCGTTGAGCCAAATCCCAAGAGGGCAGCGGTCGCCGGCGCCAACGGCGGCGGGGTCGAGTTTCTTGCTGGGGTCGCGGATGTAGGTCAGGAGCTTCATCTTCCATGCCGCGTGCGACTTGACAGCATCGTCCCAATTCACTTCGCTTCCTCCACTAAAGCCGGCCGCGGGACCGGTCTGGCGGCCGGTTTTACAAGGGCTCCGGTGTCCGGCTGACCCCTTCGGGGCGGCAGCAACGGGCCTTTGCCGCCTTCCGGCGGGAATTCTGACTTTGTGTCTTTTTCTCAATTCGGGCTGAAGAATGTCATCTTGTCAACATTTTATCCTCATTTGCATAAATGTTTGACCGGCGCGGATAATACGGCTTAGACTAAGCCCGTCTTTGGCCCATGCGGGCAATGGCGCGGCAAGACCGGCGGACGGGAACGGCCGATGCGGCCCGCGGCGGCATTCAGACCGCTCCATATGAACCCGGCGCGCCCGGTTCTGGAGCCAAGCTGCTAGCTCAACAATCTGCTCAAGCCGCGGCCAATCCGGTTGCCCGCGGAATGCGGAAGGAGGGTTCTTTTGGTGCTGCAACCAGAAGCTGGTGCAAATAGCCCGGCCGGAGCTTCTTGCAGGGTCCAGGACAGGCTTACGGCGCTCAGGAACTTTTTTGCGGAGATGGAGCCGGAGCTGCCCGGCATTTTCGCTTTGAGCTATCGAAGGTTATTTGAAGTGGAACCTGGGCTTGCTGGCTATTTCAAGGGGGGTGTAGCGGAACATTTGCCACTCGTTCTTGCAAAGGTTCAAAGTGTCGTGAAAACGACGCGGTCGAGCCAGCTCTGGCCGGCGGGCGCAGCAACCGGGCAGATGCTAATCCCGGAAGTCGCTGCATTGGGGCGCGTTCATGCGAAACTTGGCGTGGAGCCCGCATATTTCAGCCTGATGAACGACATGCTCGCGTGGACCTGCAAAGAAGCCGCTTTTGAGCAGTTCACGCCGTTGGTCGAAGAAGGGCTCGCCTTTGTCTTCGATGTGCTTGGCGCCTCGTTGACGGCCAAGACCGGCGGCGGCGATGTGCTGTCGAAGCTGCGGTCACGCTTCAGCGCGTCAACGCTTTTGCAGCCAGCGGCCTATTTCGACGAAATGGCAGAGCCTGGCACCGCCTGTAATTTAGAGGGCTAGTACAATCCGCAGGAAGTTATGACGCCCGTCGCCGTCATCGCGCGGCCGCCTTGGCCGCCGTGGCGATCCAGAAATAAGCGCTGTGGCTCGCGGATCTGGATTGCCTCGGTCCGCGCTCCACTCGCCGCCGCAATGACGGCGTGAATCACGCATGCGGGTCAAAGTTCCCGCAGCTTGTACTAGAGCTTCTCCTTTTGTGCGGATCAAAGCCCCGCCAAAGGCTTACGAACCGCCGCCACCACCCTCCGCCGCCGGGCTCCCGCGCAAGACTTTCAGCTCGTGCACAGCCTCGGCGATCATCTGGCTGAGCCGAGCGCCGCAAGGCTCATCAACCACCCAGCCGTTATGGATGGCCTTGTCGGGGACGAACACGGCGGTGGCGAGCGTTTTGGCGCCGAAGAAGGCGAAGAGCGGCCGGAGCTGGCATTCCACCACGAGCGCGTGCCGTTCGCTGCCGCCGGTGGCGAGCAGGCCCACGGGGATTCCGGCGAGGCAGGGGTAGGCGAGGAGGTCGATGAGATGCTTGAATAGGCCGGGATAGGAGCCCTTGTAGACGGGCGCGCCCGCGATCAGGAGGTCCGCGCCTTCGATGGCGGCGAGCGCTTCTTCGACGCGGGGTGAGGCTTCGGCGCGGGAACGGATGCCAAGGTCCGGCACCAGTTCCGCGAGGTCCACGAGGCGGGCGTCCGCGCCCATTTGCGCGGCGATGCGGTCCACTGCGGTACGCACGAGGGCGGACGTCCGCGACGGCATGGACGGGCTTCCGGCTAATCCAACGATGGCGGGCACAGGGTTCTCTCCGTTGTTGCGGCCGCCAAGCTTTTTATAACGCGAGGCTGGCGCCAGGCAATGCCTGCCCGCGCAAGGGCAAAGACGCGGAACGGCGCCGGCGTCGTTGCAAGGCCGGAAGGCCGCAGCAATCCAGGGGGGCGTAAGTTCAAGCCGCGCGCCCTTTTTCTGGATCGCCACGGCGCATTTCGCGTTTCGCGCTTCGCGATAACCGCGACCGTTGCTGGCGGCTGGCGGCTGGCGGCTGGCGGCGGCGGGATCGGGTAGAGGGAGGGGCACCTTGCGGTGCTCCCCACCGGGGCACCGGCAGGGCCAGGGAAATCGCATATAAGTATTGACAAGGGTGTTGCACGGCTTGGCGAACAGGATTCTTGCGAAGTCTTCCTAATCTGGGGAGGCTTCCATGCAGGCACCGTTTGCCATTCTTTACGAAGTTCGCGATCCACGCGATATCAACGCCCGTCATCCTTGTGCGTCCCTGCTTTTCATTGCATCGCCGCGCTGGAAAAAGAAGCTGCCGGTACCGATGAGCGCATTAGACGGCTATACCACCTCGTGGAGCACGGTTTTGCGCGAATGGACGAGCCGCTGAAAGAGCGGTTCGCCGTCTTGCAGACGGCGCGCGATAACGCCACTGCCGCTTTGGAGCGGGCAAGGTACGGATCGAGAACGATCTTCCGGATCAGTCCCCTCATGATCGAGCGGTTTGCCCAGACCATGCGGAACAATGTCAGCAATGGAGATGTGGGTTTCCGTAAGACCTATGCCGGATCAATCGCCGGCGTGATCATGGTTGACGATCACGAGGTGCGTATCCATTCGCGTTCCCTACCAGAAACGCACAGGATCGGCCGCCAACCGTGTTGTCAGAAATTTCTTCACCTGAAGCGTCGCGGACATCCGTCCCCGCGCCGGCTCGCGGCGCGGGGTGTTGTTATGGGAGCGCAATCCCGCGCGACGTGGCCCAGCGCTCCAGGAGCTTCCGCTCCTCGGGCCGGGGCGGGCGGTTGGCAAAGCCCCGGACCTGCACCGCCCGGTTTTGACGGTTAACTTCGACCGTCAAGAGCCGCTCGGTGCTGCCCTCGGCGCGGCGGCGCAGCGACCAGATCGACGCCTGCCCCGCAATGCACTTTTGCGCGTAGCTCGCGACGCAGTGGCGCATGGCCCGCGTCTCGCTCACAAGATCGGCGCCGGTGCGCAGCTGGATCGCCATATAGATCTCGCGCTTGGAGCGATCCTTCGCCGCCGGGCTCCACGACCAATCCGTGATCGCCGCCCCCCGCCAGGCGCCCCCGCCCGCCTCTTGAGCCGGGGTATGTCCGCGCGCACGCGCCTGCGCAGCTTCCGCGCGGCGTCGTGCAGCCTCGATGCGCGCGATTGCTTCGAGGTCGCGGTGCCACTCGCGCATCTGCCGGCTGAGCGAAGCCGGCGTGCGTCCCTTGAGGCTGAACGCCCGGTCGCGCCGGTAGTGGTCCTCAAGGAAATCGCGGAAGTCGTCCATCTCCTCCACCGTAGTTGGATGCGCACAGAAGAAACGCGCCGCCTCGCGCCAAAAGCCCATTTCGGCGCGAGGCGTCTGCGCAATCCTGGAATGCGCGATCCGCTGCGCGATACAGGGATCGTCCGAATAGGACCGGGCGATTGCCTGCCAGATCGCAGCCTCGAAGCCAAGGCCCGGCGGCGAATTGAGGAACGCATGCACCTCCTTGCGGGAAAGCCATTCGCCCGCTCCTTCCTTGTAAAGCGAACCGCCGCTGGCGGCCACGATGTACCAGTTCTTACGCAGCACGATCTCGTCCCGCCCGAGCCCATCGCTGTCTATCCAGATCTGCTCCAGGTGCTCCCCAACCGGGTAGCGCGCGAAGAGATAGCGGGCAGCGGCAAGACGCAGACGCGCGGCATTACGGGTCTTCATCTGCGGCTGCCATGCCCAGGCGTCGCGCAAGATCCTGGTTTCGAAGCCGCGCTTGGCTTCGTCGATCGCTGTTTGGAAGTTTGGCGCAGGACGAGCCTGCCGTGACACCCGCCGCAGCGAGGCCTCATAGGCTTCAACCCGCGCGCGCTCGGCCTCCTGCCGGCGCTGTAATGATGACTTTGCCATCGCCGTTCAACCAGATTGGGTGACTGTTAGCCGGCCACTCTACGGGCACCGGCACGGAATGTGTCGATCGCGGTAGAGGTCTCACGGCTCGTCTCCTCATCGGTTGAACGTGTTGGGTTGAATACGATATGTCTTTTACGTCAGATCGTCGGCGTGCGCAAGTTGCTCGCTTCGATCATTTCATCCAATACTCGCGCATGCTATGGCGGATACCAGAGTGCGGTGCAGACTCTTGAGGCGCGGCGACGACATTCAAGGAAAATTGCCACGCCATTCCGGTTGCTGATCGAAGTTAGGCTTAAGAGTCTGTCTATACAAAAGTGGCCATTCACAACATTTGGGTGAACTCCTCAAGGCTCGCATTTTTTGCTTCCGCTATCGGGGGCGCTGCAGCCATGGCGGCGTCAGTTCATTGAACGCGAGGTTCGCCCGCAGCTAACATTGCCACCCGATTACCATGGGATGGCTGGCCTGCCCTGTTCAGAGGACGCTTTATCCAGCCAGCTTTAGACGTTACGCTGCCACGGTCGGAATCATCCCTGATGGCAGTCCATGACAACGCTGATTATCACCGAAAAAACTAGTCAGGCGAAAGACTTGGCCGCGGCGCTTGGCAGCCGCTACGGGAAGATCCTGCCCGCGGAAGGCCACCTTTTGCGGCTGGCCGAACCTGATGAGGTCGATCCGGCCTGGAAACGCTGGTCCTGCACGCTTCTGAAGCCGGATGGCCTCTATCCCACCCGGCCCGCCACTGGCGGCAACAAATCCGCCAAGCTCAAAGCCATCGCGGCGGCGCTCAAATCCAGCGAGACGGTGATCATCGCCACCGACTGCGACCGCGAGGGCCAGCTTATCGGCCAGGAAATCCTGGAGCATCTGCGCTTTCGCGGCAGCGTGCAGCGCGCACTCTTCACCGCGCAAGACCCGAAGACCCTGCGCCAGGCTTTCGCGGCGCTGAAGCCCAACCGCGAGATGCGCCCGCTTTATGAGGCAGCGGTCGCGCGCCAGCAGGCCGATCAGATCTTCAACCTATCGCTGACGCGAACCGCGACGAGGACGCTTTTAGCGCCCGGCACGCGCGGCGTCATAGGCATCGGGCGGGTGAAGACGCCGACGCTCGGCATCGTTTGCCTGCGCGAACTCGAAATCCGCGATTTCAAGCCCGAGAACTATTTTGAGATCGTGGCACAGGCGAATGTGGCTGGCGGCAGTTTCGCCATCCGCCACGCGCCGCCCGCCAAACTGCGCATCAAGGACCGCGCCCGCGCCGAAGCCATCGCCCGCGCGGCGGAAGGCTATCGCGGTCCGCTCAACATCAAGGTCGAGAATTGCCGCCAGGGACCGCCCAAGCTGTTCGACCTGCCGTCGCTGCAAAAGACCTGCGGCCAGCGCTGGGGCTGGACGGCGGACAGGACGCTCGCCACCGCCCAGGAACTTTACGATGGCGCCGGCAAGAAGCTCATCACCTATCCGCGCGCCGAGGCGCGCTATCTGAGCGAGAACCAGATCGCGGACGTGCCGGCCATCGCGGCCGCGCTCGGGCGGCTGCGTGGCTTCGCCCATCTCGATTTATCGAAGCCCGTGATCCGCAAGGGCAAGTCCGGCCATTTCTGCGACAAGGCGCTGGAGGGCGTTTCGCATCACGCCGTGGTGCCGAACGTCAATGTGCTCGATGACGATTTGGAGAAGCGGCTCGCGCGGCTCAGCGACGACGAAAAACGGCTGTTCGCCATCATCTGCCGGTCCTATCTTGCCGCCATCCTTCCGGATTTCGAATACCGCCAGACCGCCGTCACGATGGAAGTGCCCATGCCGGCGAAGGGCAATCCGGCCAACCGCGATCAAGCCAACGCCACGGCGGAATTCCGGGCGGTGGGGCGCATTCCGCTAGTACAGACCGTATGTTCACAGTCAGCCCTCGGTGAGAGGGCAATGGCTGGCGCTCCACAGAGCCCGTAACCGGATCCGGCAATCATCTTGACGCGCTCCGCTTCGCTGTACGCGCTGGGAGGCTTCGCGCCTCCCAGCCCCTCCGCGGAGTATTTGACGCAAGATGATTCTAAGTTAGTATTAGCGCCACGGTACAGCCGGGAGCGGCGATGACCGTGCAAGGTGATGAAAATCACGGGGGCTGGCGTGGGAAACCTGCCGGCCCTTCCTTCACCGGTCATCGGCTCTCCGCCTGTCATTCGATCCTCACGATGACAGGAGATGACTATGAGCACATTGTTTGTTGGTTTGGACGTCCATAAAGCAACGATCACTCTTGCTGTTGCTGAAGACGGGCGCAATGGAGAAGTGCGCTCTCACGGCACCATAGAAAATACGGCGGCAAGCGTGGCAGCGCTGCTCAAGCGGCTGACCAAGCCCGGCAGAGAATTGCACTTTTGTTATGAAGCTGGTTGTTGTGGCTACGGTCTTTACCGTCAAATCGTTGCCGCTGGGCATGCCTGTACGATCGCAGCGCCCAGCATGATCCCCCGCAAACCCGGTGAGCATGTGAAGACGGATCGGCGTGACGCCATCAAGCTGGCGCGCTTGCTGCGGGCTGGCGAACTCAACGCGGTTTGGGTTCCCGATACCGCCCACGAGGCCATGCGCGATCTGGTGCGTTCGCGCGCGGATGCGAAAAGACAATTGAAAACAGCCAAGCAGCAGTTGCAGAGTTTCCTACTCCGGCAAGGACGGGTCTATTCCGGTTTGGCATGCTGGAGTCGTGCTCATTCTCTTTGGCTTGCCGAACAGAAGTTTGACCACGCCGCCCAACAGATCGTTTTTCAGGATTATATCAATGCCATTAAGGATGCCGCAGACCGGCACACCGCCCTTGTGAAACAGATTGAGAGGCTTGTTCCGGAATGGAAAATGAGGCCGTTGGTGGAAGCTCTCTGCGTGATGAAGGGGCTCGATCTGGTTGCTTCTTCGACATTGCTGTCGGTCACAGGAGACCTGAGGCGGTTCTCCACCCCTTCGAAACTTACGGCTTACGTCGGCCTTGTGCCCTCCGAGCATTCCAGCGGCGACAGCGTCAAACGCGCCGGGATAACCAAAGCGGGCAACATTGAGGTGCGGCGCGTTTTGATACAAGCGGCCTGGTGCTACCGTTTCCCAGCACGAGTTACGAAACAAAAAGAACGGGCGCATACAGAGGCGGAGAAACAGGTGCGCAATATCGCATGGCGTGCCCAGGTGCGGCTATGCAGCCGCTACCGGCGGTTTATTGCGGGTGGAAAAAAAACCGCTGTCGCCTGTACTGCTGTTGCGCGTGAGCTGACAACATTCATTTGGGAAATGGGCCAAGTGGTGCCGCTGGAAAGCTAGCAGGCCTGAGACCCGACTTACATTCTGGCAAACACAGCGAAGAGCCGGGCCTCGTTTGGGTAGCACTCGTCCAGCCTTGGGGTAGATCAGTTACGATCAGCGCCCGCGTACAGATAGAGTTAAACCCGCGACGGCACATGATAATGCGGTAAATCCATAAGTCCGCGTATGAGAGATTGATCACACGACGCTTTTGCGCTCGGCTCTTCACCCGGTTTGCCAGACCATAGTTCCATTTATGTTCCTGAATAAGAAGGAGCTAACGGAGACGGCTTGCCTTTTCCCTTGACTGTGAACATGAGAGGTTGGAAACCGGCGCCGAGAGACCAAACTGCGTCAAGACCTGCGGATCGATGCCGGTCAGTTTGAAAGTCCATTCGAGCTTCTTGATGCCGACCGGGATTTCGATGCCAACGCGGGCGCCGGACGGTGCGTGATCCTTGAAGTCTTCCTCAAGGTCCGGGAGT
>JBNKTW010000107.1:0-5895 GCA_050298295.1 Rhodomicrobiaceae bacterium
GCGTGGCCGGGCGCAAGACGCGCTTAAATCCGCGCGGGAGGAACATGCCGCCACCTTGGCGGCGTTGCAAAAAAGAGCCAGGGACGCCGAGACCGCCTGGAAAGAAGCAGAAGTGAAATATGCTGCGGCTGCCGGTGAGCGCGACCGCGCGCAGGCCGCGTTGAAGGCTGCGCAAGATGCGCTTTCCGCCGCCCGGGAGAAAGGCGAGGCCGCGGCGGGGCGCGTTACGGAGCTGACCGGGCGGCTTGCGAACGCGGAGCAGGCGCTGAAGGAGGCGAAGGCGGCGGCGCAAAAGGCCCAGGCCGGTCTGAAAGCCGCGAACCGGCGGGCGGACCGGGCGGAGGCTGCGTTGAAGCAGCGCACGCCGCATACGCGCGGGGATGGTGGCTCCCTGGCCGCTGCCACCACCATCGGAAAGGTGGGAGAGACTTTCAAGGACTGCACCAACTGTCCCGAGATGGTGGTGGTGCCGGCCGGCAGCTTCACCATGGGCTCGCCCTCAAGCGAGCCGGAGCGTTTCGATAGCGAAGGCCCACAGCACGAGGTGCGCATCGCGAAGCCCTTCGCGGTTGGGCGTTTTGAGGTGACGTTCGCGGAATGGGACGCCTGCGTGGCGGATGGCGGCTGCGGCGGCTACAAACCTAGAGATCGGGGCTGGGGACGTGGCAGCAGGCCGGTCATCTATGTGAGCTGGAACGATGCCAAGGCGTATGTGAAATGGTTGTCGGACAAGACGCACAAGGAGTACCGGCTGCTGAGCGAGGCCGAGTGGGAATATGTGGCCCGGGCGGGTACGCAAACGCGCTATTTCTGGGGCAACAGCGTAGGTAGGAATCACGCCAATTGTGACGGTTGTGGCAGCCGATGGGATGACAAGCAAACGGCTCCCGTTGGTTCGTTTCGTCCCAACGGCTTCGGCCTTTACGATACGGCGGGCAATGTGTGGGAGTGGGTGGAGGACTGCGAGCACGGTAGTTACAAAGATGCCCCCACCGATGGCTCGGCCTGGCTCACTGGAAACTGCGCCTCGCGCGCGGTGCGCGGCGGTTCCTGGAGCTTCAACGCCAGGAGCGTGCGCGCCGCGGGCCGCGACGCGAGCGATCGCGAGAGCCGGTACTTCAACATTGGCTTCCGCTGCGCCCGAGTCCGGTGAGCCCAGTAGGTCAGGCAAGGCGAAGCAGCCTGGAGCGGGCGGCGCGGGAGGCGCCGCCAAGCGGAGGGCGGCTTCGCCGTTCACGGCAGCGTCCAGGCGCTTTTCCAGATTGGCGCTTCGCTTAGTTATGTTACTGGAGGGTAGCCGCCTCCGCCGTGCGGAAGGTGTCCCGCCGGAGGCGGGCCGGTTTGTGTGCCAGGCATGGCGTTGATCTTGGAGGTGGAAGTCCTCCACGGGCCGATTGGCCGGATTTCGCATCACCCTTTACGCACGGGTCCGGGATACAGCGCCACTTGTGGATCGGCGGTTAAAAGCAAGATGCCCTCGGCTATCGCCTGCGCGACGAGAATGCGGTCGAACGGGTCCTTATGGATCGGCGGCAGCCCGTCCACCGCAACCGCATGGTCCCCCTTGATCTCAAGCTCAAGGTAGCCGTTTTCGAGCAGGCCCCGGCGCAGCAGCCGCGCGTCCACCTGGAAATCGCTGCGCCCGAGGCTGCGCTTGATCGCGATTTCCCAAAGGCTTGCCACGCTGAAGACCGGCTCGTTTCGCGGATCTTCGAGCATCTCCCGTATCGCCGGCGGCAGACGGTCCGGCTGGCCTGCCGCCCAGAGCAGGACATGCGTATCCAGAAGCAGCTTCATGAATCGCCGAAGAGCCGTTCGATTTCGTTTGCGCCCATCCGGTCGAAATCGTCCGGCACGGCGATCTGCCCGGCCATGAACCCCAGCCTGCGCGGGCCTTCGCGGGCCGGCGCGTCGATGGCCGTCACCTTCACCAGCGGCTTGCCAGCCTTGGCGATGATGAACGGCTCGCCCTTGGCGGCCTGCTCGATGAGGCGCGATAAATGCGTCTTGGCTTCGTGTATGTTGACGATTTGCATTGGCCCGGCCGCTTAAACTAAGTTGACTTAGTTTAGTCCGGACCCGACTGTTGCGCAACGTTTATGAGGTGGGTGGCGGATCGGGAAACAGCTCACGCCAGCGTTCCGCGACGCGCTGCTCTACATCGCCGCTCATGCGCATGACCTCGCCCCAGCCGCGCGTCGTCTCGCTGCCGATTTTCTTCGTCGCGTCGATGCCGAGCTTGCCGCCAAGCCCCGTCAGCGGCGAGGCGAAATCCAGGTGGTCGATGGGCGTGCGGTCCAGCACCATGAGGTCGCGCGAAGGGTCCATGCGCGTCGCCACCGCCCACATCACGTCGCTCCAGGAGCGGATATCGATGTCCGCATCAACCGCGATGAGCACCTTGGTCATGGTGAACTGCGGCAGCAGCGACCAGAAGCCCATCATCGCGCGGCGCGCCTGGCCTGGGTAGCGCTTGTCTATCGCAAGCACGGCGATGCGGTAGGAGCAGGCTTCGGGCGGCAGCCAGACGTCAAGGATTTCGGGAAGCTGCTGCCGGAGCAGCGGTTTGAAAATGTCGAGCATGGCATCGCCGATCACCGAGGGCTCGTCGGGCGCGCGGCCAGTGAAGGTGGTGAGATAGACGCCCGGCTCGCGGATGCGCATGTGCTTGAGGCGGAAGACCGGGAACGGCTCGGCGGGATTGTAATAGCCGGTGTGGTCGCCGAACGGGCCTTCCATCGCAGTTTCGGTGGGGGAGACGGCGCCTTCGAGCACGATTTGCGCGCTGGCCGGGACATGCAGCGGGATGGTCCGGCAGGGCGCAAGCTCTGGCCGCCGCCCGCCGAGAATGCCTGAGAGCATGATCTCGCTCACGCCTTCGGGCGCGGGCATGACCGCGGCGAGGATCGTGGCCGGATCGGCGCCGATGACCACCGCGACAGGCATATCGAGCCCCTGCGCAGCCCATTGCCGGTGATGCGCCGCACCGCCGCGCATCGGCAGCCAGCGCATGATCGTGGCATCCTTGTCCAGCACCTGCATGCGGTAGACGCCGAGGTTATAGGTGGATGCGTCATCGTTCCCCGGTGCGCGGGTGACGACGATGGGCCAGGTGATGAGCGGCGCGGCGTCGCCCGGCCAGCAGGTTTGCACCGGCAATTGGGACAGGTCCGGCGTTGCGTCCGCCCAGGCCTTCGGTTCGGAGACGAATTTCGGGCGCGATTGTAGCGCGGCGCGCGCCGCCGGGAAAAGCCGCCCCGCCTCCGCGATGGACTTCGGCGGCTGCGGCGAGCGCATCCAGGCCATGAACACGCCGAGCCGCTCCAGCTCTGCCGGAACCGTGCCCAGCCCCGCCGCCACGCGCTCCCGCGTCCCGAACAGGTTGGCGATCACCGGCAAGCCCGAGGGTTTGCCCGCCGCCGTGACCTGCTCGAAGCGCAGCGCTGGGCCGCCCGCCGCGATCACCCGCCGGTGCGCCTCGGTGATTTCAAGGTTCATGTCGATGGGCGCTGTTACGGTCCGCACATCGCCCTTGCCGTCAAGATGGGCAAGGAATGCGCTTAGGTCCGGGAAGGGGGGCAGGCTGCGGCGGTACATATTTGATAGTCCCGGATTGAAGCGGCGGGGAATCCAGCTTAACGCCGGGCCAGCGATTTGGACAGCTCCGGCACAAGCTCGCGGGCGTGTGCTTTTAGCGCGGGAGACTATCGCTGCCCGTTCTGGATCTCCAAAGTGGCGCGCTGGTCAGCAGTTGCGTTCGCGGCCACGGCAGACTTGCCCCCCGGCCTCGCCCTGGCGTGCTTCGAGCGATTCCCGCCCGCCACGGGCTTTGCCGCCACCGGCACCTTGCCATGCAGCAAATCGATAGCGGCCTTGAGCTGGTTATCCTTGTCCTTGTCCTTGGGCACATAGGCAAGGCTGCCCTCTGCTTCCTCTGCATTGGCGTTCCTCAGGTGCCCAGGCAATTGCGCTTCAGATTCGAGCGGCGTATCGGCGAGCTGCTTTTTGATATCGTCTGGCAGCTCGGGCTCGACAACATATTCCGGCTCGATGCCCGTTGCCTGGATCGAGCGGCCCGATGGCGTGTAATAGCGTGCCGTGGTCAGCCGCAGCGCGCCCTTGTCGGCGAGCGGGATCAGGGTCTGCACAGAGCCTTTCCCGAAGGAGCGCGTGCCGGCCAGCGCCGCGCGCTTGTGGTCTTGGAGCGCGCCGGCGACGATTTCCGACGCCGAAGCCGAACCGCCGTTGATCAAAACCACGATGGGCTTGCCGCGCGCGATATCGCCGGGCTTCGCCGACGCGCGCTCGACATCGTTCGGGCCGCGCCCCCTCGTCACCACGATCACGCCACGGTCGAGAAAGGCATCGGAAACGGCGATGGCCTGATCGAGCAGCCCGCCGGGATTGTTCCTGAGGTCGATCACGTAGCCCGCAAGCTTCGGCCCCGCCACCTTATTGATATTCTCTACCGCGGCTTTCAGGTATTCCGCCGTGTTTTCGTTCTCGAAGCTCTTGATCTTGATCCAGCCAACATCCCCCTCGACGCTGGACTTGACCGGATTGACCCTAATGATCTCGCGCACGATTCTGATCTTGACCGGGTGGTCTACGCCTTTGCGGACAATGGTCAGCGTGATGGGGGAACCCGCTGGCCCGCGCATATGGTCCACCACCTGATCCATGCTGAGTTTCTTGACCGGCTTGCCGTCGAGCGCGGTGATGGTGTCGTCCGCGAGCACGCCCGCCCGGCCGGCCGGCATCCCGTCGATGGGGGCGACTACGTTGAGAACGCCGTTCTTCATCGTGATGTCGACGCCGAGGCCGCCAAACTCGCCGCGCGTCTCCACCTGCTCTTCCTGGAACTCCTTGGGGCTCATATAACTCGAATGGGGGTCGAGCTTCATCAACATGCCGTTGATGGCGTTGGCGATGAGCTTCTTGTCATCGGGTTTTACGGCATACTCCTCGCGCACGCGCTGGAGCACCTCGCCGAAAAGCTCAAGTTCCTTATAAACTTGCGAACCCGCCGCGATGGACCGGTTTTGCGCGGGAGATTGATGTATGAAAACTCCGCTGGCGCCGGCGGCGATTAAGAAGAGAGCGCCAAACGCAAGACGGGATAAGCGCATTACTTTATAACCTTTCGCCGGTTCTGGCACATACACGGCCTTATGCCCGGTTGAACGGGACTGAGAAGTGGTGAGGCGCCGAAATCTCACAGTATTCCTTAAGCCTTTCCTTAACGATCCGCAAGCTTGGGGCCAGAGCTTGGTTCACACGCTGCACCACGATGGACTGGCGCGCACGCACAAACCGCGCCGTCCTGGCCTTCCAAACGGGCAGAGGAACGGAACAACCCGCCGCCTCCAGCTGCACTTAAGGTAGCATATCTTCCGCCGATATAAATAGACCTATTGCCTTCACGGTTGCAATGCTATCCGGGGGCTTCCTCCCGTGGCAGTGCCGGAACCGTGGGAGAATCCTTAACGGAGAGAGATAACGCGCATCCTGGTTATCCTGGCGCATCCTTGGCAAGGAAGCCAGGCGGAAGAAGCGCTCCGCGCGCTGGCACGGCGCCACCCGGCTCGACGGCATGGCAACCATCGTCACCACCACTTTCCCCGTGGCACGATCGCGCGAGTGCGGCCGTTGCTAGTCCGGCGGCGGCCGGCTATTGCTTAAAAAGACAGTGAAATTTGACGGAACCGGCATGGCGCCTTCATTCACGATTGCCGGCGTTGTAACCGAGGGGCTCGACCGCGCCCTGGTGCGCATGCACAGCCTGCTTGCGATCTATTGGCTGCCCTGGCTCATCGGCAGCATCGTAATGGTAATTCTGAGGATCCTATGGGCGGAAGCATGGCCGCTTGCCCAGGCTCCGGCTTGGGCCTTGAA